>JAEWNN010000092.1 GCA_023457035.1 Verrucomicrobiota bacterium
GTCTGGCAGGGCGCGCGGCTGGCGCCGGGCGGCCGGTGGGCGCTGGTCGGCTGCATGATGGCGCCCGGCTGGGACGAGGCCGACTTCGAGCTCGGGCAACGCGCGGCGCTGGCGGCCGCGTGGCCCCAGTGGGCCGACGCCATCGCGGCGCTCACGCGCGAGTGACCGGGAGCGGCGCGGCCGGCGCAGGAAGATCCTCACCCGATCGCCACCGTTGGGCACCGCTCCGGCGCGGCGGGACCGCGATCGCCGGGCCGGTGTGGTCCGCATTTATGACTCATCGTCTATAAACTTCTGAGTCATAAACCTGTAGGATCGCCCGATGCGAAAACAGAAGGCGAAGCCCCTCGTCCGCTTCGGCGAGAATGTCCGCGCGTTGCGCGAGAAGAAGGAGTGGACGCAGGAACGCTTGGCCGTGCAGGCCGACCTCGACCAGACCTACATCAGCGGTATTGCGCGCGGGGAGATGGCGGGTGGCTCAAGATTGAGCGAGAGCCTTCGCGCGGTGCTCTGCGAGAAAGCGCGCATCGGGCAATGCGGCGTCGTCGGGAACCAGGAGGCGTTGTCCGGAATAGGCGCCGAAGTTTTCGGAGACCGAACGCTGCGACAGTGCTTCCTTGAGTCGCGGCGTCAGCACAAGACGGAGGTCGGCGTCGAAGGTGATGAGATAGCGATCGAACGCGGCATCATGGAGGCGGGAGAGACAAAGCCCGTTACGCACGTTCAGCCGATCGGCGGGGTGGATGCCCCAAGGCAAGATATGCGAGGCGATCAGAAGCTCTCGGACTGCGAGCCCCGTCACGCCACAGCGTCCGGCGAAGTTGTTCAGCACTGCGTCGCGGAAATACTCCTGACCTCGGCGCTGCTTCACCGTTGCGGTCGTTTCGGTGGCGGTGGGCGGGCGCTTGCGCACGCGAATGCCCTCGGTCGGGATCACGGTGAGTTCGGCGTGGGGATCGGCGCGGAAGAGTTGGCGCAGGGCTTCCTCGCTGGCCGGTACCGCTTCGTCGAGGTGGGCGTGGAATTCCTCCCAGGCGGAGCGATCGAGGGCGCTGGCACCGGCGAGGCCCTTGATGCCGCGCAGTTTCAGGGCGGGATCGAACGAGGCGAGGTTGCACAGCTTCATGGCGACGCTGCTCGCGGTGCGCCCGAGTTTTGCGGCGAGGGCGATGACGGCCGGGTTTCGTTGGTCGTACTGCGCGAACCGGAGCTTGTGGTAGAGGTTCAGCGCGACGAACAACTCGTCGCGGGTCCATTTCTTTCCGGGGGCGGCGGGCATGGGTCGACGATAGGCGGCAATCTGAACCGGGAGCGAGTCTTCAATCGATGAACACGGAACGAGAATCGGTCGGGAGCGTTCCCGACCTCGCCGCCGTACTGGGGGCAGCGGTATCTTTGTGGCAAGCCTGCCAGCGCGATCCGCGGCCCGATCTCAGCGCGTGCTATGGCGACGGCATTCAGTGGATGCGCGAGGTGATGCGAGTCGCGACGCAGTTCGAGGCGTGGGCAACGCACCACGTTTGCTTCGATGAGTTCGACGAGTGCTGGCCCTACTTCCTCGAAGATCGCTTCGGGGATGCTTGCGTAGCGCTGATCGGCGCAGACGGGTCGGCACGGTTCGACGAGCGTGATTGCCTGCGTGTCGCGTTGCGGCTCCGTCTACCGGTCAGTTGTTCCGCCGCGGTCATCGTGCCGCTCGAACTTGAAGCCGATAATCCAGTTCATGGATCGGCCTTTCGCCGGTTCCGCATCCAGACTGCGCGTTGTACCCCGGTGGAGGATGGTGCGGTACCGATGACGGTGGACGACGATCCCTTCGACGAAGAGTACGGGCCGCCATTCTTCGAACTCCATGGAGTCGGCGTCGACGGCTGGCTCGAACACATCGCGGACCGGAGAACCTACGCCGAAGCTCGCGAGCTGGCGCTGAAGCTTGCCCCGGGCATCGCGTTTCCGGAGGTCCCGGTGGTGAGTTATCCGAGGCTGGCCTGATGGCGCGCATCCGCTCGGCGGGGAATGCGTCGACGGAGCTGCGGCTGGTGGCGCTGCTGCGCGCGGCGGGGATCGGCGGCTGGAGGGGGGCGTGCGGTTGTCGCTGCGGCGACAGTGGCCGGTTGCCGGTAGCCGGCGGACGGTAGGCGGTGGCGGGAAGGATTCACCACGGAGCGCACAGAGCGCACGGAGTTCGGGCAGCGAGTCTCGGGCTTCCTCCTCTGTGCTCCCGGTGCACTCTGTGGTTCAGATTCGTTGCCTGCCTTCCGGTCTTGTTCGTCCGCTCACCGCGCGGCCTGACTTCGTGTTCCGCAAGGAGCGGAGGCTGGAGATCGGAAACCGGGCCGGTGGCGGTGAGCCGCGCCCTGGCGGCGGACGGTCCGGCTCTTGCCTCGGGTGGGGGGGCGCTATCGTCCAGCGCATGGATTATCGCGGCATCATCACGATCGAACCCGGCAAGCGGGGCGGCAAACCCTGTATCCGGGGGTTGCGCATCACGGTCTACGATGTGCTCGACTATCTCGCCGGTGGCATGACGGCGGAGGCGATCGTCGCCGATTTTCCCGACCTCACGCTCGAGGACATCCGGGCCTGCCTCGCCTTCGCGGCGGACCGTGAACGGCGGCTCTACACGGCCCCGGCGGCATGAGGCTGTTGCTCGACGAGAACCTCTCGCCCCAGCTCGCCCGCCGCTTGGCCGATGTCTTTCCGGGGAGTGCCCACGTGCGGGACTGCGGGTTGGCGGGCGGTGCCGATGTCGCGGTCTGGCGACACGCGTGCGAGCAGGGCTTCCTCATTGTGTCGATGGACGAGGACTTCCGGCATCTGAGTTTTCTGCAGGGCGCGCCGCCACAAGGTGGTCGGGATCGAGTTGGGCAACTGCAGCACGGACCTGATCGAGCAGCTCCTGCGGCGAAGGCGGGCGGAGATCGTACGATTCGCGGCCGACCCGGTGGCCGCGTTCTTGCGCCTGCCGTGAGCTGCGTGGCCTTGACCGGACATGGCCGACATCCTCACCCCGAAGCAGCGCAGCGCGCTGATGGCGCGGAACCGGTCGGCGGGAAACGCGTCGACGCTCTGCTGTTTCGCAGAGTCTCCGGCGCCCTGCGCCTCCGAGGCGGCTGGTGGCGCTGCTGCGGGCGGGCGGCATCACGGGGTGGAGGCGGGGGCAGCGGTTGGCGCTGCGCGGACAGTGGCCGGTTGCCGGTGGACAGTCGCCAGTGATCGGTGACCAGTTGCCGATGCCCGGTGGACATGCAAACGGACGGGGGCTGGAGCACCCCGCCACGACGGACCGGAGCTGCGGCCAAGGGCCGGATACCGGCCACCGCTCACTGGCCACCGGTACGGTGAAGCCGGACTTCGTGTTCCGGAAGGCGCGGCTGGTGGGTGCCTGTGACCGGTAGCCGGTGGCCGGTTTCCGGTAGCCGGAGGATGGAGGGCGGTGCGGGCTATCGCTGCGCTCACGCGCCGCGCTACAGATGGCAGGTGTGGCAGCGCGCTTTGGATTTCCGGAATCCATCAGTGTGAATGAGTGTGCTCTGCCGTACGGCAGAGTGGTTCCAGTTTCCGTCGCTTGGTCCGGCTTTCTGAGTTCGTGAGTTCCAGATTCTCCGGGGCCGGAAACGAGGGGCGCCGCGGTGCCGGCGGCCGGGCCGTTGGGCGGGCTTTTGCGCCGTTGGCCGGGCGGGCGCTCCGGTCGCAAGAATCGGTTCGCCGTAATGACGGTCCGCCGACTCACTGGCCGCATGGAAAACCGGACGCCCCTCGACCTGACCAACCAGGACCTCTCGAGCATCGAACAATACCGGCTGCGGCGGCAGACCTCCGTGCTGGTCATCCTGTTCACCGACATCAAGGGCTTCACCGAGATCGGGGAGCGCCGCGGCGAGCGGCATGCCGTGGAGCTGCTGCGCGGGCACGACGAGATCGTCGTGCGGGCGGTCGAGGAGGGCGGGGCCGGGCTGGTCGTGAAGCACATCGGCGACTCGGTCATGGCGGTGTTCGCGGAGCCCTCGACGGCCGTGGAACGCGCGCTGCGCATCCAGGAGGAGACCGTCGCCTTCAACGAGTCCCATCCGGAGCTCGAGACACTCGGCATCCGCATCGGCCTGCACATGGGCCAGGTGGCGGTGGAGAACCAGACGCAGCTCGACCTGGTGGGGCGGCACGTGAACCGCGCCTCGCGCGTGGAGGCGCTGGCCGACGCCGGGCAGATCTACCTCACGTATCCGGTCTTCGACAGCGCTCGCGGCTGGCTGCGCGCGCAGACCGGGCGCACGCTGGACTGGAAGCTGCACGGCAGCTACGTCCTGAAGGGGCTCGCGGACCCGGTGGAGATCTACGAGGTGGTCGATGTGCGGCGCCGCGCGCCCGCGGCCCCGAAGGGGGTGCGGCGCAAGCTCCGGCTGCTGCCGGTCTGGCTGGCGCTGGGGGTGCTGGTGGCGGGGGCCGGGGTGTTCTACGGCCTCCACCGGTACCAGCGCACCGAGGTGTACTTCTCCAACTGGGGGCGCGAGATCACGGTCGTCGACCAGCAGCACACGCTCGCCCTCGTCGGCGACCACACGAAGGAGGCGCAGGCCGCGGTGACCCCGTTCTCGGTGGGGCGGCATCTGCTCCAGCAGGACATCGGCCGCCGGGCGCGGAGCTACATGGAGGTCGACATCAAGCGGGGGCTCAATGTGATCACGCCGAAACTGGAGACTGTCTACCTGCCCGGCCTGGAACGGCGGCTGGATTACGCGGCGGGCCGCCGGGAGCAGGTGGAGGCCCAGCAGAGCTTCTCGTATCCGATCTACGGCAAGGACAACCGCCGGCAGGAGATGAAGGCGGAACTCTCCGTCGCCATCAAGGGCGCGCCGGACGCGGCCGACGCGGGCGTGATGGTCTTCCAGTGCACCTGGAAGGCGGTGGAGAACGGCGTCGTGATCGGGTCCGACACCTTCGAGCTGCGGAGTCCGGCCAGCTCGGACGACCGGCAGGAGAAGCGGCTCGTGGTCCACGAGACCCCCACGCATTTCTGGTACGTGCGTACCTACACCCACCGGCGCTCCGCCGAGCTCGAGATCGCCGCGGCGTACATCGAGCACAAGGACGAGTAGGGCGGTGGACGGTCGCCGGTCGCCGGTAGCCGGTGGGCGGTGGGCCGTGGGCTGTTGCCGGTAGCCGGTAGACGGTAGTCGGTAGTCGGAGGTCGGTCGCTGCGCTCACGCGCAGCGCTACGAGCGGGAGGTCTGGCGGAGTGCAGGGGGATTTCCGGGACCCATCAGCGTCTTCTGCCGTACGGCAGAGCGGTTCCCTTTTCCGTGGCTCGGATCGGTTTCCTGATTTCCTGAGTTCCACCTTCTCCGTGTCCGAAATCCGGAGGGGCGCTTGTCTGGGCGCGGCCTCTCCGGCTCAGAAACGGGGCAGCGGCTTCTTCTGCCAGGTCTCGCAGATGTGGGCGTACTCGGCCTGGAACGCCTCGGAGCAGGGGAGGGTGCGCGCCTGGAGTTCGAGCGTCTTCGTGGCCTTGCCGAGCACCAGCCCGATGCCGCACAACACGAGCACGAAGGCCAGCCCGAGCAGGCCGGCGGTGAAGGCGAGCACGGTGCTGCCCAGGATGATGGGCACGCCGAGCCCGATGACGGCGAGTGCGCCGTACATCTGGCCGCGGACGAGTTGCTTGAACGCGGCCAACGCGGCGTCGCCGTCGATCGTGGTGTGGGTGGCGAGGAACGCCTTCAAGCTGCGCTGTCCGATCAATTGGACGCCGAGGAACACGAACTGCAGGAGCACGTAGGGGAGGAGGATGTTCATGGGGAGGCGGTGAGGCGTCGGCGGGTTGCCGGTGTGGGAAAAGGATGGCGACGGGAGGGGCCGCGGCCATCGGTGTTGGATGAGTGGCCGCGGGAAACGGCGACCGGGCGGGGTTCGGCATGAATGGCGGCCGGCGGCGGGCGGCCGGCGGTTGCCGGTGGACGGTGGGCGGGTAGCCAGTAGCCGGTGGCCGGTAGAAGGCGTTCTCCCCTTCGGGAAGAATCTCCGGCGCGCGGCGCCTCCGAGATGACGGCGGGCGGCCGCTGCGCTCACGCGCAGCGCTACGAGGAGGGCGCGAAGCATTTCCGGGCTCCATCAGCTTCTATCCGCGGATCCAATCCCCGAGGTCCGGTTTCCTGATTCCCTGATTTCCACATTCCAGGGGTTGCTCCGCATCGGGTCTTGTGTCGGCGGCGACGGTGGGCAGTGGTTGCGGCATGATCATCAAGTCCGCGGAGATCGAGGCCAGCACGCCGACCCTGAACGGGGCCCCGAAGGGTGCCTTGCCGGAGTTCGCCTTCATCGGGCGGTCGAACGTGGGCAAGTCGTCGCTGGTCAACCTGCTGGCGCAGCGGCGCGAGTTGGCGCTGGTCTCGGCCACGCCGGGCAAGACGCGGTTGCTGAACTTTTTCCGGATCAACAACGACTGGCGGATCGTCGACCTGCCCGGCTATGGTTTCGCCAAGGGCGCGAAGGGCGAGCGGGCGGATTTCAACGTGGCGGTGGCCGACTACCTCGAGCGCGGCGCAAACGTGACGTGCGTGTTCGTGCTCGTCGACGGATCGATCCCGCCCCAGCGGCTCGACCTAGAGTTCCTGCGCTGGCTGGACGGTTGCGACGTGCCGTTCGTGGTGGTCTTCACGAAGGCCGACAAGGTGGGTCGCGGGCGCTACAAACAGGTGGCCGAGCAGTTCGGCCGCGAGCTGGCGGCGGCGGGCGTGGCGATGCCGGAGCACTTCTTCGTGTCGGCCACGAAGCGCGAGGGCCGCGAGGAGCTGCTGAAGTTCATCGAGGCGCAGCTGGGCTGAGCGGCGTCGGAGAAGGGAATGTGGGAATCAGGAAAACAGGAACGGAGAAACCCAAGCGGGCGCGGCGATCGGCCACGCGATCCCGGCAGGATTCACCACGGAGGACACAGAGCTCACAGAGCGGGAACGAGTGGGACTGGAATTCTTCCTCTGTGCTCTCGGTGCACTCTGTGGTTCACATCCGTTGTCAGCGTCGATCAGCGGTTCCACTCTCCGTGGCTTGGCCCGGCTTCCTGAGTTCGTGAGTTCCAGGTTCTCCGTGTCCGGATTCCGGAGTGTTGTGAACCACTGATGGGCTTCGCCAAGGGGCGAAGCCTCCAAGGTGTCCTGCAGCTGATCGCCGCAGGGGCGGTGGGTGCCGGCGCCCGCTGATCGCGGGCGGTCGCTGCGCTCACGCGCAGCGCTACGAGGAAAGCGCAGGGTCTTTCGGGTCCCATCAGCGTCTATCAGCGGATATCAGCGGTTCCATTCTCCGAGGTCCGGTTTCCGGATTCCCTGATTTCCACATATCCAGCCGGTCGTTCCTCACTGGAGGTTGAAGACGACGCGCGGGACGGTCGTGGCGCCGGCGGCGGGCGGGACCCCGGCGGGGGCGAGGAAGACGCGGGCGGCGTCGATCGAGCCCTTGGTGAGCAGGTATTCCTGGATGCGCTGGGCGCGCTGGGCGGCGAGCGCGGCGAAGGCGGAGTCGTCGGGCGCGATCGTGGCGAGCACCTGCGCGCGGAGCTCCTCGGGCGTGAGCGCGGGCGGGGTGGCGGTATCCGGTTGGCGGTTGTCGGTGGCCGGTGGGCGGTGGGCCGAGCCGGAGGCGGCGGGATGCTGGGCGCGCTCGGCGGGGGTCGGCTCGATGAAGAGGCGGCGGAAGGTGCGCACGACGAGGTTGCCGGCGTGGGGGGCGGGCGTGGCGGTGCCGGGCGCCGTGGTGGTCGAGCCAAGAGGCTGGGATGCCTCCGCCGAGGCGGCGACGGGCGGGCAGCGCTCGGCGTGGAGTTCGGCGAGGTAGCGGGCGATCTCCTCCGCGGTGGGTTGCACGGTGGCCGGATCGATGGGCTCCGCCGTGGTGGCGGCGAGCTCGCGCAGCTTGCGGGCGCGCAGGAGCGCCTCGAGCTGCGCGGCGCGCAGGCCGGCGAGGTCGAGCTCGCGTTGCGGCTGGCTGGAGATCTCGAGGCTGAGGCCGGGGCGCTCGGTGAGGGCCTTGGCGAGACCGTCGAGGCGGGCGAGCGCCTCGGGCGTGAACTCGGCGGAGCCGGAGGCGAAGTCGACGGCGCTCAGGTCGTGGCCGCCGCCGAAGAGGCCGCCGAGCAGGGCGAAGGGCGCGGTGGCGGCCTTCACGACGAGGTTGCCGAGGGTGCGCATGACCATCCGGCCGTACTTGAAGTCCGGATCGTCGAGGTTGCCGCGGATGGGCAGGTCGATGGCGATGCGGCCGTCGCGGTCGCGCAGGATGGCCAGCGCGAGCTTGAGGGGGAGTTTCACCGCCTCGGGGCTCTCGACGGTCTGGCCGAGGTAGAACTGGTCGAGCACGACGTTGTTCTCGGCGGCGAGCTCGCGGGCGGAGAGGTGGTAGGCGAGGTCGAAGCTGAGCTTGCCCTTGTCGACGGTGTAGCCGGCGAACTTGCCGGAGTACGGGGTGAAGGGCGGCAGCTCGATGCCGGTGAAGGTGATCTTCACGTCGGTGAAGGCATCGCCGGCGAGGGGGTTGATCTTGCCGCTGACCTTGAGCGGCGCGAGGCCGAGGCGGCCGGCGAGGTCGACCTCGGCGCGGGCGAGCTGCTCGGAGGAGAGGCCGGAGATGGTGCCGCCGAAATCGGTGAGCTCGGTGGTGAACGCGGGCGAGACGGAGCGGTCGGTGGCGACGAGGCGCGCGCCGGCGAGCGTGACGCGGGCGATGGTGATTTGAGGCGAGGGGGCTGCAACCGGTGACCGGTCGGCGGTGAGCGGTGGCCGGTGGTCGGGCGCGGGGGAGGTGGGCGCGGGGATCGCAGGCAGGGACGCCGGCGCCGCGGCTGGAGCGGGGGCGGAGGTCTTGAGGATGGAGGTGAGGTTGAGGCGCTTGTCGGGGAAGACGATCGCGTGGGCGTAGGGGGCTTTCAGGGCGATCTCCGCGATGGCGACGCCGAGGGGCTGTGTGGTCGCGCGGAGGTTGGCGAGCGCGAGGTCGGTGACACCGAAGAGCGGTTCGGCGAACTCGCCGTCGACGGCGGCGAGGGCGGAGACCCCGGCCTCGCCCTGCCAACGCAGGTCGGGGGCGCCGTCGGCGGTGAGCGCGAAGGTGACGTGGCCCTTGGCGCGGACGGCGCCGCCGGTGAGGCGGAGGTCGGCGAAGGGCGCGAGGTAGGGATCGAGCGGGCGTAGGGCGAGATCGGCGACCTCGAGCTGGAGATCGGCGGCGAGGGGTTGCGGGGTGACGGTGCCCTCGAGCGCGATGCGGCCGGCGCCGCCCCAGCGCAGGGAGGTGGCGAGGGCGACGGGCTGGTCGAGGCGGGTGCTGGCGCCGGTGAGCTTGAGGGCGAGCTGGTCGATCACGAGCTCGACCGGGCGCGGGTTGGTGAGGTCGTGGAGGCGGAGGGTGGCGTCGGCGAGTTCAAGCGTGCCGAGGGTGGCGGACCAACCGGCGACGGTGCCGCCGGTGGCCGGTGGCCGGTGGTCGGGCGCGGGTGCGGGTGCGGTTTCTGCAGGCAGGGACGCTTGCGCCACGGCCGGGGCGAGCAGGCTGAGCCAGTCGAGGGTGCCGTCGGCGCGGCGGGTGGCGGAGAGGTCGACGCCGCGGACGAGGATGGTGGCGATGGAGGCCTGCTGTTTGGCGGAGTCGGCGGCGAGGCCGGAGAGTTCGACGAGGGGGATCGTGGCCAGCGGGGTGGTGGTGCCGCGGGCGGCGAGCTGGAGATCGGCGAGCGTCACGCGGCCGTTGGCGAGGCGAGCGATGGGAGCGGCGCCGGCGAGGTCGAGCTCGTAGTCGAGCTCGACGCCGAGGCGGCCGGAAAGGAGATCGAGCTGGTGGAGATCGCGGTGGAAGGCGGTGTACTTGGGCAGGTTGAGCCCGGTGATGGCGACGCGGCCGGCGGAGCCGAGGGGCGAGAAGGTGAGGCTGCCCTGCCAGGCGAAGCGTTCGCCGGCCTCGGTGGTGGCCTCGAAGGTGTAGGCGCCGGCCTCGCGCGGACGGGTGGTGAAGTTGCGCAGGGCGAAGGAGGTGGGGCCGAACCGGGTCTCGAAGGGCGCGCTGAGGGACTTGTCGGCGTAGGTGAACTCGCCCCGGGTGAGTTCGAACGTGGCGACGCGCACGGGGGGCGGGAGCGCGGGGGCGGCCGGGGCCGCGGCCGGTGTGGTCGGCGGCGGGAGCAGGTCGGCGATGTTGAGCGCGCCGGCGGCGTCGCGATAGAGACGGGCGCGGGGGTGGACGAGGTGGATCTCCTCGAAGCTCCAGGCCAGGCGGCCGAGGGAGGCGAGCGGGGAGAAGTCGACGTGGAGCTCGTCCCAGCCGGCGAACTCGGCGCCGTCGTGGGCGGCGACGGCGAGGCCGCGCACGGTGAGGGAGCACGTCAGCGGGTTGATGCGTACCTGTTCGATGGTGACAGGGCGCCGGAGCGCGGCCGAGGCGTGCCTGACGGCCTGTTGCCGGACGACGACCGGGGCGAGGAAGAACCCGGCGAGCGCGTAGGCGGCGAAGAGGCCGGCGAGCCAGAGGAGCAGCCGGCGGCGCCGGCGAAGGAGGGCGGGGAGCGAGCGCATGGCGGGAAAGGAGGAGCCGGATGGTGAACCCGAAGTGGAGCGCGGCGATGCGCGGCTAGGGCTTGGTGGGTGCGGAGGCGAGGGTGGGCGCACCGGTGACGACGGCGAGCGGCCGGGCCGGTGTGGGCGCGGGCAGGGAGAACGGGTCGATGTTCTCGCGGGCGGCGACGGTGGCGAGGACCTTGGGCACGTAGAAGCGGGTCTCGGCCGGGAGGCGGTCGGCGATCTCGTCGAAGCTGCGACGTCGGGCCTTGGCGAGTTCGCGGGCGATGCGGCCCTCGCCGGCGTTGTAGGCGGCGAAGGCGAGCGGCCATTCGCCGAAGCGGCCGTGCAGAAAACGCAGATACTGCGCGGCGGCCCGCGCGCTCTTCTCGGGGTGGGTGCGTTCGTCGAAGGGGAACGTGCGCAGCCCGAAGCGTTTCGCCGTGGCGGGCATGAACTGGAACAGGCCGCGCGCGCCCGCCGGGCTCTCCGCCTCGGGGTCGAAGGAGGACTCGACCTCGGCCAGCCAGATGCATTCGGGCGGGACGCCCTCGGCGCGGAAGACCTCCTTGAGCTTCGGCGCCAGCTCGGCGGCGCGCGCGGGGGGCGTGCGCTGGGCGATGCGGCGGGTCCAGGTGGGGTTGCTGGTCGCCGTGCGGTAGACACGGTCGCGCACCACCTCGAAGCGCAGGGTCGGCCGCGGGCGCACGGGCGGCGGGCGGGCGGGATCGGGCGGGGGCTGGGCGCGGAGGCGCTGCTGCTCCAGCTCCCATTGGCGATGCGAGGCTTCGACCGCCTCGGCGGCGAGGTCGAGGTAGTCCATGCGCGGGGCCAGCCAGTCGGCGTAGGGCGCACCCCAGGACTGGGTGCGCAGCCAGGCGAGCAACTGCGCGGCCTGCGGGCGCAGCGCGGCGAAGTCCTCGATGCTGCCGAGGGCGAGGGCATCGGCCACGGGCTGGAGCTGCTTCACCAGTTGTTGGACCTGCGCGGGGGTGAGCGGCTCGAGCTCCTCGGTGTCGAAGTTCTCCTCCAACCAGGCGCGCCCCTGGTCGAGGAGGTCGTCGATGAGGGCCGCGGTGGTGTCGCTTGTGGCGGGCGGCACCGCAGGCTCCGGGTTCCGGGGGGCGGGTGGCGG
>JAEWNN010000093.1 GCA_023457035.1 Verrucomicrobiota bacterium
TGACCATCTCCCTCAACGCCTTCCTGCTCGTCGCCGGCCTGCTCTTCGCGATCGGCTTCTTCGGCGTGCTCCTGCGGCGCAACACCCTGGTGCTCTACATGTGCCTCGAGCTCATGCTCAACGCCACCACGCTCGCCCTCGTCGCCTTCTCCCGCTTCAACGGCACGCCCGACGGCAACACCTTCGTCTTCTTCATCATCACCGTCGCCGCCGCCGAGGTCGCTGTCGGCCTCGCGATCATCGTCCAGCTCTACCGCCAGCGCCGCACCGTGCAGGTCGACGAACTCACCGCGCTGAAGGACTGAAGAAATGAACCACCCGCGCACCACCCCGTCTCGTAGCGACGCTCGTGAGAGCGTCGAGAGCGCGGCTGCGCGTATGCCCAAGGCCTTCGACGTTCTCACGAACGTCGCCACGAGGGTAGGGCGGGATCTCTGGGCCCGCCGTCCGCGTAGCGAAACTCGTGAGGGTTTCGTTCCCCGCCACCCGATTCCGACGTTCTCACGAACGTCGCTACGTCGCGCCCTACCTCCGCACTCCGCCATTCCGCATTTCGGAAATCCGCCTTCCGCTCTCCGCCTTCCGCTCTCTCGATGACCCCCGTCACGACCACCCTCGCACTCCTGCTGCTCCCGCTGGCCTCGGCTGCGGTGATCGCGCTCTTCCTGCGCCGCCGGCACAACCTCGCCGCCGCCGTCTCCGTGCTCGCCGCCGCCGGCATCGCCGCGCTCGCCGCCACGCTCATCTTCGCGACCGACCGCACGCCGGTGACCGGCTCGCTCGAGTGGCTCACGCTCGGGCCGCTCACGCTCAAGCTCGGCTTCCTCGTCGACGATCTCGCGAAGCTCATGATGGCCGTCGTGGCGTTCGTCGGTTTCCTCATCCACGTCTTCAGCGTCGGCTACATGCACGACGACGAAGCCAAGGCGCGGTTCTTCGGCGGGTTGTCGATCTTCATGTTCTCGATGCTCGGCATCGTGGTCGCCGACAACCTCTTCATGATTTTCATCTTCTGGGAACTGGTGGGCTTCAGCTCGTACCTGCTGATCAACCACTACAACCAGAAGCAAGCTGCGTCTGACGCAGCAAAGAAGGCTTTTATCGTCAACCGCATCGGCGACTTCGGCTTCCTCCTCGGCATCATCTGGTGCTACTGGCAGTTCGGCACGACCAACCTCACCGAACTGACCGCGATCATGGGCAAGGGTGGGGTGGTGGTCGCCACCGCGCTCCCGCTGCTCCTCTTCTGCGGCGCTGTCGGCAAGTCCGCGCAGTTCCCGCTGCAGGTCTGGTTGCCCGACGCCATGGAAGGCCCGACGCCCGTCTCCGCGCTCATCCACGCCGCCACGATGGTCGCCGCCGGCATCTACATGCTCTGCCGGATCAACGTTCTCATGACCGTCGACGCGCTCTGGTGGATCATGGTGATCGGCACGGCCACCGCCGCCTACGCCGCGCTCTGCGCGGTCGTCCAGCGCGACATCAAGAAGGTCCTCGCGTACTCCACGCTCTCGCAGCTCGGCTACATGGTCGCGGCGTTCGGACTGGGGACAATCACTGTCGGTCCGTTTGCGGTTGGTGAACTCGCATTCAAAGAGACGACTGTTCCCCTCACCGAACTAGGCGCCGCTGCCGCGATGTTCCACCTCACGACCCACGCCTTCTTCAAGGCGCTGCTCTTCCTCGGGTCCGGCTCGGTCATCGCCGGCTGCCACCATGAGCAGGATATCTTCAAGATGGGCGGCCTCTGGAAGAAGATGCCGCTGACGTTCGCGACCTTCACCATCGGCGTCGCCGCCATCGCCGGCCTGCCGCCGCTCTCCGGTTTCTACTCGAAGGATGCCATCCTTTACCTCGCCTTCCTGAACAACAAGGCGGTCTTCGGCATCCTCACCGCCACCGCTGTGCTGACCGCGTTCTACATGATCCGCATGTGGAAGCTCACCTTCTTCGGCGAGGCCCGCTCGCACGAGTCCGAGCATGCCCACGAGACCGGCCTCACGATGACGCTCCCGCTCGTCGTCCTCGCCATCCTCTCGGTCGTCGGCGGCTACGGCTGGTTCTTCCCGCATATCGCCGGTTCCTTCGCTCATAAGCTACCCGAGGCCCACGGCTCCGCCCACACCGCGATGCTCCTGCTCTCCTGCGGTATCCTCCTGCTCGGTGCCGGGGTGGCGTGGCTGTTCTACAAAGCCGACGCCACCGACTCGCTCGCGGCGAAATCCCCCGCGGCCTTCGGTCTGCTCGGTCGTCTCCAGCTTGCCCCCGACCGTTTCTACGGCTGGTACGTCGCGAAGGTGCAGCAGCGCTTCGCCATGGTGCTGAACTTCCTCGATACCATCTTCGTCGCCGGCCTGCCGCGACTCGGCGCCGAGATCGTCTCGTGGTTCGGCGCCGGCGCGCGGTTGCTGCACGTGGGCAGCCTGCACGGCTACGTCTACTGGTTCCTCTTCGGCGCCGCCCTCTGCTGGGCCATCGCCACCGGTCTCCTCTGAACCATGTCCCCTAATTTCCAGACGGATCGACAGAAGGTAACGAAGGAAACGAAGTCGTCTGCGACGCGCGCAGGCTTCGGTTCCCTCCGTCCTTCGTTCTCTTCGTTATCTTCTGTGGTCTGCCTTTTCCGCCGATGAACGCCTCTACGCTCCAGCTCCTGTTGCAACTGGCCGTGGCCACTCCGCTGGCCGGCGGGCTCATCCTCGCCTTCGGCAACTTCCTCCCGAAGCGCCTCTGCAAGCTCGTCGCCTTCGTCGGCTTCCTCGTGCCGCTGCTCGTCGCGCTCCACCTGTGGTGGGCCTACTCCGACGCCCCGAAGTCCGACGGCTACGCGTTCCTCTCCAGCGTCGATCTCGGCCTGTCCGCCCTGCTCGGCATCTCGCTCAAGCTCGGGCTCAACGGCATTTCGCTCCCGCTCTTCGTGCTGGCGGCGATCGTCGGTTTCGCGGCTGGCTTGGTGGCGCTCAACTCCGGCGCCGAGCGCCTGAAACTCTACCTCATGCTCCTGCTCGTCATGCACGGCGGGCTCATGGGCGTGTTCGCCTCGGTCGACGTCTTCTTTTTCTACTTCTTCCACGAGTTCGCCCTCATCCCGACGTTCATCATGGTCGGCGTCTGGGGCGGCCGCGACCGCACCTACGCGGCGATGAAGATGACGATCTACCTCACCGCCGGCGCGATGCTCTCGCTGGCCGGCCTGATCGCCATCTACACGAAGAGCAACGCCGCTTCCTTCGACCTGATCGCGCTGCGCGCCGCGCTCGCCGACGCGGGCGGATTGCTCCCGGTTCTCCAGAACTATTTCTTCGGGCTGCTGCTCTTCGGCTTCGGCATCCTCGTTTCCCTCTGGCCGTTCCACACGTGGGCGCCGCTGGGCTACGGCGCCGCGCCGACGTCCGTCGCGATGCTCCACGCGGGCGTGCTCAAGAAGTTCGGACTCTACGGCCTGGTGCAGATCGCGCTCCCGCTGCTCCCGCTCGGCGCGCGCGACTGGGCACCGTGGCTGATCTGGCTCGCGTTGGCCAACGTCGTCGTGATCGGCCTGGTCACGCTCGCGCAACGCGACCTCAAGCAGATGATCGGCTTCGGCTCGGTGATGCACGTCGGCTACGGCTTCCTCGGCGTCGCCTGCCTCTCGACCCTCGGCGCCGGCGGCGCGGTGCTCTTCATGGTCGCGCACGGCCTGTCCGTCGCGCTGCTGTTCCTGCTCGGGCAGGAGGTGCTTGTGCGCACCGGCACGTTCGACATGGCACAGATGGGCGGGCTCGTGAAACGCGCGCCGGTCCTCGCGGCATTCTTCTCGGCGGCGATGCTCGCGAGCATCGGCCTGCCCGGTTTCGCCGGATTCTGGGGCGAGCTCACGGTCTTCCTCGCGCTCTGGAACGTGTCGCACCTCTACGCCGCGCTCGCGATGCTCGGCCTGATCCTCTCGGCGGTGTACGGCCTGCGCGCCGTGGCGAAGATCTTCTTCGGCCAGCCCACCGAGCTCCACGCGAAGTACGCGGAGGCCAACCCGACCGCCGACCTCTCCTGGTCCGCGCGTATCCCGGCGCTGGTGCTCTTCGCCGCGCTGTTCTTCCTCGGCTTCTGGCCGAAGGCGCTCACCGCGCCGCTCAACGAAACCCTCGGCACGATCTACCCGGCCCTCGAGGCCGCCGTGAAGGTCGCCGCCAACCAGTGATGCTCTTCGTCGCCCCCAGTTCGGCGCGCTCGTTCCGCTCCCTCGCCCGTAGGACCGGTCTCCGACCGGTCGCGGCCGATGGTGCCGGGGAGTGTTCGAGCCCGCTCAGTCCGGTCGAAGACCGGACCTACCCGTTCGGGGTGCTGACCCGTAGGACCGGTCTCCGACCGGTCGCGGCGAACTCAGTCCGGCATGCCAGCTTGTCCGGCGAGTGTCCGGTCGAAGACCGGACCTACCGGCGTTTCCTTTCCCTTCGGTAATTCGCTCCCTTTCCCTCTCCGGCACAATGCCCACGGAATCTCTCAACGCTCTCCAAGCCATCGCCGCGACCAACCGCTGGTCGGCTCTCGCGCCCGAGCTCATCCTCGGCGGATTCGCGCTGCTGCTGCTCGCGCTCGAGTTCGTGCTGCCCAAGCGCGCGCTCGCCCTCGCCACCCCGCGCGTCGCCCTGCTCGGCTTCGCCGCCTCGCTGGCGTGGACGCTGCGCGACTGGGCCGCATCGCTCACCGGCCAGCCGCTCTTCGGCGGGCTCCTGCTCCAGACTCCGGATTCGCAGGTCATGCGCGTGTTCTTCCTGGTCGCCTCGGCGCTGGTGGCCTTCCTCGCTGCCGTGGTGCTACCGAAGCACAAGGCGCCGCGCGTGGAGTTCTACCACATCCTGCTCGTCGCCACCGGCGCGCTCATGCTGCTCGCGCAGAGCAACCACTTCGTCCTGCTCTTCGTCGCGCTGGAGACGGTCACCGTGTCGTTCTTCATCCTCGTCGCCTTCTTCCGCGAGAGCCCGTTCTCCCTCGAGGCCGGTCTGAAGTACCTGGTGACGGGCTCGCTCAGTTCGGCCCTGTTGCTCTTCGGCATCGTGCTGCTTTACGGCGTGGCGGGCAACCCGTTGCTTGAAGGGCACACCGCCGACGGGATGAACTTCGACGCGCTCAACCAGTTCCTCCTCGTCAACCCCGACCACCCGCTCGCGCTCGTCGGCGCCGCGCTCGTGCTCTGCGGCCTCGCCTTCAAGATCGGCGCCGTGCCGTTCCAGATCTGGGTGCCCGACGTCTATCAGGGCGCGCCCACGCCGGTGACGGCGTTCCTCGCCGTGTCGTCGAAGGCCGCCGGTTTCGCGCTGCTCCTGATCCTCGTGCGCGGGCCGTTCCAGACGCTGGCGTTCATCACGGTACCGCTGCTCTCGATCTTCGCCGCGCTGAGCCTGCTCTTCGGCAACCTCGCCGCGCTCGGCCAGCGCAACGTGAAGCGCCTCATGGGCCTCTCCGGCATCTCGCATGCCGGCTTCCTGCTCGTCGGCGTGGTCGCCGCTATCGCGCCGCGCGACGCTGTCGTCTGGGCGCCGGCCGCCGTCTACTTCTACCTCTTTACCTACCTCATCGGCGCCATGGCCGCGTTCGGCGTGATGGCGCATGTGTCCGTGGGCGACGACGCCGACCAGGACTTTCGCCACTATGCCGGGCTCGTGCGCCGCAGCCCGCTGCTCGGTGCGGTGCTCGCGTGCGGCGTCGGTTCGCTCGCCGGCATTCCGCCGCTGGCCGGCTTCATCGGCAAGCTGCTGATCTTCGTCGCCGCGTTCCACGCGCACCAGTGGACGCTGCTCGGCATCGCCATCGTCGCGGTGGTCGTCTCCATCTTCTACTACTTCGGCTGGATCCGGGCGGCGTTTTACGAGGACGTGCCCGCCTCGGAGCGCAACGTCGCCCCGCTGCACTTCGGCGTCGCCGCCGCGATCACGCTGGTCGGTCTCGCGCTCGGTGCCGTGGTCCTCGGCCTCTACCAGGGCCCGTTCATCCAGTGGCTCGCGGCGTTGTGAGGGCGAAGACGTTCTTGTTTGAGTTCATGCCGGTGGCTTGACGCAGTGCGCGATATGGACAGCATCCTGTCCATATGACGGCGATCACCTACACTGCGGCCCGGGAGAACCTGGCCGCGACCATGGACAAGGTCTGTGCGGACCGCGCGCCGGTCATCATCACCCGCAACCGCGACCAGTCGGTGGTCATGCTCTCGCTGGAGGAGTTCGAGGCGCTCGAGGAGACCGCGTACCTCCTCCGCAGTCCGGCGAACGCCCGACGGCTGCTCGAGTCGATCCAGTCGCTCGAGGCGGGGAAGGGTAAGGCGCGCACGCTCAAGGACGTCGAATGAAACTCGTCTTCTCCGAGCATGCATGGGCGGAGTATCTGGAGTGGCAGCGCGGTGACCCCGCGGTGCTGAAGCGGATCAACCAGCTGCTGCAGGAGACCAGCCGCGATCCGTTCCAGGGCATCGGAAAGCCCGAGCCGCTGCGCCATGCGTTGCAGGGCTGGTGGTCGCGCCGGATCGATGGCGAGCACCGTTTCGTGTACAAAGTTGTCGGCGACCAGCTCTGGATCGCGCAACTGCGGTACCATTATTGAACCTCCGTTCCTGATTTCCTCTCAAGCAAATCGCCCGAAATTGAACCACAGAGGACACCGAGAGGCCGAAGAGTCCTGAATTCACTCTCCTGTTGCGAACTCCGTGCACTCGGTGCCCTCTGTGGTGAACTTTCGTGTCTGATCTCCGTTCAAAGCAGCCACCAGCCCATCCCCGCTCGGACCGAACCATTTGCTTCCCCGTAAGGCCGCGGCCCGGCGCGCGCCTACGCTGAATTCCTCATGATTCCGGCTGACCAGCTGAACGACTGCGTCGTCCAGCTACGACTTGGAATCGCCACATCGGCTACAGGCGGCTCGTTCCTGATTCCCTGATTTCCACATCATCTCACGTTTGGAAGCGTGAGTTCCTAATCGGCGAAGGTCTGTTTGCCGTGGACCTGCAGGTGGGCGCGGATCGCGGCGAGGAAGACGTCGCCGAAGCGCTCGAGCTTCTTTTCGCCCACGCCGGTGATGCCGCTCATCTCGGTCGGGCTCGACGGGTAGAAGCGCGCCATCTCGCGCAGCGTGGTGTCGCCGAAAACAATGTACGCGGGCACCTCGAGCTCGGTGGCGAGCTTCTGGCGGTGTTCGCGGAGGCGCTCGAAGAGGATCTCGTCGTAGTCGAAGTCGCCGCGGCGGGCGCGGGCCTGGCGGTCGCGTTTCGGTTTCACGACGGCGCGGGGCTTGGCGAGCGTGACGGCGGTGCGGGTGCGGAGGAGTTCGCGGCCGGCATCGGTGAGCGAGACGACGGGCATTTCGGTGCCGAGCTCGAGGTAGCCGAGGCGGAGGAGCTCGCGGCCGAGGTGCATCCACTCGTGCTCGGTGGTGTCGGCGCCGATTCCCCAGGTGGTGAGCTGGTCGTGCCCGAGACGCTCGGTCTTCTCGTTGGCGTGGCCGCGGAGGACGTCGACGGCGTGCTTGAGGCCCATGTCGAAGCCGCTGGCGGCGCGGATGCGGTACACGCAGGAAAGGAGCTTCTGCGCGGGGACGGTGGCGTCGTAGGTCTCGAGCGGCGAGAGGCAGTTGTCGCACGCGCCGCAGTCGCAGGCTTGGAAAGGCTCTCCGAAATAGCCCATGAGTTCGACGCGGCGGCAGGAGGTGGCGTCGGCGTAGGCGAGCATCTGGCGGAGTTGGCGGCGGGCGCGGGCGGCCTCTTCGGCGTCGGTGATCTCGTCGATGAAGTGGCGCTGTTTGGCGGCGTCGCCGGCGGAGTAGAGGAGCAGGCAGTCGGCGGGGAGACCGTCGCGACCGGCGCGGCCGGTTTCCTGGTAGTAGCCTTCGACGTTCTTGGGGAGGTCGTAGTGGACGACGAAGCGGACGTTGGGCTTGTTGATGCCCATGCCGAAGGCGATGGTCGCGCAGATGACGCGGACCTCGTCGCGGAGGAACGCCTCCTGATTGCGGGTACGTTCTTCGGCGTCGAGGCCGGCGTGGTAGGCGCGGGCGGCGATGCCGCGGCCGGCGAGGGAGTCGGCGACCTTCTCGGTCTGTTTGCGGCTGGCGCAGTAGACGATGCCGGCGTCGCGTGGGCGCTCCTTGAGGAAGGCGAGGAGTTGTTTGATCGGCTCGTCCTTCGGCTCGACGCGGTAGGTGAGATTCGGACGGTTGAAGGAGGCGACGAAGATCGCCGGATCGCGCAACGCGAGGTGGCGCACGATGTCGTCGCGCACCCGCGGGGTGGCCGTGGCCGTGAGCGCCATCGCCGGCACGGCGGGGAGGGCGGTGCGGAGGGCGGCGAGTTGACGGTACTCGGGGCGGAAGTCGTGGCCCCATTCGGAGATGCAGTGCGCCTCGTCGACGGCGAGCAGTTGCACCGGCCACTCCTTCAGGCGGTCGACGAAGCCATCGAGCGCGAGGCGTTCGGGCGAGACGTAGAGCAGGCGGTACTCGCCGGCGTAGAGCCCGCGGTAACGGCGCTTCGCCTCCTCGGCGCCGAGGGTGGAATTCATGAACGTCGCGGCGACGCCGGCGGCGCTGAGCTGGTCGACCTGGTCCTTCATCAGGGCGATCAGCGGGGAGACCACGACGGTCAATCCGGGGGTCGGGCGAGCGAGGGCGGGGAGCTGGAAACAGAGCGATTTGCCCGCGCCGGTGGGGAGCACGGCGAGCGTGTCGCGGTCGGCGAGCGCGGCAGCGATGATGTCGCGTTGGAGCGGCCGGAACCGGTCGTAGCCGAAGACCTGCTTGAGCAGGTGGGCGAGTTCATCGGCGGCGGGCGGCTGGGCGGTGGTTTCGGACACGAGAGCGCGGAGGACGGGAGTGCGGAGGGCGACGAACGGAGATTCGTGGGCGGGAGGCAGATGAGCGGAGGTGCGGGACCCGGGCGCAAGCAGGGAAGTGCCCGCGGAAGCGCCGGCGTTGCAGACGCAAAAGTCTGTCGCGATCGGACAGATTTTTGCGTTCTCCGGCAACGCGTTCCCAGAGGAGACCGCGGGGGGAGGACGCAAATCCGTGTCGCGGTCGGACGGGATTTTGCGTCTTTGCGAGGTGGCGAGCGAAAGAGTTTGGGGCGCGGTGCGAGGCGGAACCTCCTCCGTCCGGCGCGGAAGCGATGCGCTTCCGTTGCGCGCAGGCATCCGCGCTCAAAAGTCCGGCGTCTCCAGCTTTCGGTAGAGCAGCACGGCGCCGGTGGCGGCGGTGGTGAGCAGGACCGGACTTAGGAGCGGGATGAACGTGAGCAGCATCACGCTGGAGCCGAGGCCGAGCGTGGCGGCGCGGTGCCGGCGCGCGAAGCGGCGTTGCACGGCGCGACCCCGGGCGCGGAGGGCCTGTGGGTAGTCGAGGTAGTCCATGCCGAAGACGACGCAGTCGAAGTAGAGCCCGAACGCCAACGCGAGCGGCGCGCCGACGAGCGGTATCCAGCCGAGCACGAAACAACCGACCGCCACGGCGGTGAGCGCGGCGAGGTCGAGCAGGGCGTCGGTGATCTGGTAGAGCAGCGGGACCTCGCGCATCAACGCGGGATCCATGCCGAGCTGGATCTCCACCTCGCGGGCGAGGCGGCTGTAGAAGAAGCCGCAGAAGATGCCCTGGAAGACGATCCACGCGGCCACGGCCAACGCGATCTCGAGCGCGGCGATGGCGACGACGGAAAGCACCTCGAGCGTGGCGCCCCACCAGTTGGCGGGGAAGGCGGCGTCGACCCAGGCGTAGGCCTTGAACCAACCGTAGATGAGGCCCGCGAAGAGTGCGGCCGTGAGCAGGAGGTTGCAGAGGATCGGCAGGATGCCGTGACGCCAGAGCGCCGGGTGGGCGTTCATGTAGCGCAGGCCGGCCCAAGGGGCGGCGAAGCCGTCGAGAAACGAGGCGATCGCGCCGCGGCGGCGGGGAAGCGGTGGCGGAGCGGTGTTGTTCACTCAGTCCTCCTCATTGCCAGCGGCGGGCGATTCTCGATTTCAGCAATGACGGCGCGGTTTACTCGTGCGGCGTAGGCTTCACGGACCTCGCGGAGTCGGGAACGTAGTGCTAGCGATTCTCCAATAATGCCCTCGGTGATGCCGTAATAGTCGATGCACTCGTATGGGATCTGCTTCTCGAAAATGTAGCGTTTGATCTCTGCTTGGGTGAGTCCGGGGAATGTCGTGAACTGTGACTCCAAGACCACACAGCTGAGAAACCTCCATTCCCCGGTCTTCGTGCATTCAGCGACGAACGCGGCGGCATCCGCATTCTCGTAGGAAGCGATCTGCGCACCCATCTCCCGGTCGATTCTCGCTCTCGTCTCTTGCTCGTCTGGGGCATCGAGAGCGGCTGCCCCCTGATGCGTGCACCCTACGAGAAGCAGAACCATAAGGGTCAGGGCTATCGTTCGCATGGGATTGCGTGTCCGTTGTCTCCGTATTGCGCGCCGTGAGCAAGCTCCGGCCCCACAACAAAAAGGCGCGACCGGAGTCGCGCCTCGGGATGATCGAGTACTGGTGCTGGCGCCTCAGCTGCCCTGCGCCAGCTCCCTGCTGCGGTCGCGGGCGGCGAGGATGGTGGCGCGGATCGTGTCGCGGAAGTTCGCGGACTTCATCGCCTGCAGGCCGGCGTAGGTGGTGCCGTTGGGCGAGGTCACGCGGTCGCGCAGCACGTCGGCGTCCTCGCCCGACTGCTTGAGGAGCTTGGCGGAGCCGAGCAGGACCTCGGTGGCGAACTCGGCGGCGAGCTCGCGGGTGAACCCGGCGGCGACGCCGGCCTCGCGCAGGGCGGCGGCGAACTCGAAGACGAAGCCCGGACCGCTGCCGCCCAGCGCGGTGACGGAGTCGAGCATCTCCTCGGGGAAGCTGTGCACGGCACCGAGCGCGCCGAGCACGCCGAGGGCGATCGTGCGATCGGCCTCGGAGAGCGGCGCGAGGCTGCTCCAACCGACGATGCCGGCGCCGATGGAGCCGGGGAGGTTGGGCATGGCGCGCACGAGCGCGCGGGCGTGCGGGAAGGCCTTGGCGAGC
Source organism: Verrucomicrobiota bacterium (assembly GCA_023457035.1). GTDB lineage: Bacteria > Verrucomicrobiota > Verrucomicrobiia > Opitutales > Opitutaceae > CAJCBL01. Next base: position 11,004 of record JAEWNN010000093.1, read on the forward strand.
GTGGCGAGTTTCTTGCCGGCGAGGATGGAGATGACGAGCTTGCCGCGGGTGGCCTCGGCGAGGCGCGGGTCGGCGTCGGCCAGGTTCTGGGGCTTGAAGGCGACGACGACGGCATCGGCGTCGGTGCAGAGGTCGACGACATCGTGGGCGAGGCGGATGCCGGTGCGCGCGGAGAGGGCGGCGCCGGTGGGATCGTTGCCGCCGAGGCAGGCGAGGTCGGCGGTGGCGGCGACCTTCTGGTTGAGCACCCCGACGACGATGGCGGAGGCCATGTTGCCGGAACCGAGGAAGGAGATACGAGGCATAAGGGAAGGGCGGGTTGCGGACTGCGGATTGCTGACTGCGGAGTGGCGGACGGAACAAAGGCTGAACCCCGAAGGCGGACGGCGAAAAGAGGAAAACCGCGGGGAGGCCGGCCGGGAAAACCGGTTGCATCGGGCCGATGGTGACTCCAAAAATGTCAGACGTGACGAACCCCAATCCCCGGCACACGCCCCCCCATCCCCTGCCCGTGGCCGGTGCCCCGATCCTGCTGACGCTGGGTGCGGGGGTGCTGGCGGGATGGTTCACCGGCGCGGCGATGCTGGCCGACTGGGGCGTGCCGAACGCCCCGGCGCCGGCGAGCGGGGCGCTCGGGCTGATGTTGTTCGCGCTGGCGCTGCTCGGGCGCGAGCGCCTGGGCCGCCGCTGGGCGGCGGTGGGCGCGCTGCCCGCGCTGGCCGGGGTGTGGAGCCTGCTCGCCCGCTGGGCCCTGTTGCCGGCCGGGCTCGACACGTGGCTGGGGCGCCATGGTCTCGATCAGGTGGTGACAATGGGCCGGCTGGGCCTGGTGACGGCGGCGGGATTCCTGCTGGCCGGCGGCGTGCTTGCCTCCCTCGCGGGGGGGCGGCCGACGCGGACGCGGGTGCTGCTGCTGGCCACGATCGGCTCACTGGTCGGCGCCGCGGGGTTGTCGGCAGTCCTTGGGCACGCCACCGGACTGGAGGTGGCGACGCGGTTGGGGAGCGATGCGGCCCTGCCGCTGCCGATGGCGGCGGGGTTGCTGGTGCTGGGCAGTTGCCTGGTGGCGCTGGGCGTCGAGGAGCGGCCGGACCGGGCGCGGCCGGCGCGCTGGTTGCCGGTCCCCCTGATGCTCGGGTGCCTCGCGGCGACGCTGGTCCTCTGGGGGGCCCTTGTGCGGAGCGACCGGTTGCAGGCGCGCCGGGCGGCGGAACTGCGGGCGGACGCGATCGCCGCGGCTTTGGCCGCCGAACTGGAGGGGCCGCTGCAGGCGCTCAACCGCATCACGGTGCGCGAGGCGGTGGGAGCCGAGTACACGCCCCGGTTGCGGCAGGCCGACGCCCAGGGGGTGATGCAGGAGTTCCCGGAGGTCCTGCGGGTCGGCTGGCTCGATGAGGGGCTGCGGCCGACGCAGACCTGGGCCGCCACGGGGGAGGCGACCGCGGGGGTGTTCGAGCACCTGGGCGAGCCCCGCCGGCGCGCGGCGCTGGAGCGGGCGCGCGCGATGAGCCGGATGGAGTTGCTGGCCCCGGAGCCGGGCCCCGACGGGCGCCCGGGCGTGCTGGCGTACGTGCCCTTTCGTCGCGGCAACGGCGAGGGTTATCTGACGGCGCAGATCGGTGCAGCGGCCTGGGCGGAACGGGCTTTGCGGCGGCTGCCCTCGATGGAGCACGGCTGGGTGGCGGTCGCGCTCGGTCCGGTCCCCATCCATGGTCAATTCGCGGAGGAGGCGAGGGGCGCGGTGAATCGGGAGCTCGACGTGGGCGGGCTACCGGTCCGGTTGGAGGTGGGCGCGGCGGCAGGACCGGGGATCGCGGAGGTCGTGCTGGCCGCCGGGGCGCTCTTCACGCTGCTGCTGGGAACCATCGTCGACCTCGCGCAGAAGGCCCGGTGGCGGGAGCGGCAGGCCGCGCAGGTGGCGGAGCGCCTTGTCGCCGAGGACCGGGGACGCCGGCAGGCGGAGCTGCGGTTGAAGGCGAGCGAGGAGCGCCTGAGCCTCGCCCTGGAGGCGGGGCAGGTGGGCACTTTCGACAGCGACCTCGTCACGGGGGAGACGGTCTTCAGCCCCGGGGTGTGGGGGATGCTCGGTATCCAGACCACGGGAACTCCGCGGATGGCGCAGTGGGACGCGTTGGTGCATCCGGACGACGCGGGGGCGGTCAAACGCGACTTCCCGCGGGGGCCGCGACCGGGGTTCCACGAGGCGGAGTACCGCGTGCGCGACCTCGCGGGCGAGTGGCGCTGGATCCTCGAGCGCTCGAAGGCGGTGGCGTTCCGGCCGGACGCGACCCCGCGACGGATCGCCGGGACGTTCCAGGACATCACCGCCCGCAAGCAGGCCGAGGAGGCGCGGCGCACCAGCCAGGCGGAGGCGCGCAAGCTGGCGGCGGTGGCGAGCATCACCGACAACTGGGTGGCCATCACCGACCGGGACGGGACGGTGGAGTGGGTCAACGGCAGTTTCGCGCGGCGGATGGGCTTCGACCCGGTCGAGGCGATGGGCCGCGCGCTCCTCGACCTGTTGCCGCCGCCGCCGGGCGAGTCGGCGCCGGTCGGGGCGGTGCGCGAGGCGTTCGTGCGGCGGCTGCCGGCGAAGGTGGAACTGGCGACGCTCTCGCGGGCGAGCCGGCATCACCATCTGCAGGGCGAGATCCACCCGGTGGCGGGGGAGGGCGGGGAGATCGTGCGGTTCATTGCGGTGCTGCACGACATGACGGATCGGATCGAATACGAGCGGGGGCTGCGGCAGGCGAAGGCGCAGGCGGAGGCGGCCACCCGGGCGAAGTCGGAGTTCCTCGCCTCGATGAGCCACGAGATCCGCACGCCGATGAACGGCGTGATCGGCTTGGCGCGCCTGCTCCTGGAATCGCCGCTGACGGCCGAGCAGGAGGACTGGGTGCGCACGATCCAGCAGTCGGGCGACTCGTTGCTGGCGGTCATCAACGAGATCCTGGACTTCTCGAAGATCGAGTCCGGCCGGATGGAGCTGGAACGGCACGCCTTCGGGTTGGCCGACTGCGTGGAGGAGTCGCTGGAGCTGTTCGCGGCTGCGGCGGGGGCGAAGGGCCTCGAGCTATCGTACTGGATCGCACCGGGGGTCCCGGAGTTGGTGACTGGTGACACGGTGCGGTTGCGGCAGGTGCTGGTGAACCTCGTGGGCAACGCGGTGAAATTCACCACGGCCGGTCGGGTCAGCGTCGAGGTCCGGCCGGGCGAGGACCCCGACGAGTTGGCGTTCACGGTGGCGGACACCGGCATCGGCATCCCGTCGGAGCAGGTGGAGTCGCTGTTCCAGCCGTTCAGCCAGGGGGATGCCTCGATGACCCGCCGGTTCGGCGGCACGGGGCTGGGCCTGGCGATCTGCCGCCGGTTGGTCGAGCTGATGGGCGGCCGGATCGGGGTGACGAGCCGGCCGGACGAAGGCTCGGTTTTCCATTTCACGGTCGTGCTGCCGGGGGACGCGAATGCTGGCGGCGGGCCGGAGCATGCGGCGGCCCACGTGGGCCGCCGCGCGGCGGTGGTCGATGACGATCCGGTGGCGCAACGGTTCATCGAGCAGGTGCTGGAACGGGAGGGGTTCATCGTGCGGTGTTTCGCCTCGCTGGCGGCGGCGCGGGCCGGGTTGGCGGGCGGCGCCGCCCCCGACCTGCTGGTCGTGGATCAGCTGTTGCCCGACAGCGCGGGCGCCGCCGCGGCGGCGGCTCTGCGGGCGGTATTTCCGGATACAGAGGTTCCGGTGCTGTTCGTGACCCTTGCCGGCCAGGCGCAGGGCAGGGCGGAGCTGGACGCGGCCGGGGTGCGGAGTTGCGTGGTGAAACCGTTGCGGCGGCAGGCGCTGCGCGAGCGGTTGGCAGCGGCCATGGCGGTGCGGTCCGATCCGGGGACGGCGGGGCGCACGGCCGCGGGCGTGGCGGCGCCGCCGACGCTGGCGGACCGCCTCCCGCTGCGGGTGCTGCTGGCCGAGGACAACCCGGTGAACAAGAAGGTCGCGCTGCGGCTGCTCGAGCGGCTCGGCTACAAGGCGGAGGCGGTGACCGGCGGCGCCGAGGCGGTGCAGGTCGTGAGCGCGCAGCGCGTCGACCTTGTCTTCATGGATGTGCAGATGCCGGGGATGGACGGACTGGAGGCGACCCGGCGAATCCGCGCGGACCTGCCGGCGGAGCGGCAGCCGGTGATCGTGGCGCTCACGGCCAATGCGATCGCGGGCGACGCCGAGATGTGTCGCGCGGCCGGCATGGACGACTACGTGAGCAAGCCGGTGACGCCGGAGGATATCCAGAACGTCATCATGCGGCGGTTCGGCGGCGCGCCCGCGGGCGATTCGCGCCGGGCGGGAAGCGGCGAGTGAGCCTGCCTCCGCTCGGGCGGCGGAGCGGGGTGCACGCGGCCGCCGGCTACCGGACCGTGACGATCCGCACGGAGGACCGGCCGGCGGGGGCGGGGAGGAGGTCGCCGGCGCGGCGGCCGATCAGCTTCGCGCCCAGCGGCGAGTGCGGCGTGATGACGTAGATCGTGGCGCTCTCGAGCTCGATCTCGAGCCCGCCGCCCTTGGGCCCGACGAAATAGAGGGTCTTCTCGTCCTCGCTCTCGGTCTCGACGAGCGCCCCAAGGGCGATGGCTTCGCCCGCGGCGAAGTCATGCACCGGCAGCTCCTTGATGGCGTCGAGGGCTTCGCGCAGCTCGGCGGCGACCCGGACCTGCCCCTCGGCCAGCACGGAGGTCTCCAGCCCGGGGGTCTCGAACTGGTTCTTGTGCAGCTCCTCGTCATGCGTCGCCTCGTCGTGGGCCGCTTTGGCCGCGTGGGCGATGAGCTCCATCTCGGAGGCGAGCTGGTGGAGGATCGAGTCGACGAGTTGTTTCTTGGTCACGATGCCTTGGGGTTGGTCGCGGCGCGGCAGCGCCGACGCGCGGGTTCACAGATCTGCGTTGGGCGTGGAGACGGAAGGGGCGCGCGACCGGAACGGGGCGATCGCGCTCAGCTCGGGTATTGGCCGGAGATGTAGCTGCGGAGGGACTCCGCCTCGTGCTGCAGGCGCTCGACGACCCATTTGTTGATGTCGCCGATGGAGATGAGGCCGACGAGTTTTCCGTCCTCGAGCACGGGCAGATGGCGGGTGCGTTTCTCGGAGATGAGCGCCATGGCCTTGTCGAGCGTGACGGTCGGGTCGACCGTGTAGAGCAGGGGGGACATCACGCAGGTGACCGGGGTGGTGCGGGGATCGAGGCCGGGAGTGACGACGCGGATGAGCAGGTCGCGCTCGGTGAAGATGCCGGCGAGGCGGTCGCCCTCGACGACGAGGATGCAGCCGATGTTGCGCGCGGCCATCGCGGCCGCGGCGGCCTGCACGGTGGCGCCGGTCGGGACGGTGTGGACGGTGGGATCCTTTTGCGCGAGCAGCGCTGAGATCGGGATCTTCATGGGGGCGGCGGTGAAAGACTAGGCCGGATACCGCCGCGCGCAAGTGGCGCCGGCAGAAAGGCCCGGAGAGGTTGGGTTCGGGTTGGTGGTGACGCCGAAACACGGGGGCGACCACGTGGGTGCGCGGCTCCGGCGGGGGGACAGCAAAGGGGACGTTCTACTTGGAGGCGTGCTTTGCGAAGCCGGACAGTCGGGCGTCGCGCGCCCAGCCGTAGACCTGCGCGTAGCGGTCGGCGGAATGGGTCCAGGAGAAGTCTCGGGCCATCGCGTTGGCCCGGAGTGTGGCGAACTCCTCGGGGCGGTCGTAGAACGTGGCATTGGCCCAGCCGATGGTGTGGTAGACGGCGTTCTCGTCGGCGTGCTCGAAGAGGAAGCCGGTGCCCTCGCCGGTGCCCTCGCGGTACTGCGCGACCGTGTCGACGAGACCGCCGGTGGCGCGGGCGACCGGCAGCGTGCCGTAACGCATCGCGTAGAGCTGGGTGAGCCCGCACGGCTCGGTGCGGCTGGGCATGACGAAGCAGTCGGCGCCGGCCTGGATGAGGTGGGCGAGGCGGTTGTCGAAGGCGAGCTTGAGACCGACGCGGCCGGGAAACTCCCAGGCGGTCTGGCGCAGGTCGGCCTCGAGATCGGCATCGCCGGTGCCGAGGAGGGCGAACTGTGCCTGCATGTTGGTGACGATGGAGGGGAGCACCTCGCAGAGCAGGTCGAGACCCTTCTGGCGGAAGAGGCGGGAGACGACGCCGAAGACCGGCTTGCGGGGATCGACGTCGAGCCCGAGCTCGCGCTGGAGCGCGGCCTTGCAGGCGGCCTTGCCGGCGAGATCGCCGGGGGTGAAGGCGGCGGGCAGGTGGGGGTCGGTGGCGGGGTTCCATGCCTCGGTGTCGATGCCGTTGAGGATGCCGATGAGGTCGCCGGCGCGGAAGCGCAGCACGTGGTCGAGCCCGAAGCCGAAGGCGGGGGTCTGGATCTCGCGGGCGTAGGTGGGGCTGACGGTGGTGATCTTGGTGCTGTGGTAGAGGCCGGCCTTCATCAGGTTCACGGCGCCGCAGGCCTCGACGTTGGCGGCGTTGAAGAGCCAGTCGGGGAGCTTGGCGTAGGCGAGGGCGTGGCGGTGGCAGTAGCCCTGGTGCTCCAGATTGTGGATGGTGAAGACGGTGGCGCAGCGCCCCAGCGGGCCTGCGCGGTCGGTGGTGTTGAGCCAGACGGGAACGAAGCCGCAGGTCCAGTCGTGGCAGTGGATGGCGTCGGGCGTCCAGCCGAGCTGGAGGCAGAGGTTGAGGGCGGCGCGGCTGAAGAAGATGAAACGTTTGTCGTTGTCGGGAAAGCTGCCGGCGGCGTTGGAGTAGACTTCGGGGCGGCCGAAGAAACGCTCGTGTTCGAGCAGGTAGACCTTGGCTTCCGAACCCGGAAGCAGCGTCTCCCACACGCGGGCGAACTCCGGCCCGCCGGCGAGATCGGCGCCGAGGGGTTGGCTCCGCGGTTCCCAGTCGCCGACGCGCTTGACCGAGCCGTAAAGCGGGATGATGCAGCGGACGTCGTGACCCTGACGGGCGAGTTGTTTGGCGAGCGCGCCCACCATGTCGCCCAGACCGCCGACTTTGACAAAGGGGTCCAGCTCCGGGGTAACCATCAGGATCTTCATGCGGGTGCGCGAAAATCGCGGGGGTGCCGGAGTGGCTCAAGGTTATTTCCGCCGGGGTGGGCGCGGTCCGGCGGCGCGCACGAATCTTTTCGCGAAACCAATCGGAGTATTGACAACCGGCCGCGCGGTCATGTTCTAGCGGCCCTTCTGCCACTGCCCAGTAGCTCAGCGGTAGAGCAGGTGACTGTTAATCACTTGGTCGCTGGTTCGATCCCAGCCTGGGCAGCCACTTTAAGCCTCGGAGTTCGAAAGAATTCCGAGGCTTTTTGTTTCCGGATTCCGACCGCACGAATTTTGTCTGTCCGGTTACTGTCCGGTTTTTCAAGTCCTGTTAGGCCCGTTTGGAGGGCTCTTCGGCCGGCGCCGACAGGGCATTTGCGACAGTGGACCTCAATTCGGCTACGCTGTAGCTCGCTTGCGCGGGCACGTGGAGCAGCGGCAAACCGCACGAACGGAAGACGTCGTCGACGAAGGCGTCGCGCTTCTGGCGGGCGGCGCGGGCGTGGGAGCTGTCGTCGAGCTCGACGCCAGCGAGTGGCGCGAGATCGGAGATCCGAACGAGCAGGAAGTCGACGTGCTTGCGGTTGATCCGATTGTCAGCCCCTGTCCGCTCCGACGGTGATAGGCCTTGGCGCGGCCTAAAGATGTCGCCGAGGCGTACCTTGGCGAGGAGGCCGACGCCCTCTGGACAGGCCTGTTCGAGCGCGCCGAAGAAGGACCGCTCGGCCTTCGTGAGGATCGCCGTCCGGAGCTCATAGACGTTGCCAGGGCCGGAGGGCTCAGAACCGCCGCCGAGCTTCGCCTTCAGGGCGAGGATCAAGACTGCGAGGATGACGAATGCGAAGACGACGAGGACAATGGGGCTCAGGGTCATGGGAAGAAAGGGATCAACTGCACTGCATGATCATCCACACGTTGGAGAAATCGCGGCGGGCGAGGTCCTGCTTGCGGATCCAGAAGTAGAGTTTGCCGACGTCGCCCCACATCATCCCGGCAGCATCATCGGAATCGAGCTGCAGGAGCAGGATCCAGTCGGACCGGCCCTTCTCCAGCTCGGCGCGACGCGGGTCGTTGTAGCCGGTCGAATCGCCGCAATAGAGCCCGTTGGTCACGAGCTGGCACTGCAGATCCATGTCGTTGTCCTGAATCGTGCCGGGATAGCCGAGCAGCTGGTGAGTTGGATTTTTGCCGAACGGCGATGCACAGAGCTCGAAGTACGCATCGCTCTCCCCTTCCTTCAGCTGGAGCGCCTGCACGCGAGCATCCTGCCAATCGGGATAGGTCTGGATCGGCGCGCACTGGAGCGGGACGGATTTGTAGCGCGCGTGCTCGTCCAACTTCTGCGGCGCGGCGGTTTCGCGCAGGCCCTCGGTGGATTCGAAGTAGTACACCCGCCAGTTGCCGCGGTCCTTGATGTCAAAGCCCCACGCGCTCTGTTCGCTGTCGTAGAAGAACAACAGCGCGCCGGTGCGCGGCAGCGCCTCGGTTCCCGCGCTCGCCGGCAGCGTGGCGAGATCGATCTGCAGGAGGAACGACTGCGGCTTCCCCGCCCACAACGGCCACTCGAAGCCGGTCGGGACCGACGGTAGCCCACCCAGATGGCTGAAGCCCGGCGTCGCCGCCGGCACGAGGTGGATCGCCGGTTGCCGGTGCGAATCGAGGTTGGCGCGGTGCCGCGAGAGATCGCCGGTCACCTTCTGGCGCGGAGCCGGTTTGCCGAAGAGTGAATCCCAGAAGCCCATGGTTCGTGTCCTTTCGAGAAGTGCAACCGCCACCGCCAGCAGGAGCAGGAGAAACAGGATCGCCGACCCGCGCTGGCTGCTGCGGTTCATGGCGTGAGTGATTCGCGAACCAACCGCTCCGCATCGAAAGGCTCCGACTCGTTCTCGAAACAGGCCTGGAGATCGTAGGCCATGACTTCGAGCGGGCTGTCGCGGTAACCAAACCGCGCGAGGCCCTCTGCGTAGGCGGCGAGGAATCCCTTCGGACCGAGCACCTGCCACTGGATGACGTGGATCATCTCGTGGAAGTGCAGCGACTCGTCCGCCGCGAACCGTCGGTCGACGAAGAACGTGTCCAGGTACGTGATGCCGGCGGCCTGCATGGATTCGAAATCGTCGAAGCCCGGAATGCCGAGGGCCGTCAGCGGCGGCACCGGCACGCGATCCACCACCACGACCTTCGCGGTCAGCAGCTCGCGGCTGAAGTAGCGCGGCAGCCGCCGGAAGCCGAGTTCGCCGACCTGCCGCGCTGCACCGGCGTGCTCCGCGAGCAGCTGCGTGATCCACCGCGTCACCCGCGGCCACGCCTGCTCGAACTGTTCCGGAGTGAGGGGCATGCTGTTTTCAGGCGAGGCCCAGAATCCAGCCTTCGACCTGCGCAATGCCGCGCTGGCCGGGCAGCAACTCGGGCTCAAAACTCGCGGTGAGTTGCCCCGACTTGTCGGCCAATTGCAGCCAGCGAGCAGTGGACCACGCGTCGTGCTGGTGCCCGTTGCGGCCTTCGGTCGGGAAGGTACGGTTCCAGAGTGCCGGATAGACCTCCGCGATGACGGAGCGACCGGCGGGCGGCTGCCAACCGTCAAAGGGCCAGAAGTGGACGCCCGTGCCGAGTTGCTGCCGGAGGAAGCGCAACCAGGGCAGCCCCGCATGGGTCGACTTCGCCACGCTGCCCTGCACATCAAAATGGAAAACCGACTTTGCCCGGCTGCGTTCCTCGCAGAGCCGCCGCCAACGAGACTCACCCATGCGCGCCGCGCCGTTGCCGTGCAAACCGTCGCGGATGAAGTCGACGTAGAAGTTGTCGTTGTCGGTCGGCCAGTGGCGTTGGAAGTCGTCGAGGAAGGTCGGCCACTCCGGCGGAATCCAGTGCGTCTCGAAATACCGGATCGGGAACGAGAAGGCGTGGTCGATGCCCACCAGCGTCGGCGGGCCGTTGCGCAGCTCGGCCACCAGCCATTCGGCATGACCGCGGCGCGTCCAGTATTTGCGCGGGCTGGGCGGCGGCGGCACCTCGTTCGGTGGGGTGTCCGGCGTCGCCGAATAGACCGCCAGTCCCTTGAGGCTGCTGGTCGGCGTCTCGGCTCCGGAGTAGTCGATACCGATGTAACGGGAGAACTGCGATGCTTGGGTGCTCATCACTGTGGGTTCTCCGCGCGACCCAACTGAGCTTCGCGCCGCCAGATGACGTAGCGGATGTAGAATTCCGCCATGCGAACTTCGGCCTCCGACGGCGAGTGCGGCAGGCCATGCACGACGCCGAGCTCGATCCCCATCAACTTAGCGGCCTTCTCAGCCACCGGTGTCGGGAGGTCCATGAGTTCTTGGTCCCGCCAGTCATCGTCCCAAAGAAACTCACCCGCCAAACAACCATCCTGCAGTAGATTGTCCCAGTGCTCGTTGGTAATCTTCGGCGAAAGCGCGATATCGGGAGCCGCCGGATCGAAATCAAGTTCATCGATTGGCCACAGCCCTTTGCGCCCCTGCTCATCCTCATGCAGACAGAGCCGGATCAAGCTTTGCCACGCGGCCCGCCGCGCCGCACCGCCCGCCTCCGCATCCTCCAACTCACAGCCGATCAGCAAGCGGCACTGATAAATCAGCTCGGCAAGGATCGCCTCGTGGTGGCCGGGATGTCCACCGGGGGGAATCGAAACATCTTCCAACAGCGCGCGGAGAACTTCGTAAATACCGAAGACCAGTTCCGACCGCTCCATGCGTTGGAGATTCGCCTCATGCACGACATCCTCGACTCGGGAGAAACTCAACGAGTCGAGCAACAGATCGAGCGGATGGATAAGGGCCGCCAGATCGCGGGTGTCGTAGCGCTTCCCGGCTTTGGTCCTGCGGCTGGGGCTATTCCACATTGTCGCTACTCCTTCAGGTCGGATTCGAGTTCGCGGAATTGTTCGAGGGCGGCTTCGAGGTCCTCGACGATGTCGGTGGCGATCACGTCGGGAGGCGGAAGGTTGGCGCTCTCCTCGAGGGCCTCGTCCTTCAGCCAGAAGATGTCGAGGTTCACCTTGTCGCGCTTGGCGAGCTCGTCGTACGGGAAGGCCTTGAAGCGCTCGGTCTCCTTCCGGGCATGACGGTTCTTCGGGTTGTAGCACGCGAGGAAGTCGTCGAGGTCGGCGCGATTGAGCGGGTTCTCCTTCAGGGTGAAATGCTGGTTCGTGCGGAGGTCGTAGATCCAGAGCTTCTGCGTCCAGGGCTGCTCCTGAGCGGGCTTGCGGTCGAAGAAGAGCACGTTGGCCTTCACGCCCTGCGCGTAGAAGATGCCGGTGGGCAGGCGGAGCAGCGTGTGGACGTCGGCCTGCTTGAGGAGCGCGCGACGAATCGTCTCCCCAG
>JAEWNN010000094.1 GCA_023457035.1 Verrucomicrobiota bacterium
CGCCCGCATCCGCCTTGCCCTGCGCCGCTCCGCCGGTTTCTAGTCGTCGCCCCATATGGAACTTATCGACGGCAACCAAACCGCGGCGCAGATCGTCGCCGAACTCAAAGCCGAGGTCGCGACCATCGCCGGCCGCAAGCCCTGCCTCGCCCTCGTGCGCGTCGGCGACGACCCGGCCTCCGTCTCCTACGTGAAGAAGAAGGACCAGACCGCCGCCGAGATCGGCATCACCAGCCGCGTCATCCTCCCGCCCGTCTCCACCACCCAGGCCGAGTTGCTCGCCCTCATCGACCAGCTCAACGCCGACCTCTCCGTCGACGGCATCCTCGTCCAGTCGCCACTTCCCAAACACATCGACGAGCTCACCGTCTTCCGCCGCGTCTCACCCAAGAAGGACGTCGACGGCTTCCACACCCTCAACCTCGGCAAGGTCGCCCAGGAGGACGACTCAGGCTTCGTCGCCTGCACCCCGGCCGGCATCATGGAGCTCATCGTGCGCTCCGGCGTGAAGCTCTCCGGCAAACACGTCGTCGTGCTCGGCCGCAGCCTCATCGTCGGCAAGCCGATCGCCCTGCTCGCCATGCAGCGCAAGCCCTTCGCCAACGCCACCGTCACCGTCTGCCACTCGCAGACCGCCGACCTCCCCTCGATCACCCGCCAGGCCGACGTGCTCGTCGCGGCGATCGGCAAGCCGGAGTTCGTCACGGCCGACATGGTCAAACCCGGCGCGGTCGTGATCGACGTCGGCATCAACCGCGTGCCCGACGCGACCAAGAAAACCGGTTACCGCCTCACCGGCGACGTCCACTTCCCCAGCGTCTCCCCCTTGTGCGCGAAGATCACGCCCGTCCCCGGCGGCGTCGGCCCGATGACGGTCGCGATGTTGATGAAGAACACGCTCAAGGCCTGGCGCCTCGCCCAGGGCTGAGCCGTCGTCACGCCCCGCCGGCCGCGAGCCTCGCGGCCGGATCTTACCCGATTTTCACTCCGCCGACCGGCGGCGCCCCGCAACCTCCGCTTGCCGCGGCATCGGGTTTCTTTTTCACTGCGCTCCACACCCAGCCCCACCCGAGATGTCGAAGTCCAAAATCCTCGTCGTCGACGACCAGCCCGTGAACGTCCAACTGCTCCGCCGCAAGCTGGAGCGCGAGGGCATGGAGGTACTTTCGACCAGTCGCGGCACCGAGGCGCTCCAGATCTCCCTTGAGCAGATGCCCGACCTCATCCTGCTCGACGTGATGATGCCGGACATGAACGGCTTCGAGGTCTGCCACCGCCTCAAGCAGTCGGTCGCCACCCGCTCCATACCGGTCATCTTCATCACCGCCCGCACCTCCAAGGAGAGCAAGCTCGAGGGCCTCAACGTCGGCGCCGTCGACTACATCACCAAGCCCATCGACCTCGACGAGACCGTCGCCCGCGTGCAGACCCAGCTGCGCTTCGTCTCGATGAACCGCGAGCTGCTCGTGCTCCAGCGCCGTCTCTCCGAGGCCCGCCGCTCCGCCAGCATCGGCGCCATCACCCAGGGCATCTCGCACAATCTCAACAACCTCCTCGGCGTCGTCATCGGCTACCTCGACCTCATCAAGACCTACTACGACCGCCCCGAGTTGGTGAAGAAGAACGCCGAGGCCGTCGACCAGGCGATCAACCGCATCGTCGGCATCCTCCGCCAGCTCAGCACCGTCGCCATCAAGTCCCGTTTCTCCCTCTCGCAGGTCCAGCTCCAGAAGCTCCTCGAGGACGTCGTCAAACGGTACCAGTCCGAGTACAAGCTCACGGAGCCGGTCACGATCGACAACCCGCTCGGCGATCTCGAGTTCAACACCAGCGTCGAGGTCATGGAAGAGGCCCTGTCCAAGCTCCTCATCAACGCCTGGGAGGCCTACGGCGAGGACCACAAGGGCCCGCGTCCCATCGTCATCGAGACGGCCGTCAACACCGACCACCCCGAGGGCGAGATGATCGAGATCCACATCCTCGACAAGGGTCGCGGGGTCGATCCGAAGATCCGCGACCACATGTTCGAGCCGTTCACCAGCACCAAGCACACCGTCGGTGTCGGCATGGGCCTCACCGTCGCCCGCCACTCGCTGCGCAGCATCGGCGGCAACGTGGAGCTGGTCGACCGCCCCGACGGCGGCGTCTGCGCCACCGTCCTGCACCCGCGCAATGCCCAGCCCGCGGACTGACGGTCGCCGCGCGCGAAGTCAGCGCGGGCAACGGGATCTCGGGTTCAGGCCGACCACCGCAGCTGGCCCAGAAGCGCCAACGTCGCGATCGAACGGGCGGACGGGGAATTTGCCACAGATCGCCCGCCCCTCCGTCGTAGCGAGACGCGTGAGCGTTTCGACTCCGGCCACGGTCACACCGCGTGGGACGACGTCCTCTACGCGGTCCTCCGTCACCGTCCCCTGGCAACCGGTAACAGCTCACCGGCTACCGTCCACTGTCCACCGCCCACCGCCCACCGTCCACCGGCAACAGGTCACCGGCTACCGGCAACCGTTTTCTCCGGCGGCTGACGGAAGACATCGTCGAGCGAAAGTCCGGTGAGGCGCTTGATCCCGGCGAGCAGATACCAGAGCGCCAGCAGCGTCACCACGAGGCTCGGCAGCACGTTCACCGGCCAGCTCAGCGCCAGCATGCGGCCCATCTCGGCCTTGAAGGCCGCCGAGTCCGGCGGGCTCTTCAGCACCACGCGCGCGAGCACGAAGTTCGTCACCGCGCTCAGGAAGAACGAGCCGGCCAGCAGCCACGTGGCCCGCACCAGCAGCCGGTCGAAGGCACTCTGCGCTCCGCGCGCGGCCAGCACCGCCGCCACCTTCGCCGTGTCCAGAATCTTGTCGCTGTAGAGCAGCGTGCGCACCAGCGGCGTCGAGGTCCACAGCGAGCCCACGACCGCCACGCCGAAGATCAGCGGCACCGCCGCCTCCTTCACGGCGATCCAGATCGCCGCCACCTCGAACAGTCCCAGCCCGCCGGTAAGCAGCGTCGAGATGAAGCCCACCACTGAGAAGAAGTTCCACTTCCGCCGCACCACCAGGTCGTACCCGCCGTAGAGGACCGGGAAGGCCAGCGCGACGACCAGCGCCCACACCGGCCCGAGCCCCGGGCTCTGCCAGAACAGCACCTTCGCCGGCGCGCTGAACTTGATCAGGATGAACGACGGCAACGCCACGTTGCAGATCAGGTTGAGCAGGATGTTCTCCTGCTTCTCGGTCGGGGCGGCGGTCGCGGCGGTGTCGCTCATGTTCGCGCGCCATTGAGCCCAACCCCGCCCCCACCGCCAGCCCGATTTGCCTGCCGCCCGAAGCCGCGCGCTTCGCTCTTCACGGATCAATTGTTCTGCGGCTCGACGTGGACGTAGGTGTTGATCACATGACCACCTTCATCGTGATAGAAGTCGACATATGTGACGGCCTCGGCGCCATCCAGCCACAGGACCGTCTGCAACCGACCGACGGCGCCGCCTGCATATGCCGGAATCTGCATCTTCTGCGCACGCATCTGATCAATCGACATTTTTGAGAAGCGCATCTTGTGACTCGTGGCAAATGACTCCGCAGCGGAGACAGTCTTCAACGCTGCTATCTCGCGCACCGTGATCATTTCGTGGATGTGCGCCGTTCCGCCTCCGACCTTTGCCATAGCATCTCGATACAGATCGTCCGGGGACTCCGGTCCCTTTATCGCGCTCACACCGTTCAAAACTTCCAAGTCGACCGGACCGTAATCGACTTCTGCGAGTGGCCCGGTGAAGAATTCCGGACGCATACGTACTTCACAGATATTGAGGTAAAGCCGGCACTTGAGGTACTCGCGCAACTGTGGGTTCATGGTGGCGAAATGGCGCGCCAATTGAGCCTCCGTGAGTTTCAACTCGGCCAATGCGTGCCGATCGGCAACGAGCATGTACATGGCGAGTGCTCCAGCCACGCCGCCTGCAAGCAATCCCACGACGAGAACGAATGCTTTCTTCATTGGGCTCATGGTTACGGGTGAGGAACAACTGGCGACTGGCTGTGATTGGAGAGAGAGCTCTCTGTCGCCGTTGGCCTCCGGCTGCTGATGAGGCCTCCAGTCCGCCGAACGAGCGGCTCGGTGTCGGTAAAGGTGTAGGTCAGCTCAACTTGATCTGGCTCGGTGAGCTGAAGCCGGCACCGCGCGAAACGCCCGGTTGAACTCCAGTGGACCGCGAAGCTCAGCGCACAGGCCTTGGCGTCCCACTTTACTTCAAAGACCTCAGCCAACTCTCCATCGCTCACATCTCGCGCAGACACCGAGTACCCCGAGCCCTTCTTCCGGACGTGGTACTCAACTTGCGATCCGAAGTCACCAATGCTCCGCCACACTCCGACGATCGGACTTTCTTTTGCTTTCGCGCGACTTTTGGGCATGGCGGGGCTTTTGGGGGCGACGGTTTAAGGTCATATCCGGCGGGCGCCAAGGAAGAGCGCGGGCTCGGAGTGTTTTACGGACCGGCAGCGTAGTGCCAAGCGCATCGCGATCAAGGGGATTGCCGGCAGCTTGCCGATTTCCACGGAAGAACCAGACCCCGGCCGCGCGCCATCGGATTGAATCTGTCCCTCCTGATCGGTGTTCATCTGTGGCGATCTGTGGCCAATTCCCCGCCAGCCTCGACGCGACCAGCTTCAACGGATGGCCGCACCGGCAGTCGCCCGCCATTCCGTTCCCACCTTCCTGCTTTCCACATTCACCCGCTCCGTCTTCCGCCTTCCGCCCTCCGTCTTCCGCCTTCTGCCTTCTGCCCTCGGTCCTCCGTCCTCCGCCTTCTCTCCGCTCGACTTCCCCATTTCTCTCCTCGCCGCCTGCGCATCGCATCGCATCTTCGTTTCATTCCCGCCGCCATGTCGTCCACCTCGCCCATCCTCCTCGGCGTCAACATCGACCACGCCGCCACCCTCCGCCAGGCCCGCTACCGCGCCGAGCCCGCGACCTGCGGCCGTTTCATCGAGCCCGATCCGGTCGAGCTCGCCCTCGCTGCCGAACGCGCCGGGGCCGACGGCATCACCGTCCACCTCCGCGAGGACCGTCGCCACATCCAGGAGCGCGATGTCTGGCGCCTGCGCGAGTCCATCAAGACCCGCCTCAATCTCGAGATGGCCTGCACCGATGCCATGGTCGCCTTCGCCCTCAAGCTGAAGCCGGAGTACGCCTGCCTCGTGCCCGAGAACCGCACCGAGGTCACCACCGAGGGCGGGCTCGACGTCGTCGGCCAGCGTGCCCGCGTGCGCGATACCGTGGCCGCGCTCACCGCCGCCGGCATCAAGACCAGCCTCTTCATCGGCCCCGACGAGCCCGCGCTCGAGGCCGCCGCCGAGATGAAGAGCCCGTTCGTCGAGCTGCACACCGGCGCCTACGCCAACGCCTATTTCGAGCCCGCCGCCGCGGCCGCCGAATTCGAGCGGCTGCGCCATGCCGCGATCCTTGGGCCGAAGCTCGGCCTCACCGTCAACGCCGGCCACGGCATCAACTACGTGAACATCGCCGAGGTCCGCACCCTCCCCGGCCTGCACGAGTTGAACATCGGACACAGCATCCTCAGCCGCGCCCTGCTCACCGGCATCGACGAGGCCGTGCGCGAGATGAAGCGCCGGTTGAACCCCAGCGCCTGACCGCCGCACACCACGCTGCGCGCGGCCGAGACGGTTTTCACTCGTGCCGCCGGCGTCCCACCGCGCTTCGGCCTTGGTTCCCGCCCGGCTCCCGCTCAACCTCCTCGCGATGTTCGATCTCTCCTCCGTCGCCGGCACCTTCCAGCTCTGCCAATGGCTGCTGGCCCTCCTTGGCCTCGGCCTAGTGGCGGCGTGGTACTTCGCACCGCAACTCCAGCCGCTGCGCCGGAGCCCGCCCCTGCTGCCCGCCTGGGATGCCTCGCTCGCCGACACTCTGCTCGTCTCCTGGGTCGCCGTGTGCGCGTTCGGTGTGGGCTCGCTGCTGGCCGGCAGCCTGTTCCGCCAGTTCTCGCTCACCACCGGCAACGGCTGGACCTCAGTCCTCTCCGCCTTCGGTTTCCAGGGCGCCGTCACGATCGCCGTCACGCTCTTCAGTCTCTACCGGCGCCTGGCCGGTCGTCCGCTGCCGTCGGCCGGCCGCCGGCCCCCGGCGCCGCTGACCGACCGACTCCTGCTCGGCGCCGCGGTGTTCTCCGTCGCGCTGCCGTTCGTGGCCGGCACCAGCTACCTGTCCAGCACCGCGATGGAGGCGTTGGGGATTCCGATACACCTCCAGGACCTCGCCGGCTTCTTCAACAACGGCTCCTCGCCCGCGCTGCTGCTGGCGCTGACGTTCGTGACCGTAGTCCTCGCCCCGCTCGGCGAGGAGATCCTCTTCCGCGCCGGGCTCTTCCGGTTCGCCCGGTGCCTGTTGCCGCGCTGGGCGGCACTGCTGTTGAGCTCGCTGGCCTTCGCCTCCCTGCACCTCAACCTCGTGCACTTCCTTCCGCTCACCGTGCTGGGGCTGATCCTCGCGCTGGCCTACGAGAGGTCCGGCAGCCTGCTCGTGCCCGTGGTCGCACACGCGCTGTTCAACCTCACCTCGATCCTCAACCTGCTCGCCGGTGTCGGCGGCTCCCCGTGAACCCGTTCACCGACAACCCAGCCTTGGCGGTCGGCTCGCTCGGCGAGCGCCGCCTCATCGCCAAGCTCCGCGACTGGCTCGGGGCCGCCACCGCGCCCGCGCCCTTCGGCATCGGCGACGATTGCGCCGTGCTCCCGGCCACCGGCGCGCGCCGGCTGCTCGTCACCACCGACCCGGTGATCTACGGCCGCCATTTCGACGACTCGCTCCCGCCAGCCGCCGCCGCCGCCAAGCTGCTCAAACGTAATCTCAGCGACATCGCCGCGATGGGCGGCGTGCCGCGCTCCGCTGTGGTCTCGCTCGCGCTGCCGCGCCGTGTTTCCATTGCGTGGATTCGCGGCTTCTACCGGGCGCTCGGCCGCTGCGCCCGTGTCTACGGCGTCACCATCGCCGGCGGCGACATCGCCGAATCAGCCGACATGCTCGGTGCCTTCCTCACGCTGCTCGGCGAGGCGGCCGGCCCGCACGTGCTCACCCGCCGCGGCGCCCGCGCCGGCGACTGGATCTATGTCACCGGCGAGCTCGGCGGCAGCATCCTCGGCAAACACCACCGGTTCGTCCCCCGCCTGCCCGAGGGCCGCTGGCTCGCCGGCCGCCGCGAGGTCCGGTGCCTGATGGACGTGAGCGACGGCCTCGCCAAGGACCTGCTCGAACTGAATCCCGCCGGGCTCCGGCCGGCGCTCTCCGCCGCCGCGCTGCCGGTCAGTCGCGCGGCCCGCACGCTCGCGCGTCGCGACGGTCGCAGCGCCATCGACCACGCGCTCAGCGACGGCGAGGATTTCGAGCTGCTCTTCGCCCTCGCGGCCCGGGCCGATCGCGCCGCCTTCGAGACGGCATGGCGGCGCCGTTTTCAGACCCCGCTCACCTGCATCGGGCAATTCGTGCGCGCCGGGGATGTCCCCGCCTCCGCGATCCCGCTTCAGCAATACCACGGCTATGAACATCTGGCCGGAGCTTGAGCAGGGCGCACTGGCGACCTCCACCGAGGCGATGCACGCGCTCGCGCAACGCCTCGGGGAGGCGCTCCCGCCCGAGGCCGTGCTCGCGTTGAGCGGCGACCTCGGAGTCGGCAAGACCACGTTCGTGCAAGGACTGGCCACGGCGTTTGGTATCCGCGAGCGGGTCACCAGTCCCACGTTCACGCTCTACAACGTGCACCACGGCCGCCGCACCCTCGTGCATCTCGACGCCTACCGGCTCGAGTCGCCCGACCAGGTCGAGGATCTATTGCTGGAGGATTTTCTCGTCGCCCCCTACTGCCTCGCGATCGAGTGGCCCGAGCGCATCGCCGGCTGGCTGCCACCGGACGCGCTCAACCTGAAGCTCTCGATCGAGGCGCCGGGGCGCCATCGCGTGCAGTTGCTCCGAGGCCAGCCGCCGCTTACCGCACCCGCGGAATGACCGGCGTGTCGAGGGTCTCGCGGGCCATCCGGGCCAGGGCCGCCATCGTGTACGGTTTCGGCAGGAATCGGATATCCTCCCAGCAGCCTTCGCCGAACGCGACCTCCTCCTGGTTGTAGCCGCTGGTGATCATGATCGGCAGCGTCGGGCACTGGCGCCGGCACTCCTGCGCGAGGTCCACCCCGCTCACCCCGCCCGGCATCGCGACGTCCGTCAGCAAAAGTTGGATCGCATCCTGCCGCTCTGCCCAGAGGCGCAACGCGTCCACTCCGGTCGCGGCCTCAATTACCTTGAAGCCGCACCACTCGAGCGCGCCCACGGCCAGGCGCCGCACCGGTTCCTCGTCCTCGACCAGCAGGATTGTCTCGGTTCCGCGGACCGTCTCGACCGGCGGCCGCACCGGTGCCGCCTGGTCCGGGCCGACCACGCCCTGCTTGGGAAGATAGATCCGAAACTCGGTGCCGCGGCCGACCTCGCTGAACACCTCGATCCAGCCGCCGTGCTGCTCGATGATGCCGAGCGAGACCGACAGGCCGAGCCCTGTGCCATGGGTACCCGCCTTGGTGGTGAAGAACGGTTCGAACATGTGCCGGCGAACCTCCTCGGTGATCCCGCAGCCGTTGTCGGCCACGTGCACGAGGATGAAGTCGCCGCCGGCGATCTCCCGACCCTCCATGACCGGCGGGCTCGCGATCTCGACGGTCCGGCACCCCAGCTCCAGCCTGCCGCCCTTGGGCATCGCATCGCGCGCGTTGACGGCGAGGTTGGTGAACACCTGCGCGAGCGCTCCGGCGTCGGCAAAGACCGGACACGCCTGCTCCGGGATTGCGACCACCAGTTCGATCTGCGGCCCGAGCAGGCGGCGCAGCATGCGCACGTTCTGCTCGAGCGTTTGCCGCAGGTCGACCGCGCGGCGGTCGAGCGTCTGGCGGCGGGCGAAGGCGAGGAGCTGGCGCGTGAGTTCGTTGGCGCGCTCGGCCACGGTGCGCAGGTCCTCGAGCGGACCGGCGAGCGCGAGCGGCGCTTCCGCCCGCGCCGCGATCGTGTCGAGGGCTCCGTGCATCACGGTGAGCAGGTTGTTGAAGTCGTGCGCGATCCCGCCGGCGAGCGTGCCCAGCGCTTCGAGCCGCTGGCGCTGGCGCGCCGCGTCCTCCTGGGCGTTGCGGCTGGTGATGTCGCGCACGAAGCACTGGAGCGTGCGATCGGGCAGGCGCTGCGAGGTCATCTCCGCCACGATCACCGCGCCGTCCTTGCGGCTGAGCTTGCGCTCCATCTGCACCACCTCGCCGCGGTCGAGCAGATCCCAGCGGATCGGCTTCCGCACCAGTTCGTCGGCCGGGAAAAAATCGGTGAACAGCCGGCCGAGCAGCTCGTCCCGCGCGTAACCGGTGATCTCCGACGCCCGGGAGTTGACCTCGGTGATCCGGCCGTCGATGTCGGTGTGCGCCACGCCCTCGGCGGCGAGTTCGATCGCCGTGCTGAGCTTGCGCGCGGTGCCCCGCAACGCCTCGGTCTGGCGCTGCAGCTCCGCCTTGCTCTCGGCCAGTCGCGCCTCCTGCTCCCGCGAGCGCAGCAGCGCGCGCCGCATGTCGCCGGTGAACAGGACGACCGCACCGGCCGTGAATCCGAGAATCACCAACGTCTCGAACATCCCCGCATAACTCGTGAACTGGCTGAACTGGTTATGTGTCCAACCCTCGACCTCCGCGACGGTCAGACCGACGACCGAGGCCAGGACCAACGCGGTGATGCCGAAGAAGAAACGCCGGTCGAGCAGCAGTCCGGAGAGGATCAACACCACCGGAAAGCCCAGCAGCGCGATGTGGTGCGAACCCATCTCCTCGATCGCGAGGAAGAACGTGACGAGCGCCCAATTTCCCACGCAGAACAAACGCCCGGCATCCAGTGCGCGGCCAAACCGGTTGAGCAGCAGCACCAGCAGGAGCAGCCCCTGCATGGCCGCCAACGGCCCGATCGAAAACAGCCGGTGCTGGGCGAAGTCCTGCGCCTGCAACAACAGCGCCGCGAGAATCTCCAGCGAAGCCAACAGGTCGATCGTGCGGGCGCTGTAGGCCGGATCGAGTGCGAGCCCGCGCGTTCCCGGAAACCACGCACGCCGCAGCCGCTCAGGCCAACGCCGGCGGTCGGCATCGGGCAAGACGGAGGTTCGCGGCGAGTCGCTGCCAGCAAACGTCCCCGCAGATCCATGGTCTGCGGGGACCGAGGCGTTCGGCGGTCCGGGGGTGCGATCGAGTGTCACGTTTCCCTCCGTCCGCAGCGGCCGACCCGTTTACTGGGCCGGGGCCGTCGGAGACGGTTCGTCGGGCTGTGCGGCCGACGGTTCGGTTGGCTTCTCCACCGGCGCCGCGGCGGGAGCCTCGGCGACCGGCGTTTCTGCAGCGGGTTCCGCTGCCGGAGTCGCGGCTTCGGCGGCCGCGCGGGCGGCATCTTCCACCGCATCGGCGGCGGCGTTGGCGGCGTCCTCCGACTTCTGCTGCTGGGCAGTCATCGGCGGCGCGGCGAAGAGCTTTCCGTCGGAATACTCGGTCACGTATCCCTCGGTGACGAGCCAGCGCAGATCCATCCAGAGGCGCTTGAGCTTGGCATCCTCCTCCGGCGGGAGCGTGGAAGTCGCCGTGGCGCTGCCCTCCGCGGGCGCGGCCGAGGTCTCGGTCGCGGCGGCCTCGGGCTGGACAATGCCGAGATGTTTGGCCGGCAGTTCCTTCACGGAGACGACCGGGTTCTTCTCGATGAAGTCGATGAGCGCGCTGATGCTCTCGGAGAACACCTGGCCCGGCAGGCGGAACTTGCGCTTCACCGAGCAGACGTAGGATACGCCCTTCGAGCCGCGCTTGAAGATGGTGAAGCCCTCCCGGCGCAGGCGACCGCGCAGGGCGTTGGCCGTATCCAGTGGGAACCGGCGCTGGCGCTCGAGGTGGCCCTCTGCGGCGGCGCGGATCTCCCCCTCCGGCAGCTGGTCGGCGACCTTGCCGTGGAAACGGGCGCTCTCGACGCTGCGCACGACCTTGTCGCGGGCATTGGCGAGCAGATACGTGCGCGCCTCCTCGATCGTGTCGAAGGTCGGGGCGGCGGCCGGATCGGCGGCCTCCTTCCAGACGTAGCGCGTGACCTTCTTCATCTTCTCGGTCCACTGCGCGATCACCTCCGGCTCCTTCACCGTCTCGAGCCGCTCGCGGAAGCGCTCGAAGGGCATGTGCCCGAGGCGCGCCGCATGGTGCTGCTGGAGGATGTTTTGGTAACGGTGGTAGTTCGGCGGAGCGAGCAGCTCACCGGTGAGGCCGCAGCGCATCACGAACTGGAAGTTGCCCTTGGGTGCCTCGACCTCGGCCTCGGTCATCGTGAAGAAGTTGCCGAGGTGGTTGCGCAGCACGTACTGCACGGCCTCGTCCTCATTCTCGAACGGCAGGCCGTCGACCGGGGTGACGAAGAGCGGGGCGCGCTTGCCCTCGGCGTCCGGCTTGCGCTGGACGACGACCACGAAGCGGTCGTTCTTGCCGAGCACCACGCGGGCGATCTCGAAGAGCTCGTAGGTGTGGCAGCTGGCGCGGATCGCCTTCACCAACGCGGAGAACGCGGTGTCCTCGGCGTAGAACGCGACCTCGAAGAACGGGCTCAGGTAGGGGCGGTTGTCCTGCGGTGCGCCGCGCTCGAATCGCGGAGCGCGTTCGCCGCGGTCGCCACCCGGGACGCCGCCTTGGCGGTCGCGCCGGAAATTACCACCGCCCTGCGGCTCGCCACGGTACGGCCGGGCGGGACGGGCCGCGCCCACACCGGCGGCGGCCGCCGCATCGCTGGTCTCGCCCATCGGCCGCATCGGCCGAGCACTCGGACGGCAGT
>JAEWNN010000095.1 GCA_023457035.1 Verrucomicrobiota bacterium
CCCCACGCCGCACGCCGTCTGCGCGCAGGCCCTCGCGCAGCTCCGCCCCGGTGCGAGGCACCGCGCCGCACGCCGCGTGGGGCGGCAACTGCCGCCCGCCCGCCTGAGCAGCCCCGGCCGCGTCGCCGGTTCCCCCTGCTGATCCGTCTTCGCGCGCTGCCCTCCCATGTCCACGACTTTCTGGCTCTGGATCGGTTTCAACGTCTTCGTGCTGGCGATGCTGGCACTGGACCTCGGCGTCTTCCACCGCAAGGCGCACGTCGTCTCGCTCAAGGAGTCGCTGGCCTGGACGTTCGTCTGGGTGGCCCTTGCCCTGTGCTTCAACATCGGCGTCTGGCACTTCGGCGGACAGGCCAAGGCGCTGGAGTTCTTCACCGGCTACGTGATCGAGAAGTCGCTGAGCGTGGACAACGTCTTCGTCTTCGCCTTGCTGTTCTCCTACTTCGCCGTGCCACCGCTTTATCAGCACAAGGTGCTGTTCTGGGGCATCCTCGGGGCGCTGGTCTTGCGCGCCATCATGATCGTCGCGGGCGCGGCGCTGCTCGCGAAGTTCGCGTGGATCATCTACGTGTTCGGCGGCTTCCTGATCCTCACCGGCCTGAAGATGATCGTGAAACGCGAGGAGGAGATCCACCCGGAGCGCAATCCGGTGGTGAAATGGTTCAAGCGGCTCATGCCGGTCACGACGGACTTTCGCGCCGACAAGTTCTTCGTGCGCGAGAACGGCATCCGGATGGCCACACCGCTGTTCGTGGTGCTGCTGCTCGTCGAGTTCACCGACCTCATCTTCGCCGTCGACTCGATCCCGGCGATCTTCGCGGTCACCACCGACCCGTTCATCGTCTACACCTCGAACGTCTTCGCCATCCTCGGGCTGCGCGCGCTCTACTTCGCCCTCGCCGGCGTGATGGACAAGTTCCACTACCTCAAGATCGGCCTCGGCGTGGTGCTGACCTTCGTGGGCGTGAAGATGCTGCTCGGCCACTCCCCTTACAAGATCGACACGCTCGTCTCGCTCGGGGTGATCGTGCTGATCCTGACCACGAGCGTGATCTGGTCGCTGCTTGTGCCGAAGAAGCCGGCACCCGTCGCCGGCCAACCGGGGCCCACCTTGCCACGGAAGCCGCGCACGTGAACATCCGCGCCCTCTCGCGGGGGCCCCGGACGCCACTCGTCCCACACGGGATGACGGAGCACGGCCGCCGAGCGTAGGGGCCTGATGGTCCGGCCGCGCAGCGCGCCACGGTCCACCGGGGGACCCCAGGAGTGCAGGTCACCCAGTTAGGAACTCTCCGCCCATGAAGATCTCCAGGCTTCTCGACTCCCACCGCGCCCTCCCCCAACAAGCCCGGCTCGCCAACCTGGCCCGAGCTTTTCTCACGCTGCGGCGCCTCGCCGAGCCCCGTCCACGCACCCACGGTCCACCTTCGCGCCGGCGGGCGCCCCGACGACCACGCCGCCCGTGACTCAGAATCGGCCGACCACGCTACACCCGAAGTAGAGCGGGCTCCCGCCGTTCAGCTTCAGGTCGCGGTCGATGTATTCGAAACGCTGGTCAACCACCTGACCGAGCTCCGCCCGCACGCTGAGCGCGCGGCTGAACGCGTACTCGGCCGCGAGGCCCACACGGATCTCGCGGTACTCGAGCCAGGTGTCCGCCAGCGACGGACCAACGCGCTCCGCGAGCGCACGCGGATCGTCGGCGAGGCGATAGTCGCCGCCGTTGATCGTCGCCACCGCCCGCAGGGTGAGTTGTTCGGTCGCGCGCCAGCTCACGCCGGACTCGGGCCAGCCGACCTTGAGCTCCCATTCCGGCGCGAACTGCCACGCCACACCCGCGATCGGCAGCACCACGATGTCCGAGCGCGCGCCATAGCGCAGGCCGAAGCTCCACGTCAGCTCGGGGCTTTGCACGTAGCTGGCCAGCGCCAGCACCGGCAGGTCGAAGCGCGCGGAGGAAAGATCGCCACCGGCACCGGCGAGGCGGGGCGACGCGGTGACGAGCAACCGCCACTTGTCGTCGAACGTGTGCGACACACCCAGCGGCGCCGCCACCGAGGCGAGCGCTCCGGGCAGCCAGGTCGTGCCCGCGAGGGCGAGTTCGTGCCGGGTCCACTCGAGGCCGTAGAGCAGCTGCGTGCGTTCGGCGAGGGGAGCGCGGGCGCGCAGGCCGAGGCTGAGGGAGTCGACGCCGACCTCGGCCGCCGGACCGGCGGCGTCGAGGTCGGAGCCGGCGGTATGGCTGTGGCGCGCGGTCAGCTCGAAGCCGCCCCCGCGAGCGGCCGGCTGGGCCAGGACCCCGACGGCGCCGAGTCCGAACAGAAGGCAAACGAACGGGGCGGCAAAACGGAGCTGAGTATTCATGGATTGAGTCTCCAGAGGGTGAAGGTGAGGAAGGTGGCGAACGAGACCCAGGCGAGGTAGGGCGCGAGCAGCCACGCGGCGGCGCGGCTCGTGCGCGCGAAGGCGACGATCGTCGCGACGATCGCCCCCCAGAGCACGACGATCTCGAGCAACGCGAGGTCGATCCGGTGGAAGCCGAAGAAGAGCGGCGTCCACAGGGCGTTGAGCGCGAGCTGGGCGACGAACCAGCCGAGCGGACGCCGTTGCGCCCCCCAGCCGCCACGGCGCCACACCAGCCATGCCGCGGTGCCCATGAGGAGGTAGAGCGTCGTCCAGACCGGTCCGAAGACCCAGCCCGGCGGGTTCCAGGCCGGTTTCGCCAGCGCGGCATACCAGGCGTCGGGCCGCGCCCAGGCGGAGAGGGCCGGTGCCGCAAAACAGGCGAGCAACCAGAGGGCCAGCCCCGGCCAGACGGGGCGCGGAGCAGGGAACGGATCGGGGCGGTTCATGCGCGATGAAAGATTGGGTACAGGAGGTCCTGCAAGGCAACCGCCGCCACGCGGGACCGGCGCGGTAGAAGCGCGGCTCATGCACGGTTGCGTGGCCGCGCAGGGGCCCTCTTCCCGCGCACAGGAATCGGCCCCGCCCGTTCGCCTCGGCGCCGGACGGCAGGCGCGCGCCCGCCGCCACACGGAGAGATCCGGGCGAGCCGGACGAACGCGCCGCTCACGCCGCCTCGGCCGGCAGCGCCCAGCCGCGCCGCCGGGCCCACACGCCGACGGCCGCAGCCTGACGCTGCAGGACGAACTGGGCGATGACGGCGTCGTCGAGCAGCCCGATCTGCGGCACGGCGTCCGGGATACGGTCGGCATTGCGCATGAAGTAGAGCAGCGCGAACGCGATCTCGCGCAGGGCCTGCGGCGCGATCGGCGTGCCGGCGGCGGCCTCGTCGAAGACCGCGGCGAGCAGCTCGAGCCGGCCGCGCAGCCGTTCGGATTCGCCCAGCGCGGCGATGCGCAGCTGCAGGGAGAGCCGCTGCTCGCGCAGCATCGTGAGCGCCTCGGCCGAGACCAGCTCGGCGCCCTGTTCGATGAAACGGCCCACGCCGGCCAGGCCGGCGCGGCGACTGGAGGCCAGATGGCGCTCCAAAGCCGGGGGAAGACGTGTGAGTTGGGTGGTCATGGGTAGGAGGAGTGGAAGGTTCGCGAAAGCGGTGGTTCAGACGCGCGGAGCGGCGGCGGGTTCCACCTTCCGCGGGCGCAGGAGCGAGACGACGACCGCGGTCGTGAGGATCGCCACGATCACCCCGAGAGAGAGCACCGTGTCGATCTTGTAGGCGGTGTGGGCGAGCAGCATCTTCACGCCCACAAAGCTCAGCACCACGCCCAACCCCGTCTTGAGGTAGTGGAACTTGTCCATCATCCCCGCGAGGGCGAAGTAGAGCGAGCGCAGCCCGAGGATGGCGAAGACGTTCGAGGTGTAGACGATGAACGGGTCGCGGGTGACGGCGAAGATCGCCGGGATCGAGTCGACGGCGAAGACCACATCGGTGAACTCGACCATGAGCAGGCCGACGAAGAGCGGGGTCGCGAGGAGCACGCCGTTCTCCCGCACGAAGAAGCGGTCGCCACGGAACTCCGGCGTGACCGGCATGAGCCGCTTGAAGAGCCGCACGAGCGGATTGCGCTCCGGATGGATCTCCTCGTCGCTCTTGAGCAGCATCTTCACGCCGGTGAAGACGAGGAACGCGCCGAACACGTAGATGATCCAGGCGAACTTCGCGATCAGCGCGGTGCCGAGCAGGATCATGAGCAGGCGCATGACCAGGGCCCCGAGGATGCCCCAGAACAGCACCTTGTGCTGGTAGTGCGCCGGCACCGCGAAATACGAGAAGAGCATCGCGAAGACGAACACGTTGTCCGCACTCAGCGAGTACTCGATCACGTAGCCGGTGAGGAACTCGAGCGCCTTCGGGCCGCCGGCGAAATGCCAGACGCCGGCGTTGAAGCACAGCGCGAGCGTGATCCAGGCGGCGGTCCAGCCGAGCGCCTCCTTGAAGCCCACCGCATGCGACTTGCGGTGGAAGACGCCCAGATCGAGCGCGAGCAACGCCAGCACGAAGAGATTGAAGCCGGTCCAGAGCCAGAAGGTCGTGGTCATGTATCGAGATTTCGGGAGCGCGGCTCAGCTGCGGGAACCGGCCACGCGGCCGGGGGCGATCATGCGCGGGGCCAGCAGGTGGCGCCGCAGGCGGCGCGCCGCGCGGTGGATCGCGCCCGCCTTGAGCTGCTCCAGCACCTTCGCGAAGGCGTTCTGCGGCGTGTGGTCGACCGCCTCGACGCGGAGATCGGGGCCGGGGACGAGCAGATGGGCCGAGACCCGATAGGCCGGGCTGGCCGCCGGCAGGTGTTCGAGGCGGATGCGCGCCTCCTCGATCCGGACCAGCGGGAGCAGCCCGAGCAGGCTCTCCTCGATCCAGCGGTTGAGACGGGCGGTGGCGCGAAGGTTGGCGTGTTGCACAATGAGCTTCATGGCGGACAAGGGCTCGGGTTGCGGTTGGAAGGTTGGGTTGACGGCGCCACGATACCCCCGACCGCTTAATTCGACTAATACCCGTTTTCGTGTTTTCACTTAGCTTATTCCTAACACGATCACCGGCATGGACTGGCTGAACTACCACCATCTGCGCTACTTCTGGACGGTCGCGAAGGAGGGCGGTCTCCAGCCGGCCGCCACCAAGCTCCACGTCTCCCCGCCGTCGATCTCCGCCCAGATCCGCGAGCTCGAGGAGGCGCTCGACGTGAAGCTCTTTCGCCGCAACGGCCGGCGCAACGTCCTCACCGACGCCGGCCAGATCGCCCTGCGCCACGCCGAGGAGATCTTCGGCCTCGGCAACGATCTCGTGAGCGCGCTCAAGCAGCGCCCCACCGAACGCGCGCTCAAGCTCCACGTCGGGGTGGCCGACTCGTTGCCCAAGCTCGTCACCTACGAGATCCTCCGCCCCGCCCTCGCCCTGCCCGCCGTGCACCTGGTCTGCCGCGAGGGCAAGATCGACGACCTGCTCGCGCAGCTCGGGGCGCACCGGCTCGACATCGTCCTCGCCGACGAACCGGCCTCGAGCAGCGTGAAGTTCCGCGCCTTCAACCACCGGCTCGGCGAGTCCGCCGTCAGCTTCTGCGCCGCCCCCGCGCTCGCCAACCGCCTGCGCCGTAACTTCCCCCGGAGCCTGCACGCCGCCCCCGCGTTGCTCCCGGTCGAACACACCCCGCTGCGCCGCGCGCTCGAGAGCTGGTTCCGCGCGCGCAAGGTCGCCCCCCGCGTCGTGGCCGAGTTCGAGGACCTCGCGCTGATGAAGGTGATGGCCGCCCAGGAACAGGGCTTCGTGCCGGTGCCGAGCGTGGTGTTGCGCGAGGCGGTCGACCGCTACGGCCTGCGCGAGATCGGCGCGGCGGAGAACTGCCGGGTCGAGATCTTCGCCATCACCGCGGAGCGCAAGATCACCCATCCGGTGGTGACAATCCTCACCGACCATGCCCGCCGCCTGGTGCTCGGCTGAGCTCGGGCCGGGCTCCGCCCGGTCGCCCCGGGCACAGGCCGCAGGTGCCGGCTCGAGCCGGGAGTGTCCGGCCCGAGACCGGACCGCCGCACCCCGTGCCGCGATCGCCCACCCACCCCGCGCCCGGATTTTTTCTGGTCACACCCCCGGCCCGCCCTTAAGCCACAGCCCTTCCCAACACAGTGAGCACGCCCGCGACCGTCTTCGCCAACTCATCACACAACGCCGCTTTCGCGGCGCGGTTGGCGTGCGCGGGGTGCCCTTGATCCGAAATGGACGTTGCTGAAATCACGGCGAAAGCCCGGGTGCTCCTCGAGGCCCTTCCCTACATCCAAGACTTCCACGGCTCGATCTTCGTCGTGAAATACGGCGGGAGCTTCATGGACGACCCGAACCCCGAGGTGCGCAACCGCGTCGCCGTGGACCTCGCGTTCCTCGCCGCCGTCGGTATCCACGTGGTCGTCGTGCACGGCGGCGGCAAGGCCATCACCAAGGCCATGGCCGAGTCCGGCCTGAAGGCCAACTTCGTCAACGGCATGCGCGTCACCGACGCGGCCACCATCGCAATCGTCAAGCGCACCCTCGACGAGGTCGTCAACAAGGACGTCTGCCACGCCATCACGCTCGCCCGCGGCAAGCCCTCCGGCCTCCCCGGCGACAGCGTGCTGCTGTGCGAGAAGCTCACCGTCGACGACGACGGCAACCCCGTCGACCTCGGCTTCGTGGGCGACGTCACCGAGGTCCGCGTCAAAGTCATCAAGAAGGAGATCGCCGAGGGCCTCATTCCGATCATTTCCCCCGTCGCCGAGGACGCCGACGGCCGGCCCTACAACATCAACGCCGACGTCGCCGCCGGCCGCGTGGCCGCCGCCCTCAATGCCCGCCGCCTGGTGTACATGAGCGACGTCCCCGGCCTGCTCTCCAACCCCGCCGATCCGGGCTCGCTCATCTCCACCCTCAAGGTCAGCCAGGTCGACGGACTGAAGAAGACCGGTGTCATCGACAAGGGGATGCGCCCGAAGGTCGCCAGCGCCGTGCGCGCGCTCGAGGACGGCGTGCAGCGCGTGCACTTCATCGACGGCCGCCTCCCGCACAGCCTCCTGCTCGAGATCTTCACCGACAAGGGCATCGGCACCGAGATCGTCCAGGGATGAACGCGCCTCCGGCGCGTTCATGAGGGCGCGCCGCCGAGCCGTCGCGCCCGAGTCGGGGACATCTCTCCGGAACCGCCTTCCGTTTCCTGATTCCCACATTTCCTCTTCCGCGTTCTTCCCCAGGCGGCGCCGGCATTGAACTCCGCGCCGCCTGTGCCGTTTCAGCAACCGATGCACATGCTCCAGCAGGAAATCCGTCTGCGACGATGAGTCGTCGCCAGCACCTGACGTAGCGATACGCGCCAAGCGTTTCGTCGTTTTCCGCATCCTGCATCGCGCCGCCCGCCGCGCCGCCGCCCCGCGAGAATCCGCTTCCTGATTTCCTGTGTTCCAGATTCTCTTTCTCCTTCTTCGCCCTCGTTCCCGCCTTCGTTCTCTGCGTTACCTTTTGTCGTCCGTCTTCCGCGCTCCGCCTGTTTTCGTTTCCTGATTCCCTGATTTCCACATTCTCCTGCAGTTCGCGTCGCGAAGCTCCGGAGTCTTCCCTTTCCGCAATCCGCATTCCGCCATCCGCAATGAACAGCCAGACGTTCTCCCCCGCTCCCGCCGTCACCGCCGCCGCCACCGAGGCCCACTACGATGCCTACGTGATGAAGAACTACGGCCGCCCCGCCGTGACGCTCGTCCGCGGCGAGGGCCTGCGCGTCTGGGACGACCGCGGCAAGGAGTACCTGGATTTCTGCTCGGGCATCGCTGTCAACGCCCTCGGCCACTGCCACCCCGCGTGGGTGAAGGCCGTGCAGGCCCAGGCCGCCAGCCTCGTCCACGTCAGCAATCTCTACCGCAACCCGCAACAGGGCGAACTCGCCCGCCGCCTCGTCCGGCACGCCGGCCCCGGCCGCGTCTTCTTCTGCAACAGCGGCGCCGAGGCCAACGAGGCCCTCCTCAAGCTCTCCCGTCTCCACGGTTACAACACCACGCACGAGGAGGGGAAGCGCTTCAAGGTCCTCGTCGCCGCCAACGCCTTCCACGGCCGCACCTTCGGCGCCATGAGCGCCACCCCGCAGGCCAAGATCCAGAAGGGCTTCCGCCCCATGCTGGAGAGCTTCGCCGTGGGCGAGTTCAACAACCTCCGGAGCTTCGTCGACCTCGCTGACGACTCCACCGCCGCCATCCTCGTCGAGACGATCCAGGGCGAGAGCGGCGTCACGCCCGCCACGCCCGAGTTCATCCTCGGCCTGCGCAAGCTCTGCGACGAGCGCGGCATGCTCCTGCTCTTCGACGAGGTCCAGTGCGGCATCGGCCGCACCGGCACGTTCTACGGCTTCCAGCACTACGGCATCCAGGCCGACGGCGTCTCGATGGCCAAGGGCATCGCGGGCGGCCTGCCCATGGGCGCCGTGTGGGTGCGTGAACCGTTCGCCGAATACTTCACGCCCGGCTCGCACGGCACCACCTTCGGCGGCACGCCGCTGGCCTGCGCCGGCGCCCTCGCCGTGCTCGACGTGCTGGAGAAGGACGACCTCATGGGCGCCATCACGCGCAACGCCGTCGCCTGGCACGCCGCGCTGCGGCAGCTCGTCGCCGATTTCCCGAAGCTCCTCCAGGAAGTCCGCGGCGTCGGCTACATGGTCGGCCTCGGCTTCCACGCCGATCCCGCGCCGATCAACGCCAAGCTGCGCGAGGCCGGCCTGCTCTGCCCGACCGCCGGCAACAACACCATCCGCTTCCTGCCCGCCCTCACTGCCACGCCCGCCGACCTCGCCCGCAGCGTCGAGATCGTCCGCAGCGTGCTCGCGAGCGCGTGACGCCGGCGCCGGCCCCTCGCGGGGCCGGCCTCGCCACCACGCCACCGACCACCAGTCGCCAGCCGGCGGGCCTTCCCAAGGCAGGTCTAGCCCCCCGCTCGTTTGGTGGATCGACCTCTCATCCAAACCCCGTTGCGATCCCTCATGGGGACGGAGAAACACCCGCCCATGACCAGGGTTGGAATCTCCAGTGTTGTTCCACGCCTCGCCGCCGGGGCATTGATGTTGTGCGGTGCGCTCATGACCCCACGGAGCGTCGCCCAGGAAGACCGGAACCCGATTCCGTTTCCACCTGGGGGTCTCGTCACCTGCCCACGCCCGCATGACGCGGGGCCCATCCCCGACCGAGAGGTCGACCCGCGTTCCGGGGCGCTCCTCGCCTCCGCCCTGCAAGCCGCCTTGGCCAAGGCCCCGGCCCAGCCCAAAGGCCTATCGGTCGCCGTACTGGTGCCTGGCCACGGCTGGTGGACCGCGCAACGCGGCGCCGCCGGACCAGGCCTCTCCGTCGGCCCGGCAACGCGTTTCCACGCGGCCAGCTCCGGCAAGCTCATCACGGCCGCCCTCGTCGCCGCGGCTGCGGTCGACGCCACGCTCGACCTTTCGACGCGGCTGGGCGCCAACCCGGCCCTGCCAACCCCATGGAGTGCGATCACGCTCGATCAACTCCTCAATCACTCCGGTGGACTGGGCAGCTTCGACGAGAACCCCGCCTACAACCGACTTGCCCCGGCCACACCGCTCGAGTTGATCGCCCTCACCCCCGGCACCCTCGTTGCCACCCCCGGCACCGCCATCCGGTACAGCAACACCGGTTACGTCCTGCTCGGGCTCGCGTTGGAGCAGGCGGCCGGCCGTACCTGGGGACAGCTCGTTCGCGCGCAGCTCTTCTCCGCCCTGCCTGGTTGCACCGCCCTGACTGCCGACGAATGCACGGACGGGACCCTCGCCCGCGGCTACCTCTCCGGCCAACCACTCCCCTTCCTTGCCGACTACCGAAACGCCTTCAGTGCTGGCGGCATCGTCGCCCGGCCGCTCGATCTCGCCCGCCTCTACGAAAGCATCCTCCAGGGGCGGATCATCTCCCCGGCCGCAGCCGAGTATCTGCGGCAAGGGATGGCGTGCACCTCCACGGCTCCGCTCATGACCTGGGCCGGCCGTGGGATCAACCGGATTGAGACACCGAAGGGCGGATACATGGTGCACGGCGGACACATCCCCGGATTCAACACCGTCGCCGGCCTCGACCTCGGCACGGGCGTCGCCGTCGTCGTCATGACCAACGACGACGCCTTCACCCCCGGCCCACTCTTCTTCGCCCTGGCCGAGGCCGCCGCCCAAGCCCTCGCGGCCGACCGCACCGCACTCGAGCAGTGGCGAACCCGCCATTTTGGCAGCCCGGAGAACGCAGGGGCCGGCGCCGACGACGCCTCCCCCCGGGGCGACGGCGTATGCAACCTCCTCAAGTACGCCCTCAATATGGACGCCGGCGCGGCCGACTCCACCACCATGCCCTTGGGCGGCAACGGAGGACTCCCACGCATCAGTGCCGATGTCCTCGGACGACTCACGCTTGCCTTCGTGCGACGCCCCGCATCCGTCCTTCCAGGCATCACCTACACCGTGCTTTTCAGCGACGATCTGGTCCGCTGGTTACCCAACCCGGCCGCGACCGAGGCCGTCGAGCCGGTCGATAGCGAGTTCGAACGCGTTGTCGTCACCGATTCCGTGATCGCAGCCCGCCGCTTCGCCCGCCTGCTCGTGACAACCCCCTGAACCCCGGTCGCTGCCGTGAGGAAGCTGGCTGCAGACGACACCTATGGCTGAGGACATTCGGCCAAGAATGCCATCTGGCGGCGGTCGATCTCGCCGAGCCGGGCCGTGGCAGACCGCTCCCTTGCTGCGACCTGCAAGCGGCAGCCCGGACCGGCGGCGCGGTGTCGCTCGCCTCCGGCTCACTCCCGCGGTCTTCTCTCGCTTGCTCGGGCCCGCCCGCCATCGTCGCGGCATGGCCCGACACGGCACCATCGCCGGCATCCTGCGACTTCTGCTGGTCGGAGCCGTTCCGCTTGTCTCCATCGCCGGCCCGGCGCCGGCCGCGTTCACGCAGGAGATTTACGTCTGGCAACGCAGCGCCGGCCCCGCCGTCCAGACGGCGCTGCACGAGTTCGCCCCGCAGTGCGACGGCTTCAACGTGCTCGCCGCCGAGGTCTCTTGGCGCGCCGGACAGCCGCACCTCACCCGCACCGAGCCCGACTTCGCCGCCCTCGCCGCGCTCGGCTGCCCCGTCGGCCTCTCGCTGCGCATCGGCGCGTTCGGCGGGCCGTTCGCCGGGGACGACGCCAACGCCCGCGCGCTCGCCACCCTCGCCGCCGAACTGCTCGCGACCGCGCGTCGCCATGGACTGGAGCCGGCCGAGCTGCAGGTCGACTTCGACTGCGCCGAGACGAAGCTCCCCGGCTACCGCGCCTGGCTCGCCGCGCTGCGCGAAGCGGTCGGTCCCACACCGCTGGTCTTCACCGCCCTGCCGGCCTGGCTCGACCGCCGCGACGACTTCGCCGCCCTCGCCACCGCCGCCGACGGCTTCGTGCTGCAGGTCCACTCGCTGGAGCGTCCCGCCGGACCCGACACACCCTTCACGCTCTGCGACCCAGCACGCGCCCGTGCGTGGATCCGGCAGGCCACCGGAATCGGCCGGCCCTTCCGCGTCGCCCTGCCCACCTACGGCTACACCCTCGCCTTCGCTCCCGACGGGAAGTTCCTCGGCCTCGGCGCCGAGGGGCCTCGGCCCCCCTGGCCTGGCGACGCCCTCCTGCGCACCGTCCGCGCCGAACCGGTCGCGCTGGCCACCCTGGCCCGCGAACTCCGGGTGCAACCGCCCGAACACTGCACCGGCGTGCTCTGGTTCCGCCTCCCTGTCGCGAGCGATCGGCTCAACTGGCCCGCCGCGACACTCGCCGCCGTGCTGCGCGGCGAGGCACCCCGGCGCGCGCTCACGCTCGCGGTACGCTGGCCGGAGTCCGGCCTGGCCGAGATCGTCGTCCGCAACACCGGCGAGACCAGCGAGCCGCCACCCGCCACGCTCGCCCTGCGCTGGCCCACCGCCGACCGACCGAGCGCCGCCGACGGCCTTGCCGGTTACCGACTCGCCCCGGAAAGCAACGGCCGCTGGCGCGCGGTGAACAACTTTCCCACCCGAGCATTGCTGCGCCCGGGCGGCTCGGTCACCGTGGCGTGGTTGCGTTTTGCCCATGAGATTCCGCTCCAAGCCGCGGTGGTCGAGAAACCTTGAATGCGCCGCCGCGCTCGGTCTCGCCGCGCTCCCCGCGCTCGCGTGCGGCCCGGATTTTCCCAACAGCCATCTCGGCGCGACCGACGCCGAACTGCTGGCCGCGCCCGAGGGCTACTTCTCCTCGGAGCTCGCGCGGCTGGCCGGCACCCACCCCTCGGTCCACCGCGCGGTGGAGCCGGCACGTGAGTCGGCCGACGCGCATCGGCAGAGGATCGAGTACAACCAACTCGTCGACGCCCTGACGCAAGCCGGCGCCGATCAAGCGGAGGCCCGGGCCCGGGCGCAGCAGTTCGCCCAGTGGCGCAGCGCACCACCGACCCCCTCCACCGCCGAACCGCCGGGGATCCCGTCCGAGTTTCTCCTCTACGCGCGCGGCGCCGCGGCCTGGCGCGCCGGCGACTGGCCCGCCGCAGAGAAGGCGTGGACCGACCTGCTCGCCCTGCCCGAGGCGCAACGGCGTCTCCGCACCGTCTGGGTCGCCTACATGTTCGGCCGCAGCTCGGTGGTCGATGGGCAGTGCGCCTCCACCTATCCCCGGGCCGGGGCCCGCGCCGAGGCGCAGCGCTGGTTCCGCCTCGTACGCGATCTCGCCGCCTCCGGCTGGCCCGATCCGCTCGGCCTCGCCGCTGAAAGCTACGGCTGGGAGGCCCGCGCCGCGCTCGATGCGGGCGAACCGGCCGAAGCCGCCAGGCTCTACCTCCGGCAATACTCCACCGGCGACGCCACCGCCTCGGCCTCCCTGCGCCTCGTCACCCGCCAGTTGCTCGAACCCAAGCTCGACACCGAGGCCGCGCGCGACCCGCTGCTGCGCAGCCTCATGCTCGGCTACATCGTCTCGCGGGTCGGGAATTCGCTTTTCGATGACGAACCCGGCCCGCCGTTCGCGCGCTGGGCCATCGAGCTCGCCGCCGCGATCGAGCAGTCCGGCGCGAACGCCATCGCCGAAGCGGACCGGCTGGCGTGGCTCGCCTACGAGGGCGGGCAGTTCGAGCTCGCGGGGCGCTGGGCAAAGCTCGCCCCCGAGGATGCGACCATGGCGCGCTGGATCCGCGCCAAGCTGGCCTTGCGCGCCGGCGACACCGCCGAGGGCGCCCGGCTGCTCGACCTCGTGGCCGCGGCACCCGACCTCGAGCTGGCCATGCGCGCCGCCGCCGACGCCGAGCTCGGCCGCGCCCGGCTCGCGCTGGGCGCTTTCGAGAGCGCCCTGGCCGCATGGTTGCGCGGCGGGCACTGGCAGGACGCCGCCTACGTGGCCGAGCGCCTGCTGACCGCGGAGGAACTGAAGGCGTTCGTCACAACGCACGCGCCGCCCGCCGCGATCAAACCGCCGACGGGCACCGCAGAAAACGGCTGGTATCGCCGCGGCTACCGGTGGCTCCCCGACAACCTCGGCGCGGCGCTGCGCCATCTTCTTGGCCGCCGCCTCGCCCGCGAGGGCAGGGTCGAGGAGGCGGAGCCGTTCTTCCCGGAGAAGCTTCGCCCGACCCTCCGCGCCTACGGCGCCGACGTGAGGACGGGCTTCGATGCCGAACGTCCGGCCGCCGAACGCGCCGCCGCGTTCTGGCGCGCCGCGCAGACCGCGCGCGAACACGGGCTCGAGCTGCTCGGCACCGAACTCGATCCCGACTGGTACATCTGGGGCGCGCAATATGCCACCGCGCCCGCCGCCGAACTGCGGCAGGAGAGCGCCGGGGGCAGGAGCCGCACGTTCGCCATGCACGAGACCGAGCGGGACCGGCTGGAGAAACTGCGAATCCCGACGAGGCGTTTCCACTACCGCTATCGCGCGGCCGATCTCGCCAGCTGGGCGGCTGCGCTGCTGCCCAACAACGACGAGCAGACCGCGGCGATCCTCTGGCAGGCCGGCCGCTGGCTCGCCGGTCGCGACCCTGAGGCGGCCGACGCCTTCTACCGCCAACTGGTCATCCGCTGTCCGCACACGGCCCTCGGCCGGAGCGCGGCGGCCTCCCATTGGCTGCCCGCTCCCGCCGAGGCCGCGCCGGAGGCGGAGACCGGCGCCCGCGGCGCGGGCACCAGGTGAGCACCGGAAGTTTGCGCGTGCCGTAGCGGCACGCGCGGCCCATCGTGGGCCCGTACGCGTGAACCTCCTCGAGTACACCCTCTTCGCCTTCACCTCGATGTTCGTGATCGTCGACCCGCTCGCGATCATCCCGGTCTTCCTGTCGATGACCGAGCGCGACTCGCCGGCGGCGCAGAAACGCATGGCGGGACTGGCCTGCGCCGTGGCCGCCGGTGTGCTCATCCTCTTCGCCGTCGCCGGAAAATGGATCTTCCAGTTCCTCGGCATCACCATGGCGGCGTTCCAGATCGCCGGCAGCGTGCTGCTGCTGCGCATCGCGCTCGACATGCTCTACGCCAACCGCGCCCGCGACCGCCAAAGCGACGAGGAGGTCGAGGCCGGCGCCGCCAAGGACGACATCGCCATCACGCCGCTGGGCGTGCCGATGCTCGCCGGCCCGGGCGCCATCTCCACGTCGCTGATCCTGCTCGGCCAAGCCAAAGGGGCCGCGCAGCACATCGCGCTGTTCGCCTGCATCGCCGCCGTGTGCGGGCTCTCCTATTTCATCCTCCGCTTCGCCAGCACGGGGGCGCGGAAGGCCAACCCGCTGGCCCTGAAGCTGGTCACCCGCATCATGGGGCTGCTGCTCGCCGCGGTGGCCGTGCAGTTCACGATCAACGGCGTGCAGGCGCTGCCGTTCTTCGCGGAATGACCCGGCCCGAACAACTGCTCTTCCTGCCAGGCGCCCTGGGGCGTACCGGCTTCTGGCGGCCGGTGGCCGATCGGCTCACGACCCAGGCCACGCGTGTGTTCTTCGGTTGGCCTGGCTTCGGCGACGTCCCCGCCGACCCCTCGATCCGCGACCTCGACGACCTCGCGGCATTGGTTGTCGGCAAACTCGAGCGGCCGTCGGCATTGATCGCCCAGTCCATGGGCGGCGTCGTCGCGCTGCTGGCCGCGCTCCGCCGCCCGGAGTTCGTGACGCATCTGGTCCTCACCGCGACCTCCGGCGGGCTCCAGGTCGCCGACCTTCGCGGCA
>JAEWNN010000096.1 GCA_023457035.1 Verrucomicrobiota bacterium
TGGAAACGGCTGTGCCGGCGCTCGTGCTTGAGGATGAACCGGCAGAGCATCGGCGAGAGCGTGAGCGCCACGAACGAGGAGATGAGCACCGCGCCGGCGACGACCACGCCGAACTCGCGGAAGAGCCGGCCCGTCAGGCCCGACATGAACAGGATCGGCACGAAGACGGTGGCGAGCGTGACGGTGGTGGAGATGACCGCGAAGAAGATCTCGCGGATGCCGTGCACCGCCGCGGCGTAGGGGCGGGCGCCGCCCTCGACCTTGGTGTAGATGTTCTCGAGGACGACGATGGCGTCGTCGACCACCAGACCGATCGCGAGCACGAGCGCGACGAGGGTGAGCACGTTGATCGTGAACCCCGCCAGATACATGATGAAGAACGACGCGACGAGGGAGACGGGGATCGCGAGCACGGGGATCGCGGTGGCGCGCCAGTCGCGCAGGAACACGTAGATGATCAGCGCCACGAGGACGAAGGCGATGAGCAGGGTCTCGCCCACCTCGGAGATGGCGCGGCGCACGGACGTGGTGAAGTCGTAGCCGACATCGAGCACGAGCCCCTCGGGCAGCTCGGCGCGGATACGGTCGAGGCGGCGATGCACCTCGTTGGCGATGGCGATGGCGTCGGTGTTGGGCTGGGGGACGACGGCGATGCCGATGTTGGGGCGCCCGAGGACCTTGGAGCCGCCGCGGAGGTTCTCGGCCTCGAGGCGGGCCTCGCCGATGTCGCGCAGCTCGAGGATGCGGCCGCGCTCCTGGCGGATGATCATGCGGTTGAACTCCGCGGGCGTGGTCAGCCGGCCGAAGGTGCGGATGGTGAGCTCCGTGCTGGAACCCTCGATGCGCCCGGAGGGCAGGTCGACGTTCTGGGCGTTGAGCGCCTGCTGCACGTCGAGCGGGGTGACGCCGTGGGCGGCCATGCGCACGGGATCGAGCCAGAGGCGCATGGCGTAGCGTTTCTCGCCGAAGATGCGCACGGTGCTCACGCCCGGCACGGTCTGGATGCGCTCCTTGACCACGTTGGTGGCGTAGTGGGAGATCTCGAGGATGGAGTGCCGGTCGCTGTTGAGCGCGAGGAAGAGGATGGGCTCGGCGTCGGCGTCGGCCTTCTCGACCACGGGCGGGTTGGCGTCGACGGGCAGGCGGCGCACGGCCTGGTTGACCTTGTCGCGCACATCGTTGGCGGCGCGCTCGAGGTCGGCGCTGATGTCGAACTCGACGCGGATGTTGCTGCGGCCCTCGGAGGAGTTGGAGGAGATGACGCGGATGCCGTCGATGCCGTTGACGACCTGCTCGAGCGTCTCGGTGATCTGGGAATCGATGACCTCGGCGGCGGCGCCCGGGTAGGTGGTGGTGACGGTGATGACCGGGGCGTCGACGGCCGGATACTCGCGCACCCCCAGCAGGGCGATGCTCACGGCGCCGAGCAGGATGAGCACCGTGGAGAGGACGATCGAGAGGACGGGGCGGCGGATGCAGGTCTCGGAGAGGGACATGGCGGATCAGCGACGGGGCTCGAGGACCTGGACGGCGGCGCCGGGGCGCAACCGGAGGAGGTTGCTGAGGAGGACGATGTCGCCCGGCTGGAGGCCGCTGACGATCTGCACGTTGTCCTCGGTGCGCAGGCCGGTCTTCACCTCGCGCAGCACGGCCTTGCCGCCGACGGCGAGCCAGACGCTCTGGCCCTTGATGGAGGCGACGAGGGCGGAAGTGGGGATCAGGATACCGTCGTCGGTCGGGGCGAGGGAGAGCTCGACGTTGGCGAAGGCGCCGGGGATGAGGCGGCGCTCCGGATTGGGCACGAGGCCGCGCACGACGAGGCTGCGCGTGGTGGCGTCGATCTGCGGCTCGATGGCGGTGATGCGGCCCTCGAAGCGCTGGGCGCTGCTGGCGACCGAGAAGGCGAAGGGCAGGCCGGGCTTGACCTCGTCGGCGTAGCGTTCGGGGAGGGTGAAATCGACGCGGAGGGCGCTGAGGTCCTGCAGGGTGGTGAGCGGGGTGTTCTTGGTGACGAAGGCGCCCTCGCTCTCGCGGCGCAGGCCGACGACGCCGGCGAAGGGCGCGCGGATGGAGGTCTTCTCGATGTCGATGCGCAGGCGGGCGATCTCGGCGACGACGCCATCGAGGTCGGCTTGGGCGCGGTCGAACTCCTGGCGGCTGGTGGTGTTGGCGGAGAAGAGTTCGCGCTGGCGCTGGGCGGTGTCGGCGAGGTTGCGGCGGCGGATCTCGAGGCGTTGGAGCTCGGCCTGAAGTTCGGAGTCGTCGAGTTGGAAGAGCAGGTCGCCCTGCGCGACGCTGGCGCCCTCCGTGCAGGCAACCTTCACGAGGCGACGATCGCTCTCGCTGACGATGGTGACGGACTCGCGGGCGAGCAGGGTGCCGACGGAGTTGACGTGCTGGACGATCTGGGTGCCAGTGACGCGCAGGCCCTCGGCCGGGAGAGCGGTGGCCGGCGCGGCGGGGGCCGGGGCGGCGGGTTTGGCGGCGTCGCGGGCGCAGCCC
This sequence comes from Verrucomicrobiota bacterium, assembly GCA_023457035.1. Taxonomy (GTDB): domain Bacteria; phylum Verrucomicrobiota; class Verrucomicrobiia; order Opitutales; family Opitutaceae; genus CAJCBL01. Next base: position 2,503 of record JAEWNN010000096.1, read on the forward strand.
GAGAGGAGGGCGAGGGCGACGGCGGCGGAGAGGGAGAAGAGGCGTGGCATAAGGAAGGGGCGGAGAATGGCGGGCTAGGTGGCGCTTGGCAACGGGCCGGAAGCGATCGCGGTGGCGGGGGGCGCCCAGCGGTGCATCGAGCGGCAGAGCGAAACGACAACGATACCCGGCGAGCGACAAGCGCGCACCGGCGCGTGCGGCGGGATGACGCTGGGCGGCGAGTGTGCGTTACGCGGATGTGTGACGGTGCGGTGAAAACGTCGGCGCGGGTCGCCTCCGCTCGCACGGCGACCTTCACGCTGTCGCATACAGAGCGCGCAGATTCCCGCGGAGTACTTGGTGGAGATTTGCTGCATTGCCGAGTCACCGCGTTTGTGCCGGCGGCGAATGCGGACTCGCTCCGGGGGCCGGCGGGTTGCGAGATCTCGATTCGTTCGTTCCGGTGTCCGCCGGCTTCTACCCAAACCCAGCCGCTACTCCCGATGTTCCGCTCGACCACCCTCCGTTGCGCGCCGTTGCTCACGGCGCTCGCCGCTTCCCTCGCGCTCGCTGCCGCCGAAGACACCTCCGGCTGGACGCCGTGGCCGTACGTCGAGCCGGTCCCCGGGTCGGCCCTCGATTTGAGTGCGCTCAACGGCGCCGATCCCGCCGGCGCGCGCGGCCCGATCGTGGTGCAGGACGGCCATTTCGCGACCGCGGCGGACGGGAAGCGGATCCGTTTCTGGGGCTGCAACATCAGCAGCGAGCAGAACTTCCTCTCCGCCGCCGACGCTGACACCCTCGCGCGCCGGCTCGCGTTGGGCGGCGTGAACATCGCGCGTCTCCACCACATGGACAACCCGTGGTCGGTCGCCTCCGGCGGGAGCATCTGGTCGAAGGACCGGCCGGACCGCACGCGCATCGATCCCGCGCAGCTCGACAAACTCCACCGGCTCGTCGCCGCCCTGAAGGCGCGCGGCATCTACTCAAACATCAACCTCAAGGTGTCCAAGACCCTCGTGCCCGAGGACGGCTTCCCGGCCTCGATCGCGCAGACGCCGCCGTTCCAGAAGCAGGTCGACTACTTCCAGCGCCGCATGGTCGAGCTCCAGCGCGACTACGCGCGCCAGCTGCTCACCCCGAAGAATCCGTACACCGGTTACAGCCTCGCCGAGGATCCGGCGGTCGCGGTGGTGGAGATCAACAACGAGAACTCGCTCCTCGGCCAGCGCACGCGCGACATCGGCCGCCGGCTCGAGCAGCTCCTGCCCGAGCCGTTCCGCACCGAGCTCGCGCAGCTCTGGAGCGCTTGGTTGGCGAAGAAGTACGTCGACGACACCGCGCTCGCCGCCGCCTGGCAGCAGGGCGCCACACCGCGCGGCCCGTCGCTGCTCGGCGCCGCGCACCGCTGGCAGCCCGATGCGCTCCCCGGCAACCGCGTGGAGATCGTGCCCGGAGCCGACGCCACCGCGGTGGAGCTGAAGGTTGTCGAGGTCGACAGCATCCGCTGGCACACGCAGGCGTACGTGGGCGGCCTGCCGCTGGAGAAGGATCAGACCTACACGCTGGAGTTCGAGGCCAAGGCGGACACGCCGCGCCCGCTGCAGGTCGTGATCAGCCGCGACGATCCGCGCTGGCGCACCGACAAGTGGCGCACCCGCGGTTTGAACACGCCGACGGAGATCGGCACCGAGTGGACGCCGCTGAAGTTCGTCTTCGTTGCGCACTCGACGGTAGACGTGCCTTCGCGCCTCAGCCTCATCGTGGGTCACAAGCTCGGCACGGTGTCCGTGCGCAACCTGAAGCTCTCGCCCGGCGCCGAGCGCAGCGGGCTGTTGCCCGGGCAGTCGGCGGTGGCCGGCACGGTGCCGATCCCGACCGAGCCCTCGGTGGCGCAGTGGCGCGACTGGATCTCGTTCCTCATCGAGACCGAGGTCGAGTATGCGAGCGGCATGCGCAACTTCCTCCGCGATGAGCTCGGCGTGCGCGCGCCCATCATCTGCACGCAGATGAACTACGGCGGCATCGCGGGCCTGGCGCGCGAGCAGTCGATGGACTTCGCCGACGCGCACTACTACTGGCAGCACCCGGACTTCGGCGGGCCGACGCACAGTTGGAACCGCGAGTTCTGGGCGACGCTCAACACGCCGCAGCTCGCGGAGTTCGAGGACCGCTGGTTCGGCGAGATCGGCGGCATCGCCCAGCTGCGCGTGAGCGGCAAGCCGTTCAGCGTGTCGGAAGTCGATCACCCGTTCCCGCACGACTTCGGCTGCGAGATGTACCCGACGATCGCGACCTACGGCGGTATCCAGGACTGGGATGCGCTCTATCCCTTCGACATGGTCGAGGGAGCGAACCCCGATCCGAACAGCGGCGCGAAGACCTTCTTCGACCAGCATCGCAATCCCGGGCGCTGGGGTTTCGCCGCCTTCGCGACCACAACGTTCCGCAACGGACTCGTGCCGCCCGCGCCGTCGGCGAAGGAGCTGCGTGTCGGCGCGCCGGTCTGGGGCGAGGAGGCGCATGTCGATGTGCTCTGGCTGCGCCACCTGCCGGGCCAGCCGATCGGTTTTCTCACGGACCGCCTGAGCGTGAGCGACCAGCCGCTCGGTGCCAGCGAACCAGCGCGTATCGTGCAGACCGGCACGCCGGCGTTGACGACGATTCGCATGGAGCGCGCTCCGCAGGGACCGGTGTATGTCGTGTCGGCTGAGCGGGCGGCTGCCGCGACCGGCTTCATCGGCGGCGCGAAGATCGACGCCGGTGCGCTCAAGGTTGAGTGCGCGCGCTTCGGGTTGGATTTTGCCGCAGTGACCGCGGTGGCCCTCGACGGCGCGAAGCTCGCGGAGTCGCACCGCGTGCTCGTGACGCTCGTCGGCCGCACCGAGAATCCCGGCATGGTCTGGGACGCGGTGCGCAAGTCGGTGAACGACCGCTGGGGCCACGGCCCGATGACGGCCGAGCCGGTGCCGGCGACGATCACGCTCGCCGGCGCCGCCGGGGCGAAGGTCTACGCCCTGGCGCCGGACGGTTCGCGGGCGCGGCTCGTCGACGCGAAGGCTGTGACCGGAGCTCTCGTCTTTTCTGCCCGCGCCGCCGACCGCACGATCCACTACGAGATCGTGCGCGAGTGGGGTAGGTAGGGACGGCGCTCCGTCGCCGTCCGGGCTTGCCGCGGAGGCCGTCACGCTGCGGTGTCCCTCCGGTGGCCGACCGGTGATCAATCGGCCCCTCGCAACTGCCGCGAGGGTGTGACTTTGCCAGCCGGCGAGGTCGGCGCTCTGTAGTCGCGCGATGATGGCGGCGACAGTTTACCTTCACGGCCGTGAGGGTAAACTGTCGCAGGTGCAGGGCGGATTGGGTGCCCGCGGAGGAGTGATCGGACCGTTTAGGCTCACGGTCGTGAACCTAAACGGTTGTCGGAATTCGATAAGGTGAGGCGCGAGGGCGGCGATTGCATGGCAGGCCAAGGCAAGGCTTGACCGACTCGGCGGACGCCGACGGTGCGTCGACTCGCCCTTGCAGGATAATGCGCCGTCGCGAAAGCGGGGTGGCGCCTGAGCGTAGGCCGAGCACAGTTCTCCCGACAGTATCCTGTTCCCCCAACCTTGTCGCCCCATGAGAACTGAACTTCACCGTCGGCAGTTCCTCCGCACCGTCGTTCTCGGCAGCGGCGTCATCGGTCTCTCCTCGTCGGCGGCCGGCGGCGACAAGTGCGCTTTGTCTTCAGCTTCAGGCGACGCTCAGGGCGCCGTGCTCGACGCCGACGCGCTGCGGCTGGCGAAGGCGAAGAACGCCATGCTCGCGATGCAGCGGCGTGCATGGGAGCAGGGCACGGCGGCGCAGGCGCTACTCGAACTCGGCGAGACGGAGCTGGTCGTGCTGTTCGCGAAGGACGCCGTGGTCAATCAGCTCAAGGACGGTCGGCTCGGACTCAACGAGGGCAATGCGCCGGTGTGCGACCCGTGCGTGAACGGCGAGCCCGTGCTTTTCGCCGCGCAGGTGACCGGCGATCCGGCGTTGCGGACGGCGGCGGACCGCATGCTGGAGTTCGCGTTCCACAAGGCGCCGCGCACCCGCGAGGGCATCGTGTACCACAACCACATCGAGAACCGCATCTGGGTCGACGCGCTCTACATGCTGCCGCCGTTTCTCGCCGTGGCCGGCCAGCCCGCCGAGGCGCTGAAGCAGGTTGCCGGCTATCGGCGCATCCTGCAGGACCCGCGGACCAAGCTCTACTCGCACATGTGGGACGAGGATCGGCGGGACTTCGAGCGGAAGGCCTTTTGGGGCTCGGGAAACGGCTGGGCGCTCGCCGGCATGACGCGCGTGCTGCGCGCGCTCCCGACGACGATGGCTGGCGAGAAGGCGCAGCTCGTCGAGTGGATCCGCGAACTGGTCGACGCCGCGTTGCCGTGGCGCTGCGCCGACGGCCTCTTCCACGACGTGCTCGACGACGCGAACACGTTTGTCGAAACGAACTTCGCCCAGATGCTCGCCTACACGCTCTACCGCGGTGTCGCTGGTGGCTGGATGCCGGCGACGTACCGCGCCACGGCCGACTCGCTGCGCGCCGCGGCGATCGGCAAAGTCGATGCGTTCGGGATTGTGCAGGGCGTGTGCGGTGCGCCGCACTTCAACAAGGTCGGCACCTCGACCGAGGCCCAGGCTTTCCATCTCCTGATGGAGGCCGCGCGGCGCGACCCGGTAGAGGCAAAGAGCTGAGCTTGTTCTCGCGGCCAGCGGGGCAGCGGAAGGCACGGCTCCCCCGATCATCACATCACTCCGGTGCGGATGCGGGATAGGTGAAGTTGACCGTGGGCAGGGTGAACCTTCCGGATGAGCTGCGGCTCGGCGTTCTGCCGTGCGGCAGAATCGCCCGACCTCGATCAAGTCGGTTCTGACGTGAGGATTGAGGACGACTCACCTCCCCGAAAACTCGGTTTGCCGTGGGGCGGGGCGGACTCTAGCGGTTGGGGCATCGTGTCTACCGCCTCGAACGTCTCCGCCCCCGTCATCACCGCATTGTTGCACGGACCCGACCGCCGCGGGCTTGTGGCCCAGGTCGCCGGCTGGATCTCGCTGCGCGGCGGCAACATCCTCCACGCCGACCAGCATCGCGACGAGGAGGCGGGCGTGTTCTTCCAGCGCATGGAGTGGGTGCCGGAGGGCGACGCGGCGCTGGAGATGCGCGAGTTCGCCACCTTCGGCGACAGCCTCGGGATGCAGACCGACGTGCGCGTGTCGACCGAGCGGGAGAAGATGGTGCTGTTCGTTTCGAGATTCGACCACTGCTTCCACGACCTGCTGCTGCGCTGGAAGGCCGGCGACTTCAACGGCGACTTCGTGGCCGTCATCTCTAACCACCCCGAGCTGGCCGCGGCCACCGCGACCTACGGTCTGCCCTATCACCACATCCCGGTGACGGCGGCGACCAAGGCCGAGGCCGAGGCGAAACAGATCGCCCTGTGTCGCGAACTTGGCGCCGATCTGGTCGTGATGGCGCGCTACATGCAGGTGCTCTCGCCCGAGTTTCTGGCGCGCATCGGCTGCCCGGTGATCAACATCCACCACTCGTTCCTGCCGGCCTTCGCGGGCGGCAAGCCCTACCACCAGGCGTACGAGCGCGGCGTGAAGCTCATCGGCGCCACCGCGCACTACGCGACCGCGGTGCTCGATGACGGCCCGATCATTCACCAGGACGTCGCGCGCGTGACGCACCGGCACGGCGTCGAGGATCTCGTGCGCAAGGGCCGCGACCTCGAGCGGCTCGTGCTCGCGCAGGCGGTGCGTTGGCACCTCGACCACCGCGTGCTCGTCTACGGGCGCAAGACGGTGGTGTTCGATTGAGGCGGGGCAGGACGGCGGGACTTGGGTTTCGGAGAGAAGTCTGGGACTCGCCGTAGACGCGCGCCGGGGCGCGGCCTTGCGGGGAAGCAAATACTTCGGTCCGAGCGGGGGATGGGCTGGTGGCTGCTTTGAACGGAGATCAGGAACGGAAGTTCACCACAGAGAGCACCGAGTACACGGAGTTCGGAACAGGAGAGTGAGTTCGGACCTCTTCGGCCTCTCGGTGTCCTCTGTGGTTTAATTTCGGGCGATTTGCTTGAGAGGAACGGCTGACTGTCTGGCCGGACTGGGAACGGTAGAATCGGCGTTTCGGCGGATGGCGCCGCAAAGAGGCGGACCGCGCTCCCGACGACGCGGAGATACCGCCCTCCAGGACGCGCGATTTGGCGCTGCGGTGGGGAGTGCTCGGCGTGATTCCCGCCGTCTGCTGACGGGCAATTCCGTTCCTGACTTCGGGCGGGTTCCGATCCATTCTGCGGGCACGGTCAGCCGCACGTCACCCCCGTCCGCGATGAACCATCCTGCCAAACCCCATCGTCACCAGACTCCGGAACATCGGAAGGTCGCCCAAGCCTACGGGCTGCGGCTCGTGATCGGAAAGAGCCTGCTCATCCTGCTCGCCGGCGTCGCGCTGGCGACGGTCATGATGCTGGACTCGGTGCGCTCGCCCGTGGCGATCGGCACGCTGGTGTTTGGTGGTGCATGTGTGCTGGCGTTCTTCCTCGGCGATTTCCCAGCGTCGGCGCGGTGTCCGGGCTGTGGCCGGCGGTTGAAGGTGCGCACCCATCAGGATCCGCATCCCCACCGGCGTTGGCGTTATCTCGAGTGCCCGGAGTGTCACCAGACGATCGATCTGGATTCGTGAGGCGCGGCCGGCCGCCGGGCGTGTCCGGGCGATAATGCACCCTGGGCAGGCTGTCCTTGTTTCCTGTCTCCGGCGTGTGATCGTGGCCGCACCCCCATGAGCGACGTCTACTGTTTCGGCCATGTCAGCACTGGCGTGATTCTGCGCCTCAAGGACCGCTTCCCCCAGCCCGACGGCTACGGCGAAGTGGTGCAAACCCTCGAGAACCACTCGGGCGAGGCCACCGGCAGCGCGCTGGTGTTGGCGCGCCTCGGGGTGAGCGTGACCCTCGAGGGCAACTGGATCGGCGACACGCCGCAGTGCCGGCGCACGTTGGAGTTTCTTCGCTCGCGCGGCATCGACTGCTCCGGGCTTGCCGTGAAGCCGGGCTACCCGGGCGTGACCGAGATCGTCGTCTCCGACGGCGAGTCGCGCACCGTGTTCGGCCGGTACTGCGACCTGCTCTTCACCACGCCGCAATGGGAGGCTCCCAGCGCGGAGCGCATCGGCGCGGCGAAGATCGTCTGCGTGGATCCGGCGTTCGGCGACACGACGCTGTTCGTCGCCCGCGCGGCCAAGGCGCAGGGCAAGCCGCTTGTCACCTGCGACGCGCGCGCCGACTCGGAGCTCGCGCGGTTGGCGGACGTGGTCGCCGTGTCGGGCGAGATGATGGCGCGCGAGTATCCGGCTGCCTTCGCGGATCCAGCGGCGCGCGAGCGGCTCTTCGCCGAGTATCTCGAGCGCTGCGCCGGGCTGGTCGTCTTCACCGCGGGCTCGCGTCCGCTGTGGTACGGCCGCGGTCGCGCATCGGTGCCGAAGCCGGGGCAGGCGGCCGTGGGTGTGCGGAGTGAGTTGGCGCCGTTCCCCGTCGCGGTGATCGACAGCGCGGGGGCGGGCGACAGTTTCCGCGGCGGGTTGATTTACGGCATGCTCCGCGGTTGGAGCGACGAGGACACCGTGCGTTTTGCCAGTGCAGTGGGCGCGCTGATCTGCACGACGGCGCCCGGCTGCGTGAACCCGCCGACGCTGGATCAGGTGCGCGCGTTTCTCGCCGAGCGCGGGGCGCCGCTGCCGGCGGAGCGGTAGGCCGACTTGCCGGCCAAGATCTGGAACTCAGCGTAGACGCGCGCTGGGGCGCGGCCTTGCGGGGAAGTAAACGCGTCGATGAGAGCGCAGGCACCGGGGGGCTGCTTTGAGGTGTCGGCACGGAAGTTCACCACAGAGGGCACGGAGGACACAGAGGCGGGAGCGAGAACGAGATCTCGGGACTCTTCCGGTTCACTGTGTCCTCTGTGGTTCAATTCCGGAAGCGATTTACGTGAGAGGGAATCAGAAAGGGCATGTCGGGAGGTCGGGTGGTTTCTCCGATACCGCCGGGCTTCTCCCGAAGTGGTGGAACCACTGATGGGCTTCGCCAATGGGCGAAGCTTTGGAGGTGCCCTGCGGCTGATCGCCTCCGGGACGGTGGGTGTCGGCGCCCGCTGATCGCGGGCGGCGGCTCGGTGGCGGGTTGCTGGTCTGTGGCGTGTTTGCGGCATTGCGCGGGGCGGTGTGGGGCCCTTGTTTCGCGGACGCATGTTGGCCGAGCTTTTCCGCTACTTCACGCTGCGTTGCCCGCCCTGGGCCCGGTTGCTCGGGCTGGCGCGGGAGCATGTCGCGATCACGTACCGGCACCGGCGTACGCGGGCGGCGTGGACGCCGCATCTCGACGCCAGCAAGGCCGCGATCCTCGAAGGCGCGGAGCGCTGCGCGCAACGGCGGCGGGCGCTGGTGATCGGTGCGGGCGACTGTCGCGATGTGCCGGTGGCCGAGCTGGCGGCACGGTTCGACGAGGTGATCCTGACGGATGTCGTGCTCGGTCCGGAGTTGCGGCGGCTCGCCAAGCGCAGCGGCGGCAAGGTGCGCGCCGAGGTGTGGGACGCCACCGGCGTACTCGGTGATCTGGCACGCGGCTGGCGGAGCCTGACCTGCGCGCAGGTCGAGGCGTTGTTCGCCAGGAGCGACCCGGGCGTGCCGCCCGGCGGCGAGCCGGACCTGGTCGTCTCGGCCAACTGCATCTCGCAGATCGGCATCGTGCCGGTGGACCGGTTTCCCGGTGCGGATGCGGACGAGAAGTTCCACGACCGCTGCGGGGCGGCGGCGGCGCGGCGTCACCGGCAATGGTTGGCGGCGCGGCCGGGTGTGCGCGTGCTGCTCGGCGACCGCGCGCGGCTCGACATCGCGCCCGACGGTCGGGAGCTGAAACGCGAGCCGGTGCCGGGCATGGAGAGCATGCGCAAGCCCGACCGCACCTGGCGCTGGCTGCTCGCGCCGATCCCGGAATGGTGCCCGGACTTTGACCGTGTCCACGAAGTGGGCGCGTGGATCGACGGCCCGGGGCGACGGTGAACGGTGGACGGTTGTCGGTGGGCGGTAGACCGTGGACAGAGGGCGGTGGACCGTGGTCGGCTCTTGGCGGGCGGCGGAGGGGGTGGCTCTTGATCCTCTGAAGATAGATTGACCGAGGTTGTGACGGACCGCCGGGGTGTCCGCCCGCTCGAAGGGCCCAGCGGTCCTAACGCATCAGTTCGATGCGCGACGGCTTGGGCCAGAAGCAACCACACCGCAGGCGTGGCGCCACGGCTGTGGTGGGTCCGACAACACCCTTGCCCGCATCAGGGTCGGCGTCACGCTGCTGGGCCGTGAACCCCGCCGCAAGTACCGCATTCTCCGGGCCGACAGAACTGTCAGCGAGTAGCTCTTGGGCATGCGCTACTGCCGGAGATAGATTCAGCCGGTGGGCACTTTATCGGTTGTTTTCCATCCGAGAGGCCAGCACTGGGTGCTGGTGAATCCCACTGTTCGCCGAAGAAATATGAGCGCCTATCTCTTCACTCTCGTGGCCGACTACGCTGGCGGAACCTACATCTCACAGTGCCGCGCGAGCGATGCCCGAAGTGCAGTTATGTGGTGGGTAGATGAAGGGCTTCATGAGCTCGCGGTACTGCGAGTGGACCGACGTCTCAGAGAGAAGGTCCGGCGTGAGTTGCTCAGCGGCGAGGAGCAGCCTGTGGCGCTGGCAGGGATGAAGGGTGTTTGGTGTGCGGGCGTCGTTTCATTGCGCAGGAAGCTCCTGCTCCTCAACGTCGTGAAAACAAACGGGGGGCGAGCCCGGCGCAAATGATCCGCCTGCTCATAATCACTGTTTTGATTGCGGTCGTGGTCGGCGTGTCCTGCAGGAGCGGAGGTGGCTTTGCGGCGCCGCTTGTGGGATCAGCTGTTATCGGAATCTTGGCGACGGAGTTGTCGAGAAGCCCATCCGTCGGCAGGTGTTTCGTTGAAGCGCTCGCGCTCGGGTTTTTGACCGGAACCATCGCGACTCTTGCATATTGGAGGACGATTCAGGGCCGGTGGTACTTCACCGACGGCGAAGAAGTCCTCTGGCTCGTGGTATATGCGAGCTTCTCTGCGGTTGCCGCCATTGCAGGATCGACCGTTGCGTTTCGCTTCAAGAGGTCGTGAAGATCCAAAAGCAGACGGCCGAACCTTGAAGGTTGTGTTCGCCCGGAGCGAAACGGAGCGGTGGACGCGAACAGTGCGAAGCCGCCCGGATCAAACGCGATGACGCCGTTCAGCCAGCTCCTGCAACGCATCGCTGATATCGGGATCGATTTCGTGATCGTGGGCGGGCCGGCCGCCGTCCTTGGTTTCCTGAGTTCCAGAGCCTCCGCGGCTGTTGCGCGCTAGGCGCGCAGCGTGGTCCAGACGAGCCAAGCGGCGAGGGCGAGCAGGAGCAGGCCGAAGGCGCGGCGGAGCCAGTGTTGGGCGCGGCGGAGCTGCGCGGCGATGGGCGTTTCGCGATTCCGCTTTGCCTCGGCATAGGCTGCGGCCGATAGTCGGGCGCGATGACCAAGGCGCAACAGCAGCAGGTGTTGGACGAGGCCCGGAAGGCGGGCATCGATCTCGAGCTGCTCGATCTCAACCTCTCGATGTCGGTCGCCGAACGCTGGCGCCGGCACGACGAGGCGCGGGCGCTGGTCGAGCAACTCGAGGCCGCCCGGATCAAACGCGATGACCCCGTTCAGCCAGCTCCTGCAACGCATCGCTGACGCCGGGATCGATTTCGTGATCGTGGGCGGTTTCGCCGCCGTGACCCACGGTTCGTCGTATGTCACCCGCGATATCGATCTATGCCTGGTGCTCTCGCCGGAGAACATCGAGCGGTTGCGGCGGGCGTTGGCGGATCTGAATCCACGGCACCGGATGACGCCACAGCGGCTTTCGTTTCTCACCTATCCCCCATCCGGACACCCGGTGCAGAACCTCTATCTGGTGACCGATGCGGGCGTCGTCGACGTGCTCTCGTCGGTGCTGGGCGTGGGGGATTTCGCGCGCTTGAAGGCGAAGGCTGATGTGCTCGCGGTGGAAGGGCGGAACTATGCGGTGATGGCGCTCGAGGATCTGATCGCCGCGAAGGAGGCACTCGGGCGTGAGAAGGATTTACTTACAGCAAAGGAGTTGCGGGCCATCGCCACAAAGCGGCGGGAGCATACGTAGGGAAGCCGCCGTGAGCTGTTCGCGAACGTGATTCTGCCGCCGGGGCGCCTGCTGGCAGGTCTAGAGCAAGAGGTAGGACCGACGACGGAAGGTTGAAGGAAACGAATGGCAGATGCCGCTGCCCTTCTTGAGTTTCAGCGTCTCCGCGGCTGGGCGCGCTAGGCGCGCAGCGTGGTCCAGGCGAGCCAGGCGGCGAGGGCGAGCAGGAGCAGGCCGAAGGCGCGGGGGAGCCAATGTTGGGCGCGGCGGAGCTGCGCGGCGACGAGCGGGGCGCGCAGTGCGAGGACGATCAGTGTCCACAGTGTGGCGCCGTGGATGACGATAGCGACCGGCAGCCCGATGCGCCGCGCCAGCGAGGAACCGGCGGGGACGACCTGGGCGAAGAGGCCGACGAAGAAGAGAAACGCCTTCGGGTTGGTGAGGTTGCAGATCAGTCCGTCGAGGAAGCCGCGGCGGAAGGGACCCGCGGCGTCGCGGACGGAACGCACGTTTTCTTGTTCCGATCGGAACAACAAAGTGTGCGTTCCGGGGGCGGGCGGGGGGCCGGGGGAATCGCTGGCGGGTGGAGTGGGGGGCGCGGCGCGGGCGAGCAGCGAGCGCAGGCCGAGGTAGGCGAGATAGGCGGCGCCAGCGAGCTGGACGAGGCGCATCGCTTGCGGGGGCAGCGAGGCGAAGCCGAGGGAGATGGCGAGCATCTGCACGGCGAGGCCAAGCCCGATGCCGGCGACGGTGCCGAAGCCGCGGGCGGCGGTGGGCCCGAGGCTGTTGCGCAGGACCAGCAGGAAATCGGGCCCCGGGCTGAGCAGTCCGAGGGTGAGGACGCCGAATAGGCCGGCGAGCGGGGCGAGGTCAGTCATCCTTGGGCGGATTCAGGACCATATGGCTGTCGACCTTGCCGGGCTGGAGTGGCGAGGGCTCGTCCTTGAGCCAGGCGGCGTGCCCATCGGAGTAGTACGGCGAGAGCGGGTTGGCGGACTGGCCGCCGGGCAACTGGATCAGGCTGCCGGCTTCCCAACCGGGCTGGACGACCAGGCGGACCGAGGCCCCGAAGGTGGCGGACTGGGCGCGCACGACGAGCGGATCGCCGGGCAGCGGGGCGGAGGCCATGTCGAGGAACAGCCCGAGGCCGGGCAGCGCGCGGCCGACGGGGTGCCGCATCGCGAGGCGGTTGGCCCGGCCGAGAGTGTGTTGCGCGAGTGTCCCGGGGCCACCGGCGTCGGCGATGGTGGAGTCGGTGGCGGCGAGGAGCAGCGTGCACCAACCGTCGGCGCCGCCCGGGTGCCAGCCGGCGGGTTGCTGCGAGGCGAGGGAGTACGCGATGCGATCGAGCGGGAGCGTGGCGGAATCGAAGGCGGGCTGTGCGGTGCGGCAGCGGTCGAAGACGAGGCGGTCGACTTCGCGGAGGACCGCGGTGCGGAAGTCGCGGACGAGGCGGTAGCCGGCGGAGTCGGGGACGGCTTGGCCGCCCCAGTTTTCGACGAGTTGGCGCAACTCGGCGCGGGCGGGATGAGCGGTGGTGGCGGAGGCGTCGAGGGTGTCGAGGAGGAGCTGTTGCCAGCGTTCGAGGTAGAGGCCGCGGACGTCGAGCTGGAGCTCGAGAAGCGCGGAGGGGGAGAGCTCTTTGAGGGCGGCGAGGCGGTCGCGGATCTGCCGGGCGCGGGCGCCGAGCTGGTGGCCTCCGTCGCCGAGCAGGGCGAGATCGGTGCCGCCGACCATACGGTTGTCGGCCGACCAGATGCGGCCGGAGGGCGGGTTGTAGATGAGTGGGTACTGATCGATCGGCAGCGGGCCGTCCCAGCGGGCGGTGCCGTCGGACCAGGAGACAGGCGTGGATCCATCGAAGCCGACGCGCCGCGGGAGCGGGCCGGTGACGCTCCAGCCGATGTTGCCGTCGCTGTCGGCGACGATGAGGTTGAGCTGCGGCATGCCGGCCTTCTTGGCGAAGGCGAGGGCGGCGCGGGCGGAGTTGACGGACTCGAGGGCGGAGAACTGGAGATCGTAGGCGGAGGACTCGGCCATCGCCCACCGCAACGCGACGGGGCGACCGCGGTGATCGGTGCCGACGACGGGGCCCCAGATCGTCGAGTCGAAGGTGAAGGTCTCGGGCGCGGCGGCGCGGACGGCGATCGTCTCGGTGCAGGTCTCGAGTTCGCGCCAGCCGTCGGGCGTGCGGTAGCGGCGGAGGTTGGCCGGATCGGTTTCGAGGACGACGAGGTCGGCGGTGTCGGCGGCGGCGGCGGTGAAGCCCCAGGCGAGGGCGCCGTTGCTGCCGGCGACGAGGAGGGGCAGGCCGGGGAGGGTGATGCCGTCGAGGTTGCGGATGTGGCGCGGGTCGGTGCGCCAGACCATCTCGGTGCGATACCAGAGGTTGGGCACCGCGAGGGGGAGGTTGATCGTGTTGGCGAGGAGGGCGAGTGGGCGCACGCCGCGCATCCCGTGGATGGCGACGGCGTTGCCGCCGGGGGCCTCGTCGGGGCCGTGGCGAAGCGGTGCGCTCCACGCGGCGAAGAAACGGGATGCGAAGTCATCGTTGCCCGCCTGTTCGGGTGCAGGTGCGGGCGCGGCCTCGGGGTTGGGCGGTTGGGCGGCGGGTCGGGCCGGGAGCTCCGCCGTGAGGAATTCCGGGGCGGCGGGGAGCGCGGGGGCGGAGAGTTGGGAGCGGTCGAGGGCGGCGTCGAAGTCGTCGGCCGCGGAGAGCAGGAACTCGGCGGTGGCGGGCGCGAAGAGGTCGCGCACGACCGCGCGGGAGAGCTCGGGCGCGCCGTCGGTGCGTTGGGTGGCCAACGCCATGGCGGCGAGCACGAGCAGGGAGTCCTCCGCCTGCCAGCGCGCGGGCCGGGTGCGGAGCAGCGCGTATTCGAACGGCGCGGTGGCGAGTTCGGCGAGGCCCGCGTTCACCCCGAGCGTGTAGTCTTCGATGATTTCGCGCTGGGGCTCGGGCAACCGCTCGACGGCGGCGCGGGCCACGGCGCGGAGGCGGTGTCGGCGATGGGTGCGATCCACCGGAAGGGCTGCGGGCCCGAAGAGTTCGGCGAGTTCCCCCGCACCGATGCGGCGCAGGCAGTCCATCTGGAAGAAGCGGTCCTGGGCGTGGGCGAAGCCGAGCAGCTTGGCGGCATCGCGGCGGCTGTTGGCGCTGATGCGGACGGCGCCATCGCGATCACGCTGGATCGCGGAGATGCCGGCGAGGCCGGGAAACGTGAGGCGCCCGCCGCGGTCGGGCAGGCTGCGGAAGAGGGGCACGAAGACGAAGAGACCGACGACCAGCAGGCCGAAGGCGAGGAGGGAGACGGTCAGGCGCAACCAGCGGGGAAACATGGGGAGGCGAAGGGAGGGATGGAGACAGGGCGGCGAGAGGCCGTTTTGGACGGAGGATGGGGCGCCAAACGCGGTTGGTCAACCGCGGCGGTTGGGATCAAGGATTTTCAAGTATCTGATGGATAAGGTCTAACGTTCAAGTCCCTGGCGGTTTCGGACGGGTTCCCTCGGAAGCGCCGAGGGGGCGATTACAATAAAATACGCAACTGCCTGATGCCGGATCACTAGCGAGCGGATACAAAAGGGCCACGTGCCTGAGCTTGCGGGGACCCTAGTCTTGTCCCCGCCATGTGCACCTCCCTGCATTTTCACCGCTCCTCGGACGAGTCCGACCAAACGGTGTTGATTCGTGAAATGTTGGCGCTCGATCGTGAGCTCTACCTCACCGCGACCGAGGAGGATCTGGGTGGGCAGGACTACTGGCGTGAGCGTTTCGAGCGTTGCCCGGAGTCGCTCAGTCTCGCCCGGCAGCGCGATGGGCGGCTGGCGGGGTACTACCAGTTTCTGCCGATCACGGCGGCGTTCCGCGACGAGGTGCTTGCGGGCCGGGCGCACGATGGACGGATCCCGCTCGAGGCGATCGTGCCCTACCGCGAGCCGGCGCAACCGTATCATCTGTACCTGTGCTCGATGGCGGTGCGGCCCGAATGGCACCGACGCGGCGTGGCGAGCCGGCTGTATCGCGAGGAGGTCGCCTTCCAGCACACCCTGGCGCTGCGCGGACACCGGGCGAGTTCGCTGCTGAGCGTCGTCTGGTCGCCCTGCGGGGCGAAGTTCTTCGAGCGGATCAAGCTGCCGCGGGTGGGCCACGATGCCTGCGGCCGACCGATCCACCAGCGGTTGTTGCTCGACGGGGAATTGCCGGAGCTGCCGCTGCCGCGGGTGGTGCCCCCGGCGGCCGAACCGGCTTTGGCGGTGGCGGCCTGAGCTGGCCGCGGCTGACGCGGGTGGTCCGCGGAGTCAGCCCCGGCCTGCCTTTCCGGCGTGCCGAGGCGGCGAAGTTACAGTTTCACCTCTGGCAGGGTTCTGAGCAGACGGGTGGAGAGCTGCCGCAGTTCTGTGTCGGTGATCGGATCGCGGGAAGTGGTGCGACCGGACCAAAGGATGGCGCCATCGGTCGAATCGACGAGAAAGGCCCCTGCGGCGGTCACCCGTGCCCGGGCGGACGTCTTGCTGGGGAGATTCTCCTGCAAATGGACGAACAACAGCAGCCGTGGCCCGTTCGGGTGGAGGTAGGAGATGGGGCGGGCGCTGGAGGGTGCTGCGCCACCGGTGGCGATCGTCTGGGCGATCCGTCCTGCGAGCAGCCCGCCCTCGCTGGTGGGCGGCACGGACTCGGCACCGCGCACATCGTAGCCTTTGGGGCGCAGGAGATCGCGTAGCGCGAGGGCGAGTGCTCCGGCATGGGCTGTGCCGCCTTGGGCCCGGGCGCCGTCATTGCCGACGTAGATGTAGAGCAGTTGCGCGCGCGCGGTGCGCTCCTGCAGCAGCGCGAGGTTGGGCCCGAGCGTCGCCTCGGCGGTGGAAGCGTAGCGGACGGATTGGGCGCAGCCGGCCAATCCCACGGCGAGCACGATGCCGAATGCGGTTGGGCGGACGCAGCGTGGAAAGCGCATCGGCGGCAGGCTGGACGGATGTTGTGGCGTCGCAAACGTGAAAAGTGCTGCGCAGCCGGGGAACCCGGGCCAACTTGGGCCGGTCCGCCCCGCCATGCGCATCGCCGTGATCTCCGACTCCCACGACCGCCTGCCCGCCGGGCTGGCGGCGCGGCTGAGTGGAGCAACGGAGATCTGGCACTTGGGGGATGTCTGCCTGCCGGGCACCCTCGCGCCGCTCGAGGCGCTGGCGGTGCCGCTGCGGATCGTGCGCGGCAACTGCGACTGGGCGAGCCATTGGCCGGAGGTGTTGACGCTCGAGCGCGGCGGCCACCGGTTCCATCTGGTCCACATCCCGCCGCTGCGGTCCCCTCCGGGGGCGACGGCGATCCTGCACGGGCACACCCATGTGCCGCGCGACGAGGTCGACCCGCACGGGGTGCGCTGGCTCAACCCCGGCTGCCTCGCGCACGCCCACCGCGGCGCGCCGGCGAGTTTCGCGTGGCTGGAATTTGGTGACGGCGGCGGCTGGACCTGGCGGCTGGAGCCGCTCTGACCGGCCCGGCGGGCGGCGCCGCCCGGCAAGTTTTCGGCTTTTCGTGCGCGCCGGGTGGCGGCAAGACGATGGCACGTGCCCACGACCGAACAACAATGGTTCGATTTCGCCCCGGCCGCGCCCGCGGCGGCGGAGCCGGCCCCGGCGCCGCTGCTGGTGGCGCCGCGACCGGCGCCGGCCGGCGACAGCCTCGCGCTCGACGAGGCCGGCGAGGTCGCGGTGCGGCGCAGCGCGAAGGCCACCCGCTACCGGCTGAGCGTCGGCCGCGACGGCACCGCCGTGTTGACGATCCCGATGCGCGGATCGGAGCGGCAGGCCCGGCAGTTCCTCGCGAGCCAGCGCGACTGGCTCGCGCGCACGCGCCGCCGGCTGGCGGCGCTGCCGCGCAGCGCCGCGGTGTGGACGATCGGCACGAGCGTGCTCTGGCGCGGGGAATGGCGCACGATCGACCGGGCGGCGGAGGCCACGCCGCACGTGGTGTTGGGCGACGAAAGGTTCCGGGTGCGCGGGCACGAGGGCGACCTGCGGCCCACGCTCGAGGCCCATTTCCGCCGGATCGCGCGCATCGAGCTGCCGCCCCGCACCTGGGAGCTGGCGGCGGTGACGGGCGTGGAGGTGCGCGAGGTGGTGGTGCGCGACCAGCGCACGCGCTGGGGCTCGTGTTCCTCGTCGGGCACGATCTCGCTGAACTGGCGGCTGGTGCAGGCGCCGGCCTTCGCGGCCGACTACATCGTGCTGCACGAGTTGATGCACCTGCGGGAGATGAACCACTCCGATCGCTTCTGGGCCCTGGTGGAGGCGGTGTGCCCGCGC
Organism: Verrucomicrobiota bacterium; assembly: GCA_023457035.1. Lineage (GTDB taxonomy): Bacteria > Verrucomicrobiota > Verrucomicrobiia > Opitutales > Opitutaceae > CAJCBL01. The sequence continues at coordinate 19,994 of JAEWNN010000096.1, forward strand.
TGGCAGGAGGCGGAGCGCTGGCTCAAGAACCACGGCGGCGCGCTGGGCCTGTAGGCGGGGCCGGGGACGCCGACCCGCGGGCCGTGGTCGCCGTCAGCGGGAAAGCTCGCGCTGGCTGAGGACGCGGTGGCCGCTGATCGAGAGCGACTGGGCGGCGAGCTCGCGATCCTCGACGTGCAGCACCAGCCCGTATTTGCCGTTTGGGCGCACGAGGAACGGATAGAGGTAGTGGATGTTCACCTCGGCCTCGAGCAACGCGGCGAGGACCCGGGCGAGGCCGGCCTCGCTGTCGAGCTCGAGGCCGAGCACCTCGTTCTCGTTGGCGTAGTAGCCGAGCCGGCGAAGGAGGTCGTAGGTGCGGTCGGGATCGTCGACGACCAGGCGCACAATGGACGACTCGGTGACATCGACGACGGCCATGGCGAGCACGTGGATGTTCTGCCCGGCGAGGAGGACGACGAGGTCGTGGAGGGCGCCGCACTTGTTCTCGATGTAGAGGGTGAACTGGCGGACGGGGTCGCCGGTGTTGGGGGTGCTGGTGTTCGCGGGCGAGGACATGGGCGGCGGCGGGCGGAGGCTGATAGCGATGCGCAGGAAGGGGGCCGGGTCAATTCCGGCGGGCCGCCGGGGCGGCACCGCTGCGGGAGTACTGCGGTGCGTCCCCGCACGCTGTGCGGGGACGCGAGGGCCGACTATTTCACCTGCAACTCGAAGGCGTTGCCGTTGGCGAGGAGGGCGTAGCCGCCCGGCGGCAGCGCGACGTTGGCGACGAGGAGGGTGATCTCCGTCTCGGGCTCGGTGAGCGTGGCGGCGACGCGGCTGGCGAGGAAACCGGCGTTCTCGGGGGTGACGCGGAAAAGGTCGGCGATGCGCTTGCCGCCGATGAGCGTCTTGCGGGTGGGCGCCAGCTCCACGGCCGGGTAGTCGCGGAGTGTATCCGGATACTTCTCAAGCAGCTCGGCCGAGGGCGGCGGCACGGGCCCGACGTAGACGACTACGACCGGAGCGCCCTGCGGGATCGCCGGCACCGGATCCTTCCCGTCGAAGACGAGCTCGGCGACTTTGACGGGGCCGGCCTTGCCGCTGCCGGCTTTCGCGGGGCGGGCGGTGGCGGAGTTGCCGGAGTATCGGGTGTTGGCGGGAAGGGGGTGCCACGCGTCGCCGACGAGGGCGTAGGCGCCGCCGGCGGTCGGCCACGCGGGCAGTTCGGTCGGCACGGCGGGGCCGAGGTTGAAGGAGAGCGTCCAGTCGGGGTCGTGTTCGATCGTGCCCTCGATGGCGCGCTCGCCGACATCGAGGCGCAGGGTGTATTTGGCGTTCCGGACAAGGAACGGCACCCGCAGGTCGTCGTCGGTGTCGGGGCGGCCGCCGGTGCCGGCGAGCTGGAGCTTCCGGGTCGCGGTGTCGACTGGACCGGAGAGCCGGAGGTGCACGCCTTGGCGCTGGCGCGATTCGACGTGGGCGGCGACGGTGCCGTCGTCGTCGACGCGGGTGAAGCGCAGGCGGATCGGCGTGGTGAACCCGTCGCGATGTCGGGCGACGCCGTCGTAGGCGGCGCCGCGTTTGACGATGGCGAGGATTCCGGCCTCGGCGGACTGGCGGGCGGCGACGAGTTGGCCGAACTCGGCATCGGTGATCCGGGTGAACGAGTAGGTGAAGGAGTCGTCGGCGCCGGTGAGCGTCGCGCCGTCGAGGGCGAAGGCGGGGGCGAGATCCATGGCGAAGCCGGTGACGGAGGCCGGATCGGCCTTGGCGACCCGGCGCCGGGCTTCGGAACTGAGACGGATCGGCCGGTCGCCGGTGCGGTGCGGGTTGGCGGCGGCGAAGCCGCGGAAGAGCCGGAGGCGGCCCGGCTGGGCGGCGAGCTCGAGCTCGGCCTCGAGCCGGGCGCCGCTGTTGTCCTGTCGGATGAAACGGAGAAACGCGGGGGTGGAGGCGCCGCCGGAGCCCGCGGCGACGGTCCCGTGGTACGTGGTGCCGGGGCGGGTGGCGGCGAGAACGGCCTCGTGGGCGGCCGCGAGCTCGGTGCGCGTGCGCTCGAGATCGCCGGAGGCGACGCGGGTGAACGTGTATTGATGGGTCGGGGATTGGCCGGTGAGGCGACCCTCGGCGTCGAGGCTGAGTTCGACGGTCCAGGTCTCGCGGAGGGAGAGCAGCGGGCCGGCCTCGGGGACGGCTTGGCTGCTGCGGGTGGCGAGCGGGAGGCGGAGGACGGAGAAATCGTCGTCGGTCTCCCAGGTGGCGGAGAACACGCGGGTGTCGGTCCAGTTGCCCTGGTTGCGCAGGAGGGCGGTGACCTGCCGGGCGGCGGGCTTCGCGGTGGCGATCTCGAGGACGAGGCCGGGGACCGGTTCTCCGTCGGCGAGCGGCTCGGCGTGGCCGAGGAAGAGGTTGCCGGGCTGGAGGGCGACGAGGAAGGCGGTCTGCCGGGCGTCGCGTTCCTGGCGGAGTTGCTCGGCAACTTGGGCGCGGGCGGCGGCGAGTTTCTCGGCGAAGGCGAGGCGGGTGGCGACGAGTTGCTCGAGCGCGGCAGGGAAGGTCGGATCGCTGGTGACGAGCGCGTTCTCGGGCTGGCCGGAGCGGAGCTTGCCGAGCGGGAGCGCGGGCACGTACTCGCCCGGGGCAACCTCGAGCACCCACCCTTCGGCGCCGCGGGTGGCGGTGAGCTGGCCGGTGGCGGTGAGGGCGGTGCCGCCGGCGGCGGTGCGTTCGAGCAGGACGAGGGCGAGCGGGTCGGCGGGCGGCTGGCCGAGCTCGGCGAGCTCGACGAGGCGTGTGCCGGCGGGGGTGGCGAGCTCTTCGGTCAGGGCGGCGAGCCGGTCGAGGCTGTCGGCGAAGCGTTCGCGCAGTGTCTCCTCCGTGTCACGACGGACGAAGAGGTCGCCGGTGAGCGCGCCTTGGGCGGAGAAGCGAAGGGTGCGCTCCTGTTCGGTCGAGGAGACCGGTTCGAGGGCGACCGCGGTGAAGCGGACCCGGCCGGCGCCGAGCTGGTCGTCAAGCGCGGCGAGGACGGTGCTCTCGCCGAGGCGGTCGCGGAGATACTGCCAAGTCCAGAGACCGGCGCCGACGAGGACCACGAGCGCGAGGCTGCCGACGAGCGCGAGTTTGGCGCCACGGCCGAGGGGGCGGCGCGGCGCACGAGGTGCCGGCGGCGGGGGAGGCGGTGGTGGAACCGGAGCGCCGGGGGGCGGCGGCGGGGGCACCGCGGTGGCCGTCGGGGTTG
>JAEWNN010000097.1 GCA_023457035.1 Verrucomicrobiota bacterium
GCGCGAGGTGAGCGTGAACTGGAACAACGAATAGGTTTCGGGGGTGAGCTCGGGTAGTACGTTCATGGGGCCAGCACGTCGTTTCGCCGCCAATGCGAGGCCAATGTTTCCCCGAAGTCGAGGGAAACATTCCTCATCCCGGCCCCCCTTTTCGCCCCAGGCCGCCATCCGGCCGGCGTCGTCCCGGGGCGCCACCGCGGCCCCCTGCATCCAAACTCGCACTTTGCGGTCGATGCGCCAGCTTAGGCGCGTGGAACCCATCCGTCGTCTCCTGCTCTGCCCGGCCCTGCTCGCCCTGTTCGCCCTGCCCGCCTCTGCCGAGAGTCCCCGCAGCGGCAGCACTGTCGATGATCAGGATGCGATCGCCATCCGCGGCATCTTCGACTTCCAGTTGCCCAAGATCGTCCGGCCCGACTCCCTGCGGTTCACCCTCAACCCGCAGTTCGGCGACATTGTGCACAAGGACTACGTGCGGATCCGCACCGGGATGCGCTACGCCTTCTCGAAGCATCTGGAGGCGAGCGCCGAGGTCGTGCCGTACTTCAACAATTTCGGCAAAGGCGAGCGCGGCGTCGGCCTCGCGGAGTACCGCCTCGGGGCCAAGTACCTGTGGCACAACCTGCTCGATCGCTACGTCGACACCGCCCTCGGCGCCACCGCCACGATTCCCGCCCCAGGTGCGCCCGAGGAACTCTCGATCGGCACCACCCGCTTCACCCCCTTCCTCGCCTTCTCCCGTGATCTGAAGCACACCCACGGACTCGGCGCCTTCCTCAACCTCGGCTACGAGATCTTCGACTCCGATCCGGCGCCGGGCCGGATCGCCCGCTACAGGCCCGCGCGCGACAACCTCATCGTCACCCCGGGCGTCGTGCTCCACCGGGCGCCTTGGCACTATACGCTGGCCACCGCGCTGCGTTCCACCGCGCTCGATGGCGAGGGCCGTGAGTATTTCAGCGTGCAACCTTCGGTGAGCTTCGAGGTACCCTCGCGCTGGATCCCCCGCGTCCCCGGCCGGCTCGTCGTCGGCGCCGGCTACGAGGCGATCTTCTTCCAGGGAGAAACCAAGCACCGCGTCACTTCGCGCCTCCGCTGGGACTTCGATTGGGCGAAGACTGCGCGTGATCTCGGCAACAACGTCCTCGAGAGCATGCCCTGGCGCAACGGCCGCCCCGCCGCCAAACCGTAACCGCGGCACAATCACGGACGCTCAACCGATTCGGCGGGCATCGGCCTCCGCACCGACCAGCGGGACGAAACGCACCGCCAGCAAGCGCTCGTCGTGCAGCATCGACCCCCGCTTGGTGAAGCGGTGCAGCCACTGCTCGTACCGCCCGCCCAGCGGCACGACGATCCGCCCTCCCTCGGCCAACTGCTCGCCCCAGGCCCGTTCCACCGCGCGCGGCGCGGCCGTCACGATGATGCCGGCGAACGGGGCCCGCTCCGGCCAACCGCGGCGCCCATCCCCGATGCGCCAGGCCACATTCGCCACGCCGAGCCCGGCCAGCGTCGCCGCCGCCCGACCCGCCAACTCCGCCACGATCTCCATCGTGCACACCTCGCCCGCCAGACCGGCGAGCACCGCCGTCTGGTAGCCGCAGCCGGTGCCGATTTCCAGCACCCGATCGCCGGGAGCCGGCGCCAACAACTGGGTCATCAGCGCCACGATGTACGGCTGCGAGATGGTCTGCCCGTACCCGATCGGCAACGGTTCGTCGGCGTAGGCCTCGGCGCGCAGCGCAACCGGAACGAACCGGTGGCGCGGCACCGCCTCCATCGCCGCCAACACCCGAGGGGCGACGATGTCGCGGGCCGCCAACTGCTCCACGACCATCGCCCGGCGCTCGGCCCGCCGCTCCCCGGCGGACTCGTCGGGTTCCGGGCCGCCGAACACTGGATCAAGCATGCTCATCAAGCTCGCTGCACGGTAGCTGCAACGCCCGTGCGGGCGAGCCGCGGCCGGACGGGCCCGTTCCCGTGCAGGGGGTTCCACCGGTATGCCGCCGCACTTTTCCCTTAGGTCCACACCACTTCGTCCGATTGTCACGCCTGCCCCGGAAAGCACACCGCCATCGCCCAACGTCGCTGGCAGGCGCCTCGCCGAGAATTCCACCATGGCCGAAACCACTTTTCCCGACATCGAGACCCTCACCAAACTGCTCGAAAACGCGGTGCTGAAGGTCATGCAGACGACCGCCCACATGGGCGCCAAGTACCTCAAGCGGCACTCCCGCGAGGAAAGCGACGGCACCCCGTTCTACAAGGCCGGCTCGCGCGACCCGCTCATCGTCGGCTCGGTCGGGTTCACCGGCGAGGCCAACGGCATGGTCTACCTCTACATGGAAATCGATCTGGCCGCCCAGATCGCCGCCGGTATCACCGGCATGACGACTGCCGAACTGCTCACCACCGACAACGCCGACATCATCAAGGACGTCGTCGGTGAGATCACCAACATGACCGTCGGCACCTTCAAGAACGGCATCTGCGACCTCGGCTTCCAATGCAAGGTCACCCTGCCCACCGTGCTGCGCGGCTCGCAGTTGCAGGTCGAGGCCGTCGCCGGCGCGCAACGCTGGACCTTCGACTTCGAGGCGATGGGCCGCCCCATCGTCGCCGACCTTTTCATCCAAGAAGACAACGGCGCCTAGGACCGCGATCAGTCGGTCGCGGATCGAATAGTCGAGCGACGAGGGCTGTGTGTCCTCGTTCTGGAGTGGCCGGCCGTACCGAAAGTACTGCGTCCGCGTCCTCGACGCTCGTCTCTCCTCTGCATCATCGTCCCGGGCCCGCCCCGCAGCGGGGGAGGCTCCTCCTCGCGCCCGGTTTCCACGGGCCTTCGGCTCCGCTCCTGCGCCGGGCACGCCGACAGAACGGGCGACACGCGAACACCGCCCGTGGCCTTCACTTCAAGCCAACGCCACGTTCCGGCGAACCTGGCGGTCGCCGGCTCACCGCCCAGCCGCTGAACCGTCCATGCGTACCTGGTAGCCTTTGCCCAGGGCCCAGTTGCGGGCCGCCTTGCGATTGTTGAAGAGGATGGAGGTGAGCGGACGGGCATCGCTGGCGCTGACCAGACGAAAATGTCCATCCGCGATGGGCGAGACCACGGCCTCGCGATTGGGGTATGGGGACATCGAGTCCATCGTGCCGGGAAATCGGCCACGGTGGCGAACGGTTGAGCGGCGGCTGCCGTTTTGAGGCATGCACCTCAGCCGCCCCCCGCTCCGCCCCGGGGCCGACGTCCGCCCCTGTGGCGACCACTTGGCGGCCCCGCCGGTTCCTCAGCACGGCCCCGCCAGACTGTAGGCAAACGCTGGAGGCAAATTGCCCCAGACCACCCGGCTGATGCGCACCTGCGCAAAATTGCCGCGCAAACGCGCATGGAACGCCCGCACCGCCGGGTGCCAGACCGCGTGCACGTAACCGAATCCGCAGAGCCGGCCATCGGGCTTCAGCGACGCCAGGATCTCCGTGGTGATCCGCTCACACACCGGTGGCGGCAGGCTCGCCCAGGGCAGGCCGCTCACCACCACGTCCGCCCGGCGGCAACCGCAACGGCGCAGGATCCCCCGCAGATTCTCGGCGGTGTCGTGGCAGACCGTCACCGAAGGAAACCGCCTGGCGAGCAACTCCGCGTGGCGCGCATCGAGCTCGACCACGATCACCCGTGCCTGCGGATTCACGAAGTCGAGGATCTCCCGGGTGATCGCGCCAGTGCCTGCGCCCAGCTCCACCACCGTATCCGCATGCCACAGATCGGAGTAGCGCAGAACCTCGCGCGCCAACCGTCCCGAACTCGGCGCCACCGCCCCCACCGTCCGCGGCTTGCGCAGGAAGCCCGCGAGAAACTGGAGGTGTTCACGCATCGCTGGCCGAGTCCAGGGCTCCGTAGGTCTGCTGTCGATGCGAAAGACCGCCCCACACCGCGCCCCGTCTCACCGCCGCGGCCGCAGCTCCTTCGGGAACAACGGCACGTTCGCGTGATGCCGCAGCGCCGTCCGCGCGCCGTCGACATGCTCGATCTCCACGATGTCGAAGCGGATCGTCAGCGGTCTCTCCACCAACTGCGCGAGGTAGGCCCGGCTCGCCCGGAGCAGCGCGCGCTTCTTGCGCCGGTTGACCGCCTGATACCCGCCGACCAGCGCATGCGCCGCCCGGGTCTTCACCTCGACAAAAACCAGCGCCTCGCCGTCGCGGCAGATGAGGTCGATCTCGTCGCGGCCGTGCCGCCAGTTGCGTCGCAGCACGGTGAACCCCAACTCCCGCTGCAGATGGGTCGCCGCGGCCGCCTCGCCCATGGCACCGACACCCGCGCCGGTCCTGTCCCCGCCGCCCAGTCGTCGCTTCAGATTGCGAATCCACTCGCGCAGCATGCCTCGGGATACGCCCGTCCCATCATCGACTCAACCGTCGAAACACCCTCGCCCACGTTTTCCCGCCGCCCCCCCCCGGCCACCGCGACCCGGACGGGACCCGATCAGGCGCCTTGGGCGAAGGCCGCGTCGAGGAACAGATCCGGCTCGCACCGGGCCGGTTCCGCCATCGTCCGCGCGACGCCGTCGAGCAGCCGCCGCGAGGAAAACGGTTTGAGCAGCACCTCGCGCACGCCCATGCGCTCCAGTTCGCGCAGGTTGGCATCGGTCCCCTGTCCTGTAGCCACCATCACGCGCAGGTCGGGTTTGCTGCGACGCAGCGCCCAGACGAGAGTGAAGCCGTTCATGCCGGGCATCGCCAAGTCGGTGACGACCAGCCCGATCTCGGCGCGATGCCGCGCGAAGAGCGCCAGCGCCTCGCGCCCCTCGCTGGCGACGAGCACCTCGAAGCCCGCGCGCTCGAGGATCCGCCGGCTCAGCGTCAGGATGCTCTCCTCGTCGTCTACAACGAGGATACGCCCCACCTCGCGCGGCGACACCTCAAGCCCGGCGGGCGGGGTCGGGGCAGTGTCGCTGGCGGCGAGGGCCCGCGGGAAACACAAGCTCACCCGCGTGCCTTGCTCGGCGTCGGGGCGGGCGCGCATCTGGCCGAATCCCCCATGGCTGCGCAGGACCCCGGCCACCCGGCACAGGCCCAAACCGGAGCCGTGCCCCGCGCCCTTGGTCGTGACAAACGGCTCCCAGGCATGGCTCGCCACGTCCGGTTCGAGCCCCTCGCCCGTGTCGTCGATGGTGATCTCCACGAAATCTCCCGCCTCCGGGGAGAAGAACGGGGTGGAAGGAACAACCGGGAAAGTGCGATTCCGCGCCGTGATCACGATGTGCCCCCCCTCCGGCATGGCATCGCGGGAATTGATCAACACGTTGATGAGCGACTGATGGATCTCCCCGGGGTCCCCGACGATGGGCCAAAGCGCCGAGGGAAGGTCGGCGCGCACAGCGATGTTCGGGGGGAACACCTCCGCCGCCAAGCGCGCGACCTCGCGCAGCAGATGGCGGGGCTGGAGGACCATCGCACAATTCTCGCTGCCTTGGGCAAACGTGAGCACCTGACGGATAACCGCCGCACCACGCTCGGCGCTGTTCTCGATGGTCCGCACCAATTCGCCGTTCTCCGCCGAGAGTTCCTGCTCGCCGAGGATGTTCGCCGCCATGGTGATGGGGGCGAGGATGTTGTTCAGATCGTGGGCGATGCCGCCGGCGATCGCCGCAAAGAGCTCGTTGCGTTGCTCGAGCAGCCGGTTCTCGAAGCCGGTCGTGCCGCCGCCGACGGGCTGGCGCGCGACCACATACCACATCTCCTCGGTCTCCAGCGGCAGGCCGGCGATCTGCAACTGATGCAGCGTCGCCTCGCCTCCGCGCGCCGGCGCGGGCACACTGCCTCGCCACGCCCGCCCGGCATGCAGGGCCTCGCTCAAGTCGGCCCAGCGCTCATCCCCGGCTTCCCAGATGGTGACCTCGCCCGCCTCGACCGCTTCGCTCCGCATCCCCACGAGCTCGAGGTACGCGGCATTGGCCCAGTGGAGCACGCCCCGCCGGTCGGCGATCGCCAGGGCGACCGGAGCCAGGCCCATCGCCCGATCGAGCCAGGCGGCGTGTTGCCGCGACTGCTGCTGCGCGCGGGCTTCGCGGTAGCGGAGAACCTCGCGGTCCAGCGTGATCGGCAACAACGCCAACGTCTCCACAAAAACCACCGCGCTGACCCCCGCCTTGGCCACCGCGAGCAACGCCTCGGCCTCGCTCGCGCGCACCACGAGCACGATCGGCAGCAACGGATCGCGTCGACGCAGTTCGGCCAGAGCGCTCGCCAGATGCAACCGCGCCACATTCCCGGTGAACAGGACCGCGTCCCAGCTCCCTGTCTCGAATTTTTTCCCGAGCGCGTCGCCATTGCGCACGATGGTCAGCTCGGCGGCGACACCGGCACGCTCCAGCTCGCGGCGCAGCGGGTTCAACTCCGCATCGCGGTGGGCCAGAACCAGGATTTTCCAAGGGGTAGACACTGGAACCTGAAAGAGAAAGCCCGGGAAAGAGGGAGCGTGATTCCGGGGAGGACTAAAGGAACTACCGACAAGTTATTCTCAACCGAGACCCCGGATTTTTCCGGCATTTTTCCCGCCCGGTCGCCTGCGACGATCCGGTCGCGCGACATAACCGATAGAGCGGAAAGCCGATCCCCGAAGTCGGACTCTTGCGGCCCGTCGGCCCCGGCCCGCGCACCAGTGCTCCGGAACTCGTCCCTCGACGCTCGACTCCCGTCCGCCGCGCTCCCGCTCAATGCTCCAGCATCCGCACCCGCTTGTGCTTCAGCGGAAACTGGAGCGTGACGACCGTGCCGACGCCTTCGCGGCTGTCGATGCCGACCTGTCCACCATGGTCGCGCATGATGCGATGCACGATCATCAGGCCGAGGCCGTGCCCCCCCTTCTTCGTTGTATGATAAGGCTGGAACATCTGCGCCAGGTTCTCCTGCCGGATGCCGCTGCCCGTGTCGCCGAAGAGCAGGAAGAGACTCTCGTCGTCCCGGCGCGAGCGCACGCGCAGCGACCCGCCGGGCTGCATCGCCTCCGCCGCGTTCTTCACGAGATTGAAGAACACCTGTTTGAGCTGGTTGCGGTCGGCGAGGATCACCAGCGGCTCGGCCGGCAGCGCCACCTCGACCTTGATCCCACGGTTCTCCAGCTCGTTGCCCTGAAACCGTAGCACCTCTTCAAGCACCTCGGCGGGGTTCACGTCGCTGAAGTCCGGCGGCTTCGGCCGGATCGCCTCGAGGAAATTCGTGATGATGCCGTCGAGCCGATCCACCTCCTCCTGGCAGATGCGCAGCGACTCTCGCGCCGACTCGCCGTCGTCGAACGAGCGGAGTTTCTTCAACTTCCGCCCGAGCAGTTGCAGGTGGATCGTGAGCGAGTTGAGCGGATTGCCCAGCTCGTGCGCCACGCCGCCGGCCAACAGCAGGATCGAGTTCACCTTCTCGCTCTCGATCCGCTCGTCGGTGGAAACCTTCTCCTGCGTGATGTCGGCGAGGATGGCCGTGAACCGCCGCGGACCGTCCGCCTCGCTGTCGAACGGCACCAGGTGCAGCCGCAGGAAACGCCGCTGGGGGTAACTCACCTCCAGTTCGCGCGCGATCACCTCGGGCCGCGGTCCGCTGCGCTGAAGTGTCGCCTCCAGCGTCTGCCGCAGGCCCGGCAGCACGCGCCAGAGCTGCGCCCCCGCCAGCGCCCCTTCGGCCAGGCCGAGCAGGCGCGCCGCCGCGGCGTTGCCGTATTCGATCGCCCCGGTGTCGGCGATCACGAGCACGCCCTCCTGCACGGTGTTGAGCACCGCCTCCAGCAGCCCGCGCTCGCGCGCCAGCCGCTGGACGAGCGTCGTCAGCCCCGCCGAATCCAGATGGTCGAGTCGGCCGAGCAGACGGTCGAGAGGGGTGTGTTTCTTCGCCACGACGCCCCCTGTTGTGCTCGGCTTGCCGGCGGTTTTCAACTCCGCAGGACGTCCCTTCACGCCCCCGCCCCCTCTTCTTCGAGCGCGCCGAAGAGGCCCAGCTGACCGACCACGTCGTGCCGTTTCCCCTCGAGGAACGAGCGTACGAACTTGTCGCGGTGCTGGAAGCAGCGGCCCTGCCGCAGGAGCGCGAGCCGGTGTTCCTCCGTCCCGTAGCCCTTGTGGCCGGCGAAACCGTAACCGGGATACTCGGCGTCGAGCGCGATCATCGCCCGGTCGCGCGTGACCTTCGCCGCCACCGAGGCCATCGCGATGCACAACGAGCGGGCGTCGCCATGCACCAGCCCCTCGTGCGGGTACGGGAAGCCGCGCAGCTTCACGCCGTCGACCAGCACCCGGCAGTTCACCGTGGGCTGGAAGGCCGCCAGCGCCTCCGCGCCGGCAAACAGGTCGGGCTCCTCGCGCTGGCGGAAAACCTCCGGCGGATAGATCGACTCCATCGCGCGGCGCATCGCCAGTTTCGTCGCCCCCAGGATGTTCAGGCTTTCGATCTCGCCCACCTCGGCGCGGCCCACGCCCAGCGCGATCTCGCCCGCGGCGGCCAGCTCCTGCAGGTCGGTAAACACCTCGTCGCGCTGCTCCGCCGAGAGCTGTTTCGAGTCGTTGACCCTCGAGGCGCGCGTCTGCGCCCAGCGGCCCTCGAGAAACTCGCGGCTCACCCGCACCGCGCCAGCCACGACCGGCCCGGCGAGCGCACCGCGCCCGGCCTCATCGACGCCGATGAGGGTATCGAAACCGACGATCTGCTTCAGGTCGAAGCCGCGGAGCTGGCGACGTTTGGCCATGGCTAGGAGAAATGCGGATTGCGGAAGGCGGATCGCGGAATGGACAAGGCCCGGTAAGCCGAGCTCTCCGTGTAGGGGGCGAGCTGGCTCGCACCGTCCGGATGGCGCTGACCCCAAGCGGAGCGAGCAGGCTCGCTCCCTACGCCGACGGCATGCTCGCCGCGGACACCGCAGCGCACTGCGCCCGCTTCACGCATTACCGGCGAAGCCCCGCTCCGCACTCCGCATTCCGCAATCACCGTTTCCCCCATTCCATCTTCTCGCCGGGCTCCTTCAGCGGCAACTCGTCGAGTTTGCCGGCCTCGCTCACGACCTCGTAGGCCGTGCGGAAATGCAGCTTAGCGAACTCCCGCAGCGCCGGCGCACCGAACCGGCGGATGATCTCGTGCGCCTGCGCCTTCACCGCCGCGCTGGCGCCCTTCTGGAGCTTGTCGCCAAACCTCAAGGAGAGCGCGTGCATCTCGCGCACGAACGCTGCGCGCGCCACCACCGAGGCCGCCGCGACCACCGGATCCTCTTCGGCCTTCGTGCGCATCTTCAGGTCGAACTGCGCCGTCGCCTTCTTCGCCAGCTCGCGTTGCACAAGCGGCTGTTCGGTGAACTGGTCGAGCAGCCCCCACGGCACCCATTTCTGGTTCAGCGCCGCGTTGAGCGCCGTGGCGTGCTGCCAGGCGAGCAACCGGTTGAGGTTCGCGCCCGGCCGCCCCATCAGCTCGTTGTACTTCATCATCCCGCAAGAACACGTCTCCACCACCACGCCCGGCGTGCCGCGGATGAGTTCGTCGAGTTTGATGATCTGCGAGTCGGCGATCTTCTTGCTGTCCTTCACGCCGGCCGCGATCCACGCGTCGATCGCCGATTTCTCCGCGATCACCGTCGCCGCGATCACCGGGCCGAAAAAGTCGCCCTTGCCGCTCTCGTCGAGCCCGGCGTGCGCCGTGAACCACTCGGGGTGCAGCACCGCGTCGTAGCCGAGCTTCGCCTGGCCGGTCACCTCGGGCTCGATCACGTTCTGCACGAAGTCCTCCGTGCCCTTGCCAGCCACGACGACCTTGCCGCTCGTGTAGGCGCTCACGTTGCAATCGGGCCCCTTGAAGGCGAAATGCGTGTAGGCGACCACGAACGGCTCCCACGACTTCGCCTCGCAGGCCGCGCGCAGCTTCTTCATCTGCGTGTCGTCGAGCTTGATCGTGTAGGTGCTGAGCTTCTTGGGCGCGGCCGGATCGCCGCTGGATTTCTTCGCCATGGTCGTCGCCCGCCAGCTAGGCGGATTTCGCCGCAAAAGAACAGCAGGGTTTTTCCGGCACGTCCTGCGCGTGCATTGCCGTCGACGTGAAGGACCACTCCACCCTCACCTTCCGCGTCAAAAACGACGAACTGGAGCTGAAGCCCTGATCCCTCCGCGCAGCCGTTCAACCTGTAGGGGGCGAGCTTGCTCGCACCGCCTCCGATTCCGTGGTAGGGCGAACCGTCCCCGGTGAGCCGTAGCTGGACGGCGCAGCCGTTCAGCCGATTGCAGATCGAGGTAGGGACGGCTCTCCGAGCCGTCCTTCCGGACTGGCCACAGAGGGCACAGAGGCCAAGGAGTTCGCAGAGATCGGGTTGCCCGAGGTGGGAGCCTGCTTGCAGGCGATTCCGCGTTAGGGCTCTGCTGAACAGCAGAGTCCCCGGTGAGCCGCTCAGGCACAGACAATCCGGACGACAGAAGCCAACGAAGAGAACGAAGCCCGAGCCGACGGAAGATCTTCACCACAGAGCACACAGAGTGCACCGAGATCCGATCGACGGAGGCAGGAGCCTGCTTGCCGTCCAAGGCCCTGAGCCCGTCGAAGGGCAGACGATTCCGTCCCGGGAACGCCGAGCTCCAGCTCGGCCGTCTGTCGGATTGAGGGAGGGGAACGGCGCTCAGCCCGCATCCTGCCAGGACCCTTGACGTTCTTCCGCCTCCGCAAGACGGTAAGGCATGACGACGAAACTCTCCAGCAAGGGCCAGATCGTCCTTCCCGCCGCGGCTCGCCGCCGCCTCGGACTTCGGGCTGGCACTGTGTTCAATTGCACGGTGCGGGGTAACGAGATTGTGCTGGCACTGGCCGAAACGCCACCGCCCAAGCCCCGGTTCGTCCGCTCCAAGGCCAGCGGGTTGGTGAGTATAGCCCCGGTCGCAGGAACCGCTCCGCTGACGACGGAACGAGTGCGCGCCATCCTGGCCGATTTCCCATGAAATTCCTGCTGGACGTGAGTGCGTTCGGGGCGCTCGGGTACGCCGGCCATACCGAACATGCGACGGCCGACAAATGGCTCACCCAGCAGAAGCGCCTGGGCGCGGAGTTCTTCGTTTGTTCGATTTCCGAACTTGGGTTTCTCCGAATTGGAGTCGGCGGAAAGTACGTGCCCGACTGGCAAAGCGCAGTGGACGCCATGCGGAAAGTCGCCCAGTCGATCCCGGCGCAATTCTTGGCGGATGATGAACCGACGCGAAGCCTCCCGCGCGCGGTGATACCACCTCGGCGAGGCCTTCGCCGGCAAACGCGTCGGCCTCGACCACCGGTATGATCCGGGATGATAGGTGACACTTAATCCGGGCTGATGGGTTACACATAGGGCGCGATGCCCTGGAAGGAAGTAACCCACATGGAAGAGCTCATAAGGTTCGTCACGCTGGCGCGTGGCGGGCAGTTCACGATCACCGACCTGTCCGAGCTGTTCTGCATCAGCCGCTGCGGCAGGGGCGCGGCCGGCGGCGACTGACTGGAGGAGCCCCCTCGGTTCGGGCGCGCTGTGTGAGAAGAGTTGATTCAGACCGCATTGGTTGCTGCCTGTAGATGCCGCATCGGCTGCGGCACCGCACCCTGCTCCTCTTCCGCTCATGCTGACCGTCCTTCAACCGGCCTACGGCACTCCCGCCGTGCTCCAACTAGTCGACACGCCCCGGCCCGTGCCGCGAGCGGATGAGGTTCTCATCCGCGTTCATGCCGCCTGCCTCAATTCGTGGGACTGGGACCGGCTCACGGGCAAGCCTAAGGCTTGGCGGCCGCTTTCCGGTATCCTGAGCCCGCGACAACGAGTGCCCGGCTCCGACTTGGCTGGTGTGGTGGAGGCGGTGGGCCCAAAGGTGCAGCGGCTCAAAGTAGGCGACGCTGTGATGGGAGATCTGAGCGTCAAGGGGGCCTGGGGCGCCTTCGCTGAATACGCGGTTGCGTCCGAAACAATCCTGGCCCGCAAAGCACCTGAACTTAGCTTCGAGCAAGCCGCCTGCCTTCCCCAGGCCGGCATGCTGGCCCTGCAAGCCTTCCGAGATGCCCTCAACCCCCAGCCCGGGCGGACCCTGCTGATCAGCGGCGCTGGCGGCGGCGTGGGCACCTTGGCGATCCAGATGGCCAAGGCGCGTGGGGTGAGGGTGACGGCCTGCGACCGCCGCGAGAAGCTTGAGGCGCTGCTGGATCTGGGCGCCGACGAAGCACTGGCTTGGCCGGACCCTGGCTGTTATGGAACGGGCAGGACTTGGGACCGTATCTTGGATGTGAACATCAGCCTGCCAATGGACGCCTATTTGAGCGCCTTGGCGCCCGGCGGCATTCACGCCATCGTCGGCGGTACACCGGGATCGTTGCTGCGCTACCTCGTGGCGGGCCGGCGGAGGGCGAAGAAGCAAGGAAAGGTCTTCAAGATCGTCGCCCAGAAAACGACAGTGGCGGACCTGGAAACGCTGATGCAGCTGGCTGTAAGTGGAGAGGCGAAGCCGGTGATCGCTTCAAGCTTCACACTAGCCGACGCGGCGAGAGCGTACGAGCAGTTCGGCCAAGGCCAGTTCGTGGGAAAGATCGTGATTCAGTGCAGGACTTGACCATACGACTCGTTCATCACGCGCATAGGGGCCGGCAGGAGGGGGCGGGCTTTTCGTTTCCCTTCATTGACCAAGTCCCGTCGGGGCAGCGCTCAGTCGACCCGAACGCCGCGGATCGAAAGGAGTCGGGATTGAATGGCACTAAGTTAGCGCGGTAGTCGGTTGATTAACAACGATTAAAGACCTGCCGCGGCATGGTATCCGCTGCATGGGCACGCATGTCCTCGGCCACTCCCTATCTGCCCGGTTTTTCCCATCGGCTGTGCGGCCGGCGTGCGGCGCCGGTGGCCTCGCAACTGGGGTCGCAGGCCAAGTCCCTTGACGGTCTGGCGGCGTTGGTGGCGCGTTTCATTCCGGCCG
>JAEWNN010000098.1 GCA_023457035.1 Verrucomicrobiota bacterium
ATCGAGGGCCGCGCGCTCGGTGCGCCGCGCGAGGCCGTGCTCGCCGCGGTGCTCTACGGCGCGCTCTCCGCGCTGGTCGCGGCCGCGGTGAAGCTTCTGCGCCTCGGCCAGAACGCCAGCCACACGCTCCTCGCCGAAGCGCTCGCCGCCGGCGAGACCGAGATCGCCACCGCGCCCGGCCGCGCGCTGGACGAGCTCGGCACGTTCAACCCGTGGTGGGACATCGCCTCCGGCCGCCACGAGACCGCCGACTTCCGGCTCTTCATTTCCTGAGCTGGGCGAAAGCGGACCACAGAAGATAACGAAGGAAACAAAGACCGGAAACTTACGAGAACAGCTCTTGGCTTCCTTGCCCAACTGATCACCCAGCCACTCTCCCTCTTCGTTCTCTTCGTTACCTTCTGTCGCTCCGAATCCGAACCGTTCCCCATTCCGCAATCCGCAATCTCCACTCTGCAACTCTCATGTCCCGTCCTCCTCGAATCGGCGTCGGCGGCCCCGTGGGCTCCGGCAAAACCATGCTCTGCCTGCGGCTCTGCCAGAAGCTGCGCGAGCGCTACTCGATGGCTGTCGTCACGAACGACATCTACACCCTCGAGGACGCGCAGTTCCTCAAGCGCAACAGCGCGCTCGCGCCCGAACGCATCGTCGGCGTGGAGACGGGCGGTTGCCCACACACCGCCATCCGCGACGACACGACGATGAACGAGCAGGCCGTGCGCGGGCTCGAGGCGGCGTTTCCCGACCTGCAGCTCGTGCTCGTCGAGAGCGGCGGCGACAACCTCTCGGCCACCTTCTCGCCCGAGCTGGTGGACTCGTTCATCTACGTGATCGACGTCGCCGAGGGGGACAAGATCCCCCGCAAGGGCGGCCCGGCGATCCGTTTCAGCGATCTGCTCCTCATCAACAAGATCTCCCTCGCCCCGCACGTCGGCGCCGACCTCGCCGTGATGGAGCGCGACGCCAAGGCGCAGCGCGGGGCGCGGCCGTTCCTCTTCTGCGATCTCAAGAGCGAGCAGGGTCTCGACGCCGTGATTGCCTGGCTCGAGCGCGAAGTGCTCTTCGCGACGAAGCCGAAGACCGCGTGAGCGCTCCGGAACCGGAAACCGGAGCCGACAGAAGGCAACGAAGGGAACGAAGAGCATATTCTGCGATGAACACTGCCCACCGCCACGATGTCCCCCGTAACTGGGTGCCCGAGGTAGGGACGGCTCTCCGAGCCGTCCGACACGGCCGGAACAGGTTCCGCGGTCATCGGCATCCCCGGAGCGGCGGTTTCGGAGAAACCGCCCTACCAACCGGCCGTGGGTTGGTTTCTACCACGCGATCGAACCATGGCCGCGCCTGAAAATGCCGCCGCGCTGCGCGGGCACCTGCAACTCGCTGCGGCTGCGCGCGCCAGCGGCGAGACCTATCTCGCGCGCCAGTCGTTCCGCGCGCCGTTCCACCTGAGCAAACCGTATTGGGATGGCCGAGCGCTCCACGTGCAGCTCGTCAACTCGACCGCCGGCATCCTCGCCGGCGACGAACTCGAGCTCGACCTCGCCGCCGAGCCGGCGGCGTCGCTTGCTGTGACGACTCCTGCCGCCGCGCGCGCCTTCATGATGCAAAGCGGCGCCGCGCGTTGCCGGCAGCGGTTCACCGTCGGCGCGGGGGCGTGGCTCGAGTACGCGCCCGAGGCGCTCTACCCGCACCGCGAGACCGACTACGCGCAACACACCCGGCTCGAGCTCGCGGCGGGCGCGACGACGTTCTTCACCGACCAGCTCGCACCGGGCAGGGTGGGGCGAGGGGAGTGCTGGGCGTGGCGGCGGCTGTGCATCGGGCTTGAGATTGTGCAGGAGGGCCGGTTGCTTCTGCGCGAGCGACTCGATGCCAGCGGTATGGAGCTGGCGCGGCTCGCGATGTTCCATGGGATGCGCGAAGCGTGGTTCGGCACCGCGGTGATCGCCGCGCCCGCGCTCGCCGCCGATGCGCCGGTGTGGGAGCAGCTCCGCGCGCTGCACCGCGATGGCTGCCTCTGCGGCGTGACGGCGCTCGCCCCCGGCGTGTGGATCGTGCGCTTGGTCGCGAGCGGCGGCCTCGCGTTGCGCGACACCTTCGGCGCGCTGCGCTCCGCGCTCGCGCCCGTGTTGCCCGGTCTGCTGTCGGATCTGCGCAGACTGCAGGGGTAGGCGGGAGCCTGCTTGCGGACGATGACGACAGCTGCGAACAGCGGGCGCGCAAATCGCGTGCAAGCACGTTCCTACCTAGGGTCTTCAGACCGTACGTCTGCCCCTGGTCGCGTGCCCCACAGCCAAAGCCGGGCGAACAACCAACCGGGCGCGAAGACGAACAGGAAGACGCGCAACAGCAGGAACGCGACGGTCACGCCGAGCGCGAAGCGCGAATCGGCGCCCGGGGCGAGCAGGTGCTCGAGCAGATTCACACGAGCCAAGATCTGGAGCAGGAAGAAGTGCACCGCGACCAATATGGCGGCTTCGATCAAGATGCGGCGGAGCGTGGGCGGGCGACGTTTCATGGGCGGACGGGCTGGGCGGTGAACATCGCGAGCATGATGGCGTTGCCGAGTGGACCGCCGGTGATGAAGAAGCGTTCGTCGCCGCGCGTGACCGGGGCGCCCATGAGGTAGGCGGTGCGCGCGAGGCTGACATACAACGAGCGGTCGCCGAAGGCTCGGCTGGTCGCGATGGTGAACCCTGTGCCCGAGGGACTCATGCCGAAGATGAGCGGACCGGAATCGATGTCGCCGCCGCCACGTTCGCCAGCGGCGTACTCGTCGACATAGCCAAAGCCGAGGATTGAGCCGGCGAGGTGGGTGCGCAGCGACTGGAAATACGGGCGCGCGAGCTCGGGATCGGCCATCGCGAGGAAGTACGCGGCGAGCGCGGTGCCGCTGGCACGGCCGCGGTCGGTGGGTTGGCCGGAGCGATGATCGATCGCCTGCAGCAACAGACCATTCCGCGGATCGCGCCAGCGGTTGCGGAAGCATTCGATCGTGCCGGCAATCGCGGCGGAGTGATCGGTGCCGGTGAGGCGTTGGTGGAGCAGGAGCGACGCAAGGCCAGAGGCATTGTCCACTGGGTACGCCTCGTCGGGGTAGGTCTCGATGATCTGATGGGGAGCGGTGCGGAAGCGGCGGGCGAGGGCGGCGGAGATGCGGTCGTTGAGAGCAGTGTGGCGCGAGTCGGCGAACGTCGCGCGGTCGAGCGTGAGCACGAGGTTGAGGTAGCCGAGGTAGGCGGCATGGCCGTGCGGGCCGCCGAGAGAATCGAGCGCGTCCTCGTTCCAGGATTGGGCGTCGAAGGTGCGGACGGCGGGGGAGAGCAGACCGGTGATCGCGCGCTCGACGCCGGGCCGCAGCTCGTCGCGGAGCTCCGGATGCTCGCGACAAGTCTGGAGCAGGCCGAGCGCCGCCATCTGGTAGGTGCCGAACGCCCACTCGCCGCGGAAGAGCGCGCTGTCGGAGGTGAAGTCCGCGTCGCTCACGCCGCGCGCCACGGTGTCGGCGACGTGGCGCGCCAGCACGGCCACGGTATCGCGATCACCGGCGTACCAGCGCTCGCCCTCGCGGCCGCACCACCAACGAGGAACGACGAGGGTCGTTGCGGCGACGAGCAGCAGAGCGCCGGACCAGCGGAGCCCACGGGTCATTTGGCGGGGGGAAGAACGCACAACGCGACGGTGTGCGTTGGCTCGCATGACAGCAAGCCCCAGGCGGCGCAGCCCGGAAAACGTGGCTCAGGCGGTGGCCTTGGCCTTGATCGTGGCCACCACCGTGGTGCTCTCCGCGGTGGTGGTGCCGCAGATCTGGAGCAGATTCCACTCGATCGCCTCGGCCGCGAGCGTGAGGCGCGCCTTCTCGGCGGCATTCGCCAGGGCTTCGGCGATGTCGCCCTTCACCGATTGACCGGTGAAATCCTCGATGCTGCGTCCGTTGGCCGGCAGGAGCTTGTACATGGTCGCAAGTGTGGCAGCGTTCCGCGACGCCGTGCAATGCTCATCCTGCGTGTACGACTGTCCGATACTCGGAGTGCAGCCAGCCGAAACAGAACGAGCCGGTGACGGTGTCGTCGGGGTGGCGCTTGTCTTCGCGCACATGGCCCTCGAGGCGGAAGCCGCAGCGTTCGGCGACGCGGCGGCTGCCGGTGTTGGTATCGTCGCACCAGAGGCCCACGCGGTGGGCGCCGAGATCCTCGAAGGCGAAGCGCAGCGCGCGGCGGGCGGCCTCGGTGAGGTAGCCTTGGTTGACGTGCGCGCAGTCGGCGAAGAAGCCGAGGTTGAGCGCGGGCAGGGCGTCGTTGGTCACGCCGAGGTAGATCTGGCCGGCGAACTCTTCGGTGCCGCGGAGGAAGACGCCGAGGATGAAGGCGCGACGCTCCTGCCACTGTGCGGCGAAGTCGCGGAGCACACGTGCGGCATCGGCCTCGCAGTGGATGGAGAAGATGGAGTTGCCGGACTCGTGGCAGGCGAGGTGGTCGCGGTTGCGCTGGGCCATGGCGAAGTACCACGGCGCATCGTCGGCGCGGTAGGGCCGCAGGAAGAGGCGGGCGGTATCGAGGCGTTCGGGCAGAGCGCGCAGTTGGCGAAGCGGCATGAGGGGACGATCGTGGCCCAGGCGCCGGCAGAATCCGAGGGGGAAACAGGGGGACGCGGCGCCGGCTGGCGGGGCCCTTGACGCTCCGGTGGCGCTCGGTAGCGTGCCGCCATGAGCGTTCTCGAACTCAAGCAGGCGGTTTCCAAGCTCAAGAAGAGTGAGCGGCAGGAACTGTTCGCCTACCTGGTTCGCCTGAAACACGAGACGCCGGCATGGAAGCAAGCGACGGCAAAACGCCTCGGCGCCATGAGGCGCGGCAAAATCGTATCCGCGGAAGCACTCGCCGCTCGCGTCGCCTGCGCCTGACCGCGGCAACCTCCCCCCGGTCTACTCGGAGTTGGCCGCCAACGCCATCGTCGCGCTGCCGCGGCGCAAGGCGCAGCGCGTGCTCGATCTCTGCCGGATTCTGGCGCGCAATCCGTTTGTCGGCTCGGACTACGTCGTCACCGACTCTTCCGGCCACACCGTGGAGCACCTGCTAACCGAGGGATTCATCTTGGCCTACTGGGTCGATCACGCCGCGAAGACGGTGATGATTGTCGAGGTCGACTCCGCGGAGCCGAGAGTTGCGCGCACAGCCGCGAGGCGGAGCTATTCTTTTGAGTAATCACCATCATCAAGGATACCGATGCCTATGGATGCTGAATCGGAGAACCTGAGCTCGATAATATCCAGAATTGTTCGTTTGAGGCGGAGGACTTCTTCCAGCGTGTGGAGGACTTCGTCGATCAAGGGACGCCCTTCGGCCTCGGAGAGTTGGCTAGAGCCGATGATATCGTGAGTTCTATCGGAGAGTCGCTTACGAGTGGCCACGAGTCTATCGATAGCGGCGTAGATGGTGTTCTGTTGCTCGGGTGAAAAGTCACTTGGTGGCCGGATGATGAATGAGGACAGAAGCAAATGGCCACGTAGAGTGAGTTCCTCTGGCTCCTTGTCTCCGCGATGGAAGAACGGAGAAGGTTTCACAGCTTCGATCCACTTGCAGCTCGTTCGGGCGAACGTTGCTGCAGCAGAGTTCTTCCCAAGCCCATGAGACAACGATAGCTTCTCCACGATCTCTCGTAGCAAAAGCGCAGAGAAGGTGAACCTCAGCTTGAAGGCAGTTTGGAGTACTTGGAGCGCTTCGCGGTAGGACTCAACTAGGTCTGGGCGTATGCGCTGGAGTTGTTCCTCAATGTAGTCCATGTTAGTGAGCGGGAATGACGGGAGCTGTAGGTGAGCGCTGCCACGATGGCGACTGCGTTGTCTGCCATGAGGGCGGACTTGCCGCCCCAAGCGGATCTCGCATGCTCCTCGACATGAGCACCGTGAGCGAAGTCGAGGCCGCATTGGAGAAGTTCTCGCCGGCCCAAATGCGCGAGGTGGCGGATTGGATCGCGGCGCGGCTCCTGCCCGAGGAGTCGTCGGAAGTGCTCTCAGCGATCGATGCCGGGCTGCGTTCACTGGAAGCAGAGCCGACACTGACCGCCGACCAGGTTCGCGAACAGATCGCGACATGGACTGGAAGGTAATCTTCTCCGCCCAAGCCGGACGCGACCTCGGCCAAGTGGGAGCGTTTCTGGCGCAGAAGAATCCGGAGGCGGCTGCAAGACTCGGGCACGCGTTGGTCGATCGAGCCTTGTCGCTGGCGCAATTTCCACGCCGCGGGGTCGAGGTGAAAGCACGGCCCGGAGTTCGCCGGATCGTCCATCGCCCCTGGTTCGTGATTTACTACCGCGTGGACGAAGCACGCGGGGTGATCGAAATCGCGCGGTTCTGGGATGCGCGACAGGACCCGCGCGGGTTGCGGCTTGGGTGAGAGCAATCGCCTGCAAGCTTGCCCGCCTCGGGCGGGCAGGATCCTACCTCGCAGGCATGCTTCAGAACAGGAAATACCGCTGGGCCATGGGGAGGACCTTGGCTGGCTCGCAGGTGAGGTGCACGCCGTCGGCTTTCACGGTGTAGGTCTCCGGGTCGACTTCGATCTTCGGCAACGCGTCGTTGAGGACCATGTCGCGCTTGCCGATCTTGCGGCAGCGTTTCACGGCGACGAGTTCGCGGTGGAGGCCCAGATCACGGATACCGTGTTTCTGCTTCAGCGAGGCTTCGCTGACGAAGGTGAGACTGGTGCTCGTGCGCGCCCGGCCGAAGGCGCCGAACTGCGGGCGGTAGAACATCGGCTGCGGTGTGGGGATCGAGGCATTGGGATCGCCCATGTTGGCCCACGCGATGAAGCCGCCCTTGAGGATCATCTCGGGCTTCACGCCGAAGAGCGCGGGCTTGTAGATGACGAGATCGGCGAGCTTGCCGACGGCGA
The DNA here is from genome assembly GCA_023457035.1 of Verrucomicrobiota bacterium. Classification (GTDB taxonomy): domain Bacteria; phylum Verrucomicrobiota; class Verrucomicrobiia; order Opitutales; family Opitutaceae; genus CAJCBL01. The sequence goes on from JAEWNN010000098.1 coordinate 6,894, forward strand.
CGGAGCCGACGACGTGGCTGATGCCGTGCGCGATCGCAGGGTTGATGGTGTACTTCGCGAGGTAGCGGAGCGCGCGGAAGTTGTCGGCGGCGGTGTGCGCGGCGCCCGTGAGCGCGCCGAACTGGGTCTTCATCTTGTGCGCGGTCTGCCAGGTGCGGCAGATGACCTCGCCGATGCGGCCCATGGCCTGCGAGTCGGAGGACATCATCGAGATTGCGCCCAGATCGTGGAGACGGTCCTCGGCGGCGATGGTCTCGGGGCGGATGCGCGACTCGGCGAAGGCGACGTCCTCGGGAATCTTCGAGTCGAGGTGGTGGCAGACCATGAGCATGTCGAGGTGCTCGTCGATGGTGTTGACCGTGAAGGGGCGCGTCGGGTTGGTCGAGGAGGGGAGGACGTTGGCCTCGCCGCAGACGCGGATGATGTCGGGCGCGTGGCCGCCGCCGGCGCCTTCGGAGTGGAAGGTATGGATCGTGCGGCCCTTGAAGGCGCGCAGGGTGTCGTCGACGTAGCCGGACTCGTTGAGCGTGTCGGTGTGGATGGCGACCTGGACATCGAGCTCGTCAGCCACGCCGAGGCAGGTGTCGATCGCGGCGGGGGTGGTGCCCCAGTCCTCGTGGAGCTTGAGGCCGATGGCGCCGGCGAGGATCTGCTCGCGGAGTGGTTTCTTGGTGGCGCAGTTGCCCTTGCCGAGGAAACCGAGGTTCATCGGGAACGCCTCGGCCGCCTCGAGCATGCGGTGCATGTTCCAGGCGCCCGGCGTGCAGGTGGTGGCGAGCGTGCCGTGCGCGGGGCCGGTGCCGCCGCCGAGCATGGTGGTGATGCCGGAGCTGATGGCCTCGTCGATCTGCTGCGGGCAGATGAAATGGATGTGCGTGTCGATGCCGCCGGCGGTGACAATGCAGCCCTCGCCCGCGATCGCCTCGGTGCAGGCGCCGACGATCATCGCGTTCTTCTTCTTCGTGGCGGGGTCGGCGTAGAACGAGCCGATGCCGGACTGGATACCGGGGTTGCCCGCGTGGCCGATGCCGACGATGCGGCCGTGCTTGATGCCGATGTCGGCCTTGATGACGCCGATGAGCGGATCGAGGATGAGGGCGTTGGTGATAACGAGGTCGAGCGATTCGGCATCGGTCGCGGTCGGCGACTGGCCCATGCCGTCGCGGATGACCTTGCCGCCGCCGAACTTCACCTCGTTGCCGTAGCCGGCGGCCTCCGCGATGAGGTCGCGCTCGACCTGGACGAAGAGCTCGGTGTCGGCGAGGCGGACGCGGTCGCCGGCGGTGGGGCCGAACATCTCGGCGTATTGGCGGCGGGAGAGATTGAGCGGCATGGCGATTGCGGATTGCGGAATGCGGGTTGCGGAATGGCCGGAGCCGGGAAGGGAAATGTGGAAAGCTGGAAAACTGGAACGGAGGTGGACCGGGAGGACCGGAAGGCGGAGAATCTGGAGCTCAGCTCATCAGTAACGGAACGGAAGATTTGGACACAGAGGACACCGAGGCGGAGGAGGACATGGAGGACGGAAGGGAGCTGGGCGGAGGATGCGGAATCAGGAACGGACGAGGAGACGCGGGAGGCGCTAGCGCTTCTTCTTGGCGGCGAGTTTCTTGGGTGCGGTGGGCTTCGGACGTTTCGGAGAAACGTCCCTACCTCTCGGACGCGATGCAGCGTCGAGCTGGCCGGACACGAGGGCGTTGAGGCCGAAGACTTCGCGGGCGCCAGCAAGGGCGACGAGCTCGACGCGCTTGGTGTCGCCCGCCTCGAAACGCACGGCGGTGCCGGCGGGGATGTTGAGGCGGAAGCCGCGGGCGGCGGCGCGATCGAAGGTGAGCGCGGTGTTCGTCTCGAAGAAGTGGTAGTGCGAGCCGACCTGGATCGGGCGGTCACCGGTGTTCACGACCTCGAGGGTGACGGTGGGCAGGCCGAGGTTGGCCGGGAGTGCGGCGGGCTCGGAAGCGGGGATGATTTCGCCGGGGATCATGGGAGTTTCAGCGAATCGGGTTGTGGACGGTGACGAGCTTGGTGCCGTCGGGGAACGTGGCTTCGACCTGGACCTCGTGGATCATCTCGGCGACGCCTTCCATGACCTGGTCGCGCGTGAGGAGCGTGGTACCATAGCTCATAAGGTCGGCGACGGTGCGGCCGTCGCGGGCGCCTTCCATGATCTCGTAGGAGATGATGGCGATGGCCTCGGGATAGTTGAGCTTGAGGCCGCGGGACTGGCGGCGGCGGGCGAGATCGGCGGCGACGACAATCAGGAGTTTTTCGCGCTCGCGAGGGGTGAGGTGCATGGCGGAGGGAGAGAATCTGGAACTCAGGAAACGGATGCGACAGAAGCTAACGAAGGGAACGAAGAGGGACCGAATCGCGTGCCCTTCGACTGGCTCAGCGCCTCGGGCGATCAGGCTTCATGGCGAAGGGTTTTCTTTGTTCTCTTCGTTTACTTCTGTGGAGGTTCGGAATGTTCGGAACTAAACCTGAAGATGTTCCTTCACGACTTCGTCGGTGAGGGAGGCGATGGGGCCGGAGGCGACGACGGCGCCGCGGTCCATGGCATAGAAGCGGTCGGCGACCTCGCGGCAAAAATCGACGTACTGCTCGACGAGGAGGATCGCGAGTTGCCCCTCCGCGTGGAGGGACTTGAGCGCGTGCTTCACCTCGCCGAGAAGATCGTGGCGGAGCTCCTCCTCCTTGAGCTTCTTGAGCGTGTCACCGATGTGGTCGATGATCGAGGGCTGGATACCCTCGGTTGGCTCGTCGAGGATGAGCAGGCGCGGGCCGGTGAGGAGCGCGCGGCCGATGGCGAGCTGCTGCTGCTGGCCGCCGGAGAGCACGCCGCCCTTGCGGGAGAGCATCTCCTTCAGGACCGGGAAGAGGGTGAAGACGCGTTCGAGGGCGCGCTTGGCGGCAGGGCCCTTCACGCTGTGCACGACGAGGCCGACATGGAGGTTTTCCTCGACGGTGAGGTGCGGGAAGATGTCGCGGCCCTGCGGCACGTAGCCGATGCCGAGGCGGGCGCGGGCATCGGAGGAGAGGCGCTGGATGGCCTGGCCGGCGAAGGTGATCGAGCCGGCGCGGATCGGGAGCACACCGGTGATGGATCGCAGCGTGGTGGTTTTCCCGACACCGTTGCGGCCCATCAGGGCGACGACCTCGCCGGGGTTCACCTCGAGGTCGACGCCGCGGAGGATGCGCGAGCCGCCGATGTCGGTCTCGACGGAGGAGAGCTGGAGGAGGGCGGTGGACACGATGGCGGAAGAGAGAATGTGGAAATCAGGAAGGCGGGAACGGAGGCGGAAGGCGGAGCGGAGACGGAGAATCTGGAACTCAGGAAATCAGGAAGCGGAAGAAACGGAGAACGGTTTGGGAGACAGAGAGCATTCTCCCTGCGGAAGAACCTCCGGCAGAGAGGCGGAGGAGGACACGGAGGATGAATGTGGAAATCAGGGAATCAGGAACGGAGGGGGAAGTTGGCCACAGATGAACACAGATGGGCACAGATCCCGAAGAACGGGAGGATTCGATCTGAGAAGATCGGTGTGCATCGGTGGCTAGTTCTTCGTGGGTTTGCCGCGGCCGAGGTAGACTTCGCGGACCTTCGGGTTCGATTGCACTTCGTCGAACTTTCCTTCGCAGAGCACGGTGCCCTGGTGGAGGACGGTGACCTTGCCGTTTTGGGCGATTTGGCGGACGAAGGTCATGTCGTGTTCGATGACGATCAGGCTGTGCTTGCCGGCGAGGGAGAGGAGGAGCTCGCCGGTGCGGTGCGTCTCCTCGTCGGTCATGCCGGCCGCGGGCTCGTCGACGAGAAGGAGCTTGGGCTGCTGGGCGAGGAGCATGCCGATCTCGAGCCATTGCTTCTCGCCGTGGGCGAGGAGGCCGGCGAGCCAGTCGCGTTTCGTGTCGAGGCGGATGAGCTTGAGGAGCTCGTCGAGGCGATCGCGATCGGTGGAGTCGAGGCGATGGAAGAGCGAGGCGAAGACGCCGCGCGGGCCCTTGAGCGAGAGGACGAGGTTATCCCAGACGGTGTGCTCGGTGTAGACGCTGGGGGTCTGGAACTTCCGGCCGATGCCGAGGCGGTTGATCTGGTACTCGTTGCGCGCGGTGAGGTCGATGGTGGTGAGAGGATCGGAACCGAACTCGATCTTGCCGGTGTCGGGTTTGGCGCGACCGGAGATGAGATCGAAGAAGGTGGACTTGCCCGCGCCGTTGGGGCCGATGACGGTGCGCAGCTCGCCCTCGAAGAGATAGAAATGCAGGTCGGAGATGGCGCGGAAGCCATCGTAGGTCTTGTTGACGTCTTCGACGGTGAGGATGGCGGAGGGCATCGGCGGAGATTGCGGATTTCGGAATGCGGATCGCGGAGTGGCCAGAGCCGGAATGGCGAATGTGGAAAACTGGAAACAGACAGGAACGGAGGGCGGAGGCGGAAGAGGGGAGTGTGGAAATCAGGGAATCAGGAACGGAAGGGGAGTGATGGAACCGCAGATGAATGCGAATGAAGGGCGGATCAGGTTTTGGCCGGAGCGGGGGCGGCGGGAGCCGGCGCAGGAGCGGAGCTAGCCGGGGACTTCTTCTTGATCCAGCCGCGCACGATGCCCGGGATGCTGACGATGCCGCCGGGAAGGAAGAGCACGACGAGGATGAAAAGACCGCCCATGAGCAGAATCCACAAATCGGGGATGGCGCGGGTGGCCCAGCTCTTGAGCGCGTTGACGCCGACCGCGCCGATCACCGGACCGAGCAACGTGCCGCGGCCGCCGACGGCGACCCAGACGACGGCCTCGAGGGACTTATCGGGCGTCATCTCGCTGGGGTTGATGATGCCGACCTGCGGGACGTAGAGCGCGCCGCCGATCGCGGCGATGAGCGCGCTCACGATGAAGATGAAGAGTTTGAAGTGGGCGGTGGCGTAGCCGGAGAAGAGCGCGCGGTTCTCCCCGTCGCGCACGGCCTGCTGCACGAGCCCGAACTTGGTGCCGTTGAGCCAGCGGCAGAGCAGGTAGACGACGAGAAGTGTGACGGCGGTGACGACGAAGAGGCCGCGCTGCGTGGCGGGCTCCCGGATATCGAAGCCGAGGATGAACTTGAAGTCGGTGAAGCCGTTGTTGCCGCCCATGAGCATGTCGTTGCGGAAGAACATGAGCGCGGCGCCGTAGGTGAGCGCCTGGGTGAGGATCGAGAAGTAGACACCCTTGATGCGAGAGCGGAAGGCGAGGTAACCAAACAGCCACGCCAACAGGCCGGGCAGGATCAGGACCATCGCGAGCGCGAACGGGAAACTGGAGAACGGTCTCCAGAAGGTTGGCAGCTCCGTCCAGCCGAGGAAGACGAGGAAGTCGGGGATCGGTTGGCGGTACTGGCCGAGGTCGCCGATCATGCGCATGAGGTGCATGCCCATCATGTAGCCGCCGAGACTGAAGAAGAGCGCCTGACCGAGGGAGAGCAGGCCGGTGTAGCCCCAGAGCAGATCGACCGAGATCGCGAGTAGCGCGTAGCAGAGATACTTGCCCCAGAGGTTGATCGCGAAGTCGGAGATCCATCCGTGCTGGTTGGCGAAGGGCAGGACGAGCACGACGAGGATCGCGAAGATCCCGACGGCGATCAGCTCGCCCCGCGAGATGGCGCGGGGATTGCGGCGGGCGGCGAGAAAAGCGGCGAGGCGGGACATGAAGAACGCGGAAACCGGAAAGCGGAGACCGGAGAGTGTTGAATGTGGAAATCAGGAAAAGGGGCGCGCTCAGTCGAGGCTGCGGCTGCGGGTGACGAAGAGACCGGCGGGGCGCCATTGCAGGAAGAGGATGATGGCGCCGAGCACGAGGATCTTGCCCAGCACCGGATTGCCGAGCGCCTGCTGGAGCGCCTGATCCGCGAACCCGATACCGGTGGCGCTGAGGACGGTGCCGGCGATGTTGCCCACGCCGCCCACGACGACGGTCATGAAGCAGTCGACGATGTAGTTCTGGCCGAGGGAGGGACCGACGTTGCCGATCTGGCTGAGGAAAGCGCCGGCGAGACCCGCGAGACCGCTGCCGAGGCCGAACGTGAGCATGTTCACGCGGCTGGTGCGCACGCCCATGCACGAGGCCATCGCGCGATTCTGCATGACGGCGCGGATGAGCAGGCCGAGGGAGGTGCGCGTGAGCACGAGCCAGACACCGAGCACGATCAATCCGGCGAAGCCGATGACGAAGACACGGTTCCAGCCGAGGAGGATGTCGTTCACCGTCCAGTTGCCGCTGAGGAAGGCCGGGCTGGAGACCTGGACGTTGTTGGCGCCGAAGATGAAACGGAAGAGCTGCTGCAACACGAGCGAGACGCCCCAGGTCGCGAGCAGGCTCTCGAGCGGGCGGCGATAGAGGAAACGGATCACCCCACGCTCGAGTGCGACACCAACCGCAGCGGCGGCGAGGAAGCTCAGCGGGAGGGCCACGAGGAAGTACGACTGGTAGGCCCAGCCGGTGGCGCCGAAGCCGGGCAGATTAATCGTGAATTTGCCGAACGGAGACAACGCCAAGCCGTTGCCAAAGACGTTCTGCACCACGTAGGTCGTGTAGGCGCCGACCGCGATCATCTCGCCGTGCGCCATGTTGATGACACCCATCAGACCGAATGTGATCGCCAGGCCGAGGGCAACGATGAGGAGGATGCTGCCGAGCGAGGCGCCACGGAACAGCGTGCCCAGAAAGTTGACGGTCGAGCGGTGCGACTCGATGGCGCGGAGCGCGGCGCGGGCGGCCTCGACCAGCGCGGGTTTCCGGGCCGCCTCGGCGTCGCGCAACGCGGCCTTGACCAGATCGGCGCTGGCAAGCGTGTGCAGGGTCTTCAGCTCCGCGAGGGCGGCGAGCTTCTCGGCATCGGTGGGTGCTTTGAGCCCGATGAGGCCGATGGCCTCGCGCAGCGTGGTGCGGGCCCGCGGCTCGGTCTCGGTCTCGAGGCGTTGCTGCAGGATGGGAAGCTTCTCGACGTCCTGCGCGAAGCCGACGACCTGAATGGCGCGGAGACGCTTCTCGAGGTCCGGGGAGCCGAGGTCGCGCAGATCGAGCACGGCCTTCATGGCGCGGCGGAGCGCGGAGGTATGCTCGACGGCGGTGAGATCGGCGCCCACGAGGCGGAGGGGGGTGCCGGCGGCGTCGAGGAGCGGTTGGCCATCGGCGATGCGGAGGGCGGACTGGGCCTCGGCGGCGTCCTTCTCGCCCACGAGTTGGACGGGGACAGTGGCGCCTCCGGGCGCGGCGTAGAGAAATAGTGAATCCCTGCGCCAGGCCTCGAGGAGGGCGGGAATGGCTTCGTCGGCTTGGCCGGCGAGAGTGGCGATGAGTTCGCGTTGTTGTGCCGGAGAGTCGGCGAGGACGGCCCGGACAATGGTGGCGCGGGCGGTGTCGGCGGCGCGGGCGAACCCGGAGGTGAGCGCGAGGATGCAAAGCGCAACAGAGAGGCTGAGCCGGAGGACGGTGCGGGCGGTGTTGCTCACGGTAGGAGCCACGCTCAACGCAAGGATCGGGCCAACTCTCCAGCGGAGGATGAGAGGAACCGATGGGGTGAAAATGCTACCGGTCGGCGGCACGGCGCCGACGGCCCACCGGTGGGCGTGGGCGAAAACGCCCAGGGCGCTGAACGAAATGCCACGGTTACGTCGGAGGGAGCGTGGGCGAGGGCGACGCGTAAGTGCGCGCTTGGTCGGAGATGAATGGCGGGCGTAATGCCCGCCCCACCAGCGGAGGAGCGAGGCCGGTGGGGCGAGCGGGCACGCCCTGACTGCGAGTAGGGCCGGTCCCCGACCGGCCGCTGAAGCACCTGGGCGGGCAGGTCGGCTCCGCGTCGATGCGTCCAGTCGGAGACTGGACCTGCTACGGGCGGAGCACTGCTCTCGCGAACGGCGCCATAGCCTGTGCGGCGGAAAACAAAAGGGCGGCGCCGGTTCGCGGCGCCGCCCTGGGGCAGAGAGTTTGCGTTTCGAAGCGACGGCCTACTTGAACTTACCCTTCAGCCAAGGTTCGCCGTAGACGTTCTCGAAGGACTTGAGGATCTTGAACTGACCGTCGGCCTTGGTCTCGCCGATGTAGACGTTCTTGGTCAAGTGCATGTTCGGCTGGGTCGTGACGGTGCCGCCGGGGCCGGCGAAGGAGAGGCCGGACTTCCAGGCGGCGCGCACGGCGTCGACATCGAACGTGCCGGCCTTCTCGACGCAGGCCTTCCAGAGGTAGACGCCGTCGTAGGAGAGGACCATCGGCGAGCAGGTGACGCGGCCGTCCTTGACGATGCCGGGCACGGTGCTCTTCGCGAGCCAGGCCTTGAAGTCGGCGACGAACTTCTTGTTCGCCGGAGTATTCAGGGACTGGAAGTACGTCCAGCAGCCGAGCTGGCCGACGAGCTGGTCGGCGGGGAGGCCGCGGAACTCGTCCTCGGAGATCGAGAAGGAGACGACCGGGCAGGTCTCGGCGTCGAGGCCCGACGCGGCGTACTCCTTGAAGAAGGGCACGTTGGTGTCGCCGTTGAGGGTCGAGATCACGCAGGCGTCGCCGGAGGCGGCGAACTGTTTGATCTCGGCGACGATCTGCTGGTAGTCGGTGTGGCCGAAGGGCGTGTACTTGCCGGCGGAGATGATCTTGCCGGACTCGTCCTTCTTGAAGCCGCCGCCGATGTTCTCGAGCGGCACACCCTTGGAGAGCAGGTACTCGAGGAGCACGAGGTTGGTGGTCTGCGGGTAGACGTAGTCGGAGCCGAGCAGGTAGAACTTCTTCTTCCCCTCCGCGAGGTAGTAGTCGACGGCGGGCGTGGCCTGCTGGTTCACGGCTTCGGCGGTGTAGGCGACATTCTGCGACTCCTCTTCGCCCTCGTACTGGACGGGGTAGAAGAGCAGGCCGTTGTTCTTCTCGAAGACGGGGAGGACGGACTTGCGGGAGACGGAGGTCCAGCAGCCGAAGGTCACGGCGACCTTGTCCTGCTCGAGCAACTGCTTGGCCTTCTCGGCGAAGAGCGGCCAGTTCGAGGCGCCGTCGACGACGACCGGCTCGATCTTGTAGGTGTCGCCGCCGACTTTGATACCGCCCGCGGCGTTGATCTCGTCGAAGGTGAAGAGCAGCACGTCGCGCAGCGATGTCTCGCTGATCGCCATCGTGCCGGAGAGGGAGTGGAGCACGCCGACCTTGACGGTCTTCTCGGCGGCGGGGAGGGAGGAGGCGAGACCGGCGAGCGCGAGGGCCGAGCCGGCGAGCAGTGTTTTCCAGTTGGTGCGCATGGTTGTTTTTGGACGGAGGTAGGCTGGGGATCGTGAACAGAGGGGGGGAGGCGCGGGGCCCCCGGGCACCCGCCCCCCCCCCC
>JAEWNN010000099.1 GCA_023457035.1 Verrucomicrobiota bacterium
GCCTTCTGGACGCTCTTCGGTTTCCTCGGCTGCGTCGTCCTCGTGGTCGTTTCCAAGTCCTACGGACACTTCGGCGTCTCCAAGCGGGAGGACTACTACAGTGAATAATCTCTGGATTCATCCTTCGCTGATCCTGATCTGCGGCGCGATTCTCCTCCCGCTGATCCCCAAGGCCCTCAAGAAGGCCGCCCTGCTCTTCTTCCCGCTCGCGGCCTTCGCCGCCGTGCTCTCCATGCTCGGCCAGCCCGACGCCCTGCACGGCCAGTTCCAGTTCCTCGACTGGACGCTCACCTTCGGCCGCGCCGACAAGCTCGCGCTCGTCTTCGCCGTCATCATGAGCGGCATGGCCTGCATCGGCACCCTCTACGGACTCCATGTCGAAGAGGACGCCCAGCACTCCGCCTCTTGGATCTACGTCTCCGGTTCGCTCGGCGCCATCTTCGCCGGCGATCTCTTCGTGCTCTTCCTGTTCTGGGAGGTCATGGCGTTCGCCTCGGTCTTCCTCGTCTGGTTCCGCCGCACGCCCGAGTCGACCCGCGCCGGTTACCGCTACCTCCTCGTCCACGTCGCCGGCGGCCTCTCGCTCCTGGCCGGCATCATCCTCTGGACACACGGCAAGGGCCCCGAGGCCATCGCGTTCGACAACTTCGTCAAGCTCGGCGCCGCCTACTCGCCCGCCGGCCTGTTCATCCTCGTCGGCATCATCGTCAACGCCGCCGTCCCGCCCTTCCAGGCCTGGCTGCCCGATGCGTACCCGAACGGCACCTTCAACGGCTCCGTCTTCCTCAGCGCCTTCACCACCAAGACCGCCGTCTACGCCCTCTGCCGCGGTTTCCCCGGCATGGAGCTGCTCATCTGGCTCGGCGTGATCATGTCCCTCTACGGCGTCGTCTACGCGATCATCGAGAACGACATCCGCCGCCTCTTCGCCTACCACATCATCTCCCAGGTCGGCTACATGGTCGCCGGCGCCGGCATCGGCACCGAGCTCGCCATCAACGGCGCCTGCGCCCACGCCTTCGCCCACATCCTCTACAAGGGCCTGCTCTTCATGGGCGGCGGCGCCGTCCTCTACATGACCGGCGAGACCCGCATGTCCCAGCTCGGCGGCCTCTACAAGAAGATGCCGTGGACGTTCCTCCTCACCCTCGTCGGCGGTCTCTCCATCTCGGCCTTCCCGCTCTTCAGCGGCTTCGTCTCCAAGTCGATGATCACCGCCGCCGGCTTCCAGAACCCGCACCTCTACTGGGCTGCCTTCCTGCTCATGCTGGCCTCCATCGGTACCTTCTACTGCAACGGCCTGAAGGTCCCCTACTTCGTCTGGTTCGGTAAGGACAAGTGCTCCGACTCCGTCCGCGAGCGCGCCGGCGATCCGCCGTGGAACATGCTCGCCGCCATGGGCGTCGCCGCCTTCCTCTGCATCTTCCTCGGCATCGCCTACGGCCCGCTCTACCGCCTCCTGCCCTACGCCGAGGTCGCCGCCGCGTACCACCCGTACAACGCGCCCCACATCTTCGAGAGCCTCCAGATCCTGTTCTTCACCGCCTGCGCCTTCTTCCTGATGGTCCGCACGCACAAGATCGAGCCCCACGCCGGTATCAACGTCGACAACGACATTCTCTACCGCCGCGGCGGCCAGGCCATCCAGTGGCTCGCCTCCAAGCCGATCCAGGCGATCGATACCGCTGTCGGCGAGTGCTACCGCGTCCTCGGCCTCATCCCGCTGATGTGGACCACCAGGGTCGTCGACGTCTTCGATCGCTTCGGCATCGACGGCGTGGTCGACGGCCTCGCCGAGCGCGTCCGCGCCGCCGGCCAGCGCCTCCGCTCCGCCCAGAGCGGCGCCGTGCAGGCCAACCTCGCCATCTCCTTCGCCGTGGCCGCCGTCGTCATCGCGGCCCTCATCTACTTCGTCGCCTAAGAAGCCGCAAACATGCACTCGGAATCGATGAGACGGAACAAGATGTCGCGACGGAGCGGACTCGGTGAGACCCGAGGAATACCCGCAGGGTATTTCGAGAGGTCGAACCAAGGCCGCTGCGCCCGACAGGTTGTTTCGGATCGCGATGATCGAGCGCATGTTTCCGGCGCAAAACAGCCCGCCCGATGAAAGAGCATCTCCTCAGCGTCCTCATCTTCGCCCCGTTGGCCGCCGCCGCGGTCGCGGCCGCGATCTCCAACGAGCGCGTCCTGCGCTGGTGGGCGCTCCTGTCGTCCCTCGCCATCGCCGTGGTCTCCGTGCCGCTCTACACCGGCTACATCGCCACGCAGACCGGCTTCCAGTTCGTCGAGCACTGCTCCTGGATTCCCAGCCTCAAGATCGACTACCACCTCGGCGTCGACGGCATCAGCGTCCTGCTCATCCTCCTCACCACGCTCATCACCCCGATCTGCGTCGCCTGTTCCTGGACGTACATCAGCAAGCGCGTGAAGGAGTTCATGGTCTGCATGCTCGTCATGGAGGCCGCCATGATCGGCGTCTTCAGCGCCCTCGACCTCGTCCTCTTCTACGTCTTCTGGGAGGCCATGCTCATCCCGATGACGCTCCTGATCGGCGTCTGGGGCGGTGCGCGCAAGATCTACGCCGCGCTCAAGTTCTTCATCTACACGATGGCTGGCTCCGTCCTCCTGCTCGTCGCCATCGTCGCCCTGCGTCTCCAGGTCGGCACCTTCAGCATCCCCGAGATGATGGCCGCCGGCAGCGGCTTCGGCCACAGCTTCCAGCTCTGGATCTTCGGCGCGTTCTTCCTCTCCTTCGCCATCAAGGTCCCGATGTTCCCCTTCCACACGTGGTTGCCCGCCGCCCACGTCGAGGCGCCCACCGCCGGCTCGGTCGTCCTGGCCAGCGTGCTCCTGAAGATGGGTACGTACGGCTTCCTCCGCTTCTGCCTGCCGATCACCCCCTACGCCGCGCACACCCTCGCGCCGGTCGTCCTCGTCTTCTCGGTGATCGCGATCGTCTACGGCGGCCTCGCCGCCCTCGGCCAGAGCGACCTCAAGAAGCTCGTCGCCTACTCCTCCGTCGCCCACATGGGCTTCGCCACCTTCGGCATCTTCTCCTTCACCCAGTCCGGCCTCGAGGGCGCGACGCTGGTGATGATCAACCACGGCGTCACCACCGGCGCGTTGTTCGTCTGCGTCGGCATCCTCTACGAACGCCTCCACACCCGCGACATCGGCGTGCTCGCCGGCGTGGGCAAGTACATGCCGGTCTTCTCGACCTTCCTCGGCCTCGCCTGTCTCTCCTCGATGGCCTTCCCCGGCACCAACAGCTTCGTCGGCGAGTTCCTCGTCATGGTCGCCGGCTTCTCCGTCTCCAAGACCCTCATGCTCTGCGCCGTCCCCGGCATCGTCGCCGCCGCGGCCTACAACCTCCGCATGCTCCAGAAGGTCTGCTACGGCTCCCCGGCCAACCGCGACCACTCCGCCGTCGCCGACCTCAACCTCCGCGAGATCCTCACCCTGGCCCCGCTGGCCGTGTTCATCGTCTGGATCGGTGTCCACCCGCAGCCCTTCCTCGACGTCATGCGCGACAGCCTCGCCCACGTCCTCGTCCAGCTCGGCCGGTAACCCAGGTAGGGACGTTTCTCCGAAACGTCCTCGCCGCTCCCGGCCACCCGCCCGCCCTCCCTTCTCTCCCTCTTCCGAAATTAGCGCCCATCAGCGTCCACTAGCGGTTCACCTCTCCGACCTCCGATTTCCGGCCTCTAGCCTCTCGCCTTTCTCCTCTCGCCTCCTCTCCGATGTCCTCGTCCCTCACCGCCTTTCTGCCTGAGCTGGTGCTCCTCGCCGGAGCCCTCGGCCTCTTCGGCCTCACCCTCGGCAGCTCCGCCCGGCAGTCGAAGATCGCCTCGCTCGTCACCGCGGTCGCCTTTGTCGCCGCCGTCATCCTGAGCTTCGGCACCCACGCCACCCTCTTCAACGGCGCCTACCGCGTCGACGCCTTCTCGCAGCTCTTCAAGCTCATCCTCGGCCTCGGCTACATCGTCGTCCTCCTCCTCGGCCGCAACCTCGACGACATCCGCCAGGACATCCGCTCCGAGTACTACCTCTTCCTCTCGCTGGGCATCTGCGGCCTGGCCTTCCTCTTCAGCTCCATCGAGATTATCTCCCTCGTCATCTCCCTCGAGCTCTCCTCCTACCCGCTCTACCTCATGGTCGCCATGCGCCGCGAACGCGACGGCCAGCGCGTCCAGATGGAGTCGGCGATCAAGTACATGATGTTCGGCATCTCCGCCAACGGCATCATGTTCTTCGGCCTGAGCTACCTCTTCGGCCTCACCGGCACCACCTCGCTGCCCGTGATGCTTGAGCGCCTCCAGCCCTATTTCGCCACCGGCAACGTCAACGCCCTCGCCGTCGTCGGCCTCGCGCTCTCCCTCTCCGGCTTCCTCTACAAGTTCGCCATCTTCCCCTTCCACTTCTGGACGCCCGACGTCTACCAGGGCGCCTCCAACGAGACCGCCGCCCTCGTCGCCTCCCTGCCCAAGCTCGGCGCCGTCGCCGTCCTCTCCCGCTTCGTCGGCCTCGCCTCGCCCGCCGACTCCACGATCCCGACACTCCTCGCCGTCCTCGCCACCGCGTCGATGTTCTACGGCAACCTCGTCGCCCTCGTGCAGACCGATGTGAAGCGCCTCCTCGGCTTCTCCGGCATCGCCCACGCCGGCTACGCGATGGTCGGCCTCGTCGCCCTCGGCTCCGCCGGTTTCGCCGCCTCCATCTTCTACATCGCCGGCTACGTGCTGATGGTCCTCGCCTGCTTCTTCGTCGTCAGCCGCGTCTCGCCCGACGGCACCAACGTCTCGCTCTCCGACCTCGCCGGCCTGCACAAGCGCTCGCCGCTGCTCGCCCTCACCATCGGTCTGGGCGTCTTCGCCCTCGGCGGCATCCCGCCCTTCGTCGGCTTCATGGGCAAGTTCGGCCTGCTCAACGCCGCCCTGGCCAAGGGCTGGCTCTGGCTGGTCATCTTGACAGTCATCAACTCCGCCATCGCGATCTACTACTACCTGAAGATCGTGAAGGAAGCCTACTTCAGCGACGCCGCCGGCCGCCCCGCCATCGCCCTCGATTTCGCCGCCAAGGCCGCCTGCATCGTGCTCCTGCTCGCGATCACCGCCCTCGGCGTCGCCCCCGGAAAGCTGATGCAGCTCATCGCCGCCAGCCTCGACACCGTCCAGGTCGCGCTGAACTGAGCCTGCAGGCGAATCCAGCCTCTCATCGCAAACCCCGGCCGCACCCGCGCGCCGGGGTTTGTTCGTATACACTCAGGCAACTCGTCGCCGACGGGTGATGAAATCGGTTCATCCGGCTTAACTGCCACCTGCGGACACCGATGACTTCGGCTCGGATCGCCGCCCTTCACAAATCATGCCCTTCCGTCGCAGGCTTCGCCTACTCGTCATCACTCCAATCGTCCTTCTCGTCCTCTGGGCGGCCTTCTCCCGCTACAGCATCGGACGGCTCACGACTGGCGGGCTTGTCGCCGACAAGGACCTGATCGCCGACATCCTCCCGCCGCCCAACTACCTTATCGAGTCCTACCTGCTCTGCCTGCAACTCGCCGACGAGGCCAACCGCAGCCAGATCGATCAGCTCATCGCCGCCGGCAAGGATCTCCGCACCGCCTACGACCAGCGTGCCGACTACTGGCACCGGCACCTCGCCGCCGGACCGATCCGCGACGCCTTCACCGCCTCCGAGAAGAGCGGCCGCGAGTTTCTCGATCTCCGCGACGAACAACTGATCCCCCTCGTCCGTTCCGGTCGCCACGAAGAAGCCCACGCGTTCGCAGTCGGCCCGCTCACAGCGGAGTACCGCGCACACCGCACTGCCATCGACCGGCTGGTCGAACTCACCACCCAGCAAGCCGCGGTCGACCAGTCCGCCACCGATGCGTTGATCATCCTCAACGCCCGCCTCGCGATCCTCATCCCGCTCCTCGCCGCCCTCGGGCTCGCCGCCTACGGCGTCCGCGTCACCCGCGACATCACCTCCCGGCTCCACAACGTCGTCACCAAGCTCACCGTCGGCTCCGAGCGTGTCGCCGCCGCGGCCGATCAGATCGCCGCCGGTAGCCAGGAACTGGCCCAGAGTGCCACCGAACAAGCATCCGCGCTGGAGGAAACCGGTGCCACGCTCACCGAGATGGCCTCCATGACCCGGCAGAATGTCGACCACGCCGGCAACGCCAACGCCCTCGCCACCCAGACCCGCGCCGCCGCCGAACAGGGCGTCCAGCACATGGCACGCATGGCCCAGGCCATGGAGCAGGTGAAGCAGTCCAGCACCGAGATCGCCAAGATCATCAAGACCATCGACGAGATCGCCTTCCAGACCAACCTCCTCGCCCTCAACGCCGCCGTCGAGGCCGCCCGCGCCGGCGAGGCCGGTGCCGGTTTCGCCATCGTCGCCGAGGAGGTGCGCTCCCTCGCCCAGCGCAGCGCCCACGCCGCCCGCGAGACCGCCGAGAAGATCGAGTCCTCCGTCCAGCGCACCGAGCTCGGCGCCGGCATCTCGACCGAGATGGCCTCCAGTCTCACCGAGATGGCCACCAAGGCCCGCCAGCTCGACGAGCTCGTCGCCAACATCACCGCCGCCTCCAACGATCAAGCACAGGGCATCGCCCAGATCGCCACTGCGGTCGGCCAAATGGACCGGACCACGCAGAACGGCGCCAGCCTGTCCGAGCAGAACGCCGCCGCCTCCGAGGAACTCTGCGAGCAGAGCCTTACCCTCCGTTCCGCCGTCCTCGAGCTCCAGACGCTGATCAAGGGCGCCTCCGCACAGCGCTCCGCGCACACAACCGCCCGCCGGCCCGCACTGGCCCGGGCTGCGCTCGACGCCTGACCCGCGTCCATATCCATTTCCCCTCGCTGCCCGGGCACAGTCCCTCGTCCGGCTTCTCCACCATGCGGAAGCCGCCCTGATTCATTCACACCTCGCTCGCACCGCGAGAGGCCGCGCCGGGTCCTCCGCCGCGTACGCACCGCCAGCCTCGTCTCCGCTCCTTGCGGGCACCGCCGCGGCTGGGGTTTGTCCCCTCCCCGCCCCGTCGCGCAGCCCGGCAACGCCTTCAATTTCGCGTGCCGTACACCGAAGAGGGAGTCAGCACTCCAGCCACGGCGAAGGGGTCGCCCAGATGGCCCCCCAGCGATCGCCGCCATTTCCACCTTGAGACCCAATCCTCCAGCCACGCCCACCGGCCCGACGCCCTCGCCGCGTTCCAGTCGCCTGCAGCCGCCATGCCGCAGCGGGAACGCGAACGGTCGGGCGCAGCGGCTGGCCAGCTTCACGCTGGTCGAAATCATGATCGTCGTCGCGATCATCGGCACGCTCGCCGCGATCGCGATCCCCGCTTTCCAGCACTCCCTCGCCCGCGCCCAGGTCGCACGGGCCATCGCCGACCTCCGGGCCATCCAGATCGACATCGATGTCTTCGAACTCGAGCACCACCGCCTTCCTGTCGACCTCGCCGAGGCGGGCCGCGCCGGCATCACCGATCCTTGGGGACGCCCTTACCATTACCTCTGCTTCGCGGCCGCCGGCAAGAACTGGAAGGGGCAGGCCCGCAAGGACCACTCGCTCGTCCCGCTCAACTCGAGCTACGATCTCTACAGCCTCGGCCGCGACGGCCAGACGGCCGGCCCGCTCACCGCCAAGGCCAGCCAGGACGACATCATCCGCGCCAACGACGGCGGCTACCTCGGCCTCGGCTCCGAGTACTGAACCATGCGGCGCCACCCTCGCACCTTCACGAGCAAAGTCTCCTGGCGCGCGTTCGTGCTCTTCGTCTGCTGCGCCCTCGTGCCGTTGTCCTCGCTCGCGCTTCTTTCGCTCAGCGAAGTATCCACCGAACTGCGCATCCAGACCGAGCGACGCCTCCGCCGCGCCAGCAAGGCCGTCGGCCTCGAGCTGAACAAACGCCTGCTCGCCCTCGAGTCCGTGATCGGCGTGCCCGAGTCGCAGACTCCAGCCCGCGGTGACGAGGGGCTGCCCCGTCCCTTCCGCGGCGTTGTCCGCGTCACCGCCGCCGGCGACATCGTCCCGTTCTCCGGCCAGCCGATCACGCCACCCTCGCTCACCCGGGCGCAACTCGACCACCTCAAGTCCGGCCAGACCGTCCTCTCCGTCGTCCCGTCTGGAGGGACACCCCTGCGTTTCTACCTCAGTCGTGCGGTCACACCCCAACTCGGCGCGACCGACATACTTCACGGCGAGATCAACCTCGCGCACCTCTGGTCGATGGAGGGCGAAGCCGCGCTCGATTATGCCACGCGCCTCGTCGTGCTCGACGAGGCCGGCCAGGTGCTCCTCACCTCGCTCGATCCCGCTGCCGCCGCACTCGTCGCCCGCCAGGCAAAGGGCGGCCCCTCGGGCCAATTCACGTGGCGCGACGGGCACGAGGAGCAGTTCGCCAGCTACTGGTCGCTCTTCCTCCGCCGCCGTTATCTCACCCCCAACTGGGTGGTCGCGCTCACCAGTCCGACCCGCGACACCTTCGCCCCCATCGCCGCCTTCAAGCGCACCTTCCTCCTCGTCGCGCTTCTTTCCTTCCTCTTCGTCCTGCTCCTGAGCTTCGGCCAGATCCGCCGCATCCTCCACCCCCTCGACCGTCTCCACGCGGCCACACGCCGCCTCGCGCTCGGGCGCCTCGACACCCGCGTCGAGGTCGCCAGCGGTGACGAATTCGAGGATCTGGCCAACTCGTTCAACCAGATGGCCGGCCAGCTCGGTCGCCAGTTCGACACGCTGGCGATGCGCTACGAACTCACCCTCGCGCTGGGCCGCGGTGGCGCCGCCGCTTCGCTCCAGCCCTGCATGGAGATCCTCGCCCGGCACCTCGACCTCCTCGCAATCGGAGTCTGGACCCGCGATGGCGACACCCTCGCCCCCACAGCCCGCGCCGGCACCGCGCCCGAGTCGCTCCCGGCGACCGAGCGCCTCGCCGTCGGCTCCGGCGAGATCGGCTGCATCGCGGCCGAGGGCCGTTCGTGCTCGAACCTCGTCATCGCCCCAGACTCCCCGCATCGACTCTCCGGTCATCCGCTCCGCGACGGCGAACGCACGGTCGGGGTGCTCGCCGCCGTCGCCGCCCGCCCACTCGACAGCATGGCGCTCGCCAGCCTCGCCTCCGCCGCCGAGGAGATCGGCCAGTCCCTCGCCCGCCAACGCGTGGCCGACGCCCTGGCCCACAGCGAGGAGCAGGTCCGGCAGCTCCAAAAAATGGAGGCAATCGGCCGGCTCGCCGGCGGCGTCGCCCACGATTTCAACAACCTGCTCACCGTCATCACCGGCTACAGCCAGATGCTGCTCGACGAACTGCCCCCCGGCGACTCCCGGCGACCCGACCTGCAGGCCATCCGCCAGACCGCCGATCGCGCCGCCCAACTCACCGGACAGTTGCTCGCCTTCAGCCGCAAGCAGGTCCTCGCACCCGCGCGCCTCGACCTCTCCACCGTCGTCGCGGGCCTTGCCTCCATGCTCCGCCGGCTTGTCGGGGCCAACATCGAGCTGGTGTTTCGTCCCGCCCCGCAGCCCTGCCTTGTCGTCATCGACCGGGGACAGCTCGAGCAGGTCCTCATGAACCTCGTGGTCAACGCCCGCGACGCCATGCCCGACGGAGGCCGGATCACGATCGAGACGGCCCTCCTCGCGCCGGAGGACCCGGCCCCGCCGGCACCACGCCAGGTGCTCCTCCGCGTCTCCGACACGGGCGTGGGGATGGACGAGACCACCAAGGCCCGCATCTTCGAGCCTTTTTTCACCACCAAAGGCCCCGGGAAGGGCACCGGTCTCGGCTTGGCCACCGTCTTCGGCATCGTCGCCCAGAGCGGCGGCACGATCCAAGTCGACAGCGCTCCCGGCCGCGGCACGGCGTTCTCCATCCGCCTCATCCTCGACGAAGGCCCCGCCGAGGTCGCCGAATCCGCCGTCGCATCCAACCTCCGCGGCGACGCGACGTTGCTCGTCGTCGACGACGAACCGGGTGTCCTGGCCCTGCTGCGGCGCAGCCTCTCGGCCCAGGGCTACACCGTGCTCTGCGCCGACCGCCCCGCGGAAGCCCTGCGCCTCGCCGAGCGGCATCCCGGTCCCCTCCACCTCCTGCTCACCGACATGGTCATGCCCGAGATGAACGGCGCCACGCTCACCGAACGCATCGTCGCCCTGCGGCCCGGGATCGCCGTGCTCCAGATGTCCGGATACACCGAGCACCGGCCGCCCGTCTCTGCAGGGTCCGGCGCCGGACCGGCCTTCCTGCAGAAGCCGTTCGCCCCCGACGTACTGGCCCGGGCTGTCCAGTCCGCGCTCGCTGCCGCCGCGGGACACTGAAGCCACGGTCTGCCGCCGCCGCGCGCCGGCAGTGTTGCCTCGCCTGCCGGGCTCGCCCAGAAAGGAGTCTCCCGTTCCGCACCTCCCGTGAAAACCGAGATCCCCGAAGCCCTCAAAGCCGACCTGCCGCCAAACCTCTTCGGCAAGATCCTCGGCGCCACCCCGGTCGTCATGACCGTGATCGCCACCATGCTGGCCGGCCTCGCCTCGAGCGAGATGACCAAGGCCCAGTACGACCGCTCGCTCGCCGCCCAGCAACAGGCCAAGGCCGGCGACCAGTGGAGTTTCTTCCAGGCCAAACGCATGCGCGGTGCGCTCCAGCGCACCACGCTCGATCTGCTGCAGGCCACCGCCCCGACGACGACGCCCTCTCCCGCAGAGATTCGCGAGGCGCTGCTCGATGCCGGTCCCGACGGCGCCAGCGCGCTCGCCCTTCTCGACGCCGAAAACGGCGAATCGGCGCTCGTAAGCCTTCTGCGCGGCCAACCACCTGCGCCCCCCCCGCCCGCGGCGCCCCCCCCTGCGATCGCGGCCGCGCTCGATGCCATGGAAAACCTGCGACCCGACGCGGAGACCGCGGCACTGATGGGCCGGGTGAACGACACGATGCTCACCGACGCGCTCCTCGCCGCCAAGGCGCGCAGCGACGCCCACGACAACGCCCTCCAGCCGATCGGCCGGCTCATCGACGCGCTCGACACCGCGTTCACCCGCCCGGATGGCCGGCTTTCGCCGACACAGCGTGGCCTGACCGCCGCGCGCCTGCGGTTCGCCGCGGCCCGCTACGACACGGAAGCACGGCTCAACCAGACGATCGCCAACCTCTACGAACTGCAGGTCCGCAAGAACAACCTCAGCGCCGAGCGGCACCACGCCCGCAGCCAGCGGTTCTTCTTCGGCATGCTCGGCGCGCAGATGGCCGTGATCATCTCGACCTTCGCGATCGCCGCCCGGAAGCGCAACCTGCTCTGGTCCCTCGCCGCCGCCGCCGGCGTCGCGGCCCTCCTCTTCGCCTCCTACGTCTTCCTGTTCATCTGACTCGCCCCTCCGCACAGGCTGCACCCGCTCCACGCCCGCCTGCTTCCCCCGAAGATCCGCTTCTCAAGCCCCGCACTTCCCTCCTATCCTCCCCGCTGTGATCTCCCCTCGTCTCGCCCTCGCCAGCCTCTGCCTCTTCCTCGCATCGATTGTCGCGGCCGCCTCCCCCCAGCCGGTCCGCGTGGCATTGATTTTCGACGACGGCCCCGACGCCGCCCAGACCCCAAAGCTGCTCTCGGTCTTCGCCAAACAGAAGGTGCACGTGACCTTCGGCACCATGGGCAAGAACGCCGAGGCGAACCCCCGCCTGCTCAAGCGGGTCGTCGCCGCCGGGCACGAGGTCGTGAACCACTCCTATTCGCACCAGCAACCCAAGGACCTCACCGCCGAACAGATCGACGCCCAGGTGGCCGACGGACAGCGGACCATCACCGCTGCGGCGGGAAAAGCCCCGGTCTGGTATTGGCCGCCCTATATCGCCATCGACGACCGCGTGCGCGCCAGCGTGGCGCAGGCCGGGCTCCGGATCTTCACCCCCCGCAAGCTCGTCGCCTCCGGCGACTACATGAACGACGTGGACGCCGCCGAGATCCTCCGCCGCGCCACGACCGGTATCGAGGACGGCACCGTGATCCTTTTCCATGAGTGGCGCCCCGAGACCGCCACGCAGATGAAAGCCGTGATCAAAGAACTCAAACGCCAGGGCTGCGTCTTCCTCACCTTCAGCCAGATGGCGGCCTACCTCGGCCAGTAGCACTCCGCGAGGGCGACGGAGCCCCTCGTATC
This sequence comes from Verrucomicrobiota bacterium, assembly GCA_023457035.1. GTDB lineage: Bacteria > Verrucomicrobiota > Verrucomicrobiia > Opitutales > Opitutaceae > CAJCBL01. The sequence goes on from JAEWNN010000099.1 coordinate 12,154, forward strand.
CGCTCCGCAGCCGGAGCCCCCGGCCCGCCATGCCGCAGCCCCTCATCGGCCGGAAGCGGGCATCGAGACCGCCACTATCATTGCAGTACGTCCCAGCGCCGGTTGAGCCCGCGCATCGCGCGCCCCAAAACCTCGGGGAAATGGGGTCGCCGCCCGCCTCCTTTGTTGATGCAACCTTTGCCCGCCCCGGTTGACATACGGTCTGCCGAACCCCAGCGGCCCTCCGCATGAAGCCACTCAGACTCGCCCTGCTTGCCCTCCTGCCCCTGTGCGTGTCCGCCGAGATCGAACGGGCACAAATCGATTTCGCCCACGTCCGCCGGCTCGCCCAGGAACGCGCCGCCGCGCCCTACGCCGCCCCGGCCGGTCCGCCACGCGTGCTCGCCGAGCGGATTCCCGCCGACACCGACCGCCTCCGGTTTCGTCCCGACCAGTCGCTGTGGACGTCCGAGCACCTGCCGTTCCGCCTCCAACTCTTCCACCCCTCACCCGTGCGGCCACCACTCGTGGTTCGCGAGTTCAGTGCCACGCATGTGCAGGTGCTCCCCTTCGTCTCGACCTTCTTCGACTACGGTGAACTGCGCCCGATCCCCAAACTGCCGGCCTCGACCGGCTACGGCGGTTTCCGGGTCCACAGCCCCCTCAACCGACCGGAACACTTCGACGAGCTGATCGTCTTCCCTGGCGACTGCACCTTCCGCGCGCTCGGCTCCGGTCAGAACTTCGGACTCTCCGCCCGCGCCCTCACCCTCGATGCCGGCCCTCTCGGAACCGAGGAGTTTCCGCGCTTTACCGACTTCTGGATCGGCCGCCCCCAACCCGGCGACACCACATTGACCATCCACGCCCTGCTCGACAGCCCCCGCGCCGCCGGCGCCTACGAGTTCGTCGTCACCCCGGGCGCCACCACCGTCGTCGACGTTCGCGCCGCGATCGCCTTCCGCTCGGCCGTCGCCCAGCCGGGTTTCGCCCCCCTGTCCGGAATGTTTTGGTACGGCGAGAACTCCGACCGCCCGGCCGGCGAACCCTGCCCCGAGGTGCACGAGGCCGACGGCCTCGCCATCCGCGCCGGCGACGGCACCTGCTTCTGGCGACCGCTGCAGAACCCGCCCGGCCCCTTCGGCTCCGGCATCGCCGTCGACACGCTCCACGGCTTCGGCCTGCTGCAGCGCGACCGCGTCTTCGAACACTACGGCGACCTCGACGCCGACTACCACCGCCGTCCCTCCGTCTGGATCGAGCCGGTGGGCGACTGGGGAGCCGGGCGCGTCCAGCTCGTCGAGACCCCCGCCCGCGGCCGCCTCGACGCCAACGTCACCGCCTTTTGGGTGCCCGACCGGCTCCCTGCGCCGGGCACGCCCCTTGAGCTGCGCTACCGCCTCCACTGGACCGACGCCGAACCCGCCAGCGCGCTGGCGCCCACCGTGGCCACGCATGTCGGCGCTCTCCCGGCGCGGCCCCTCGGACGCCTCTTCTGGATCGACTTCGCCAACCCCGCCCTCGCCCGCCTCGACAACGGCGCGCTCGATGCCGAGATCCGCCTCGGTCCCGGAGCCCAACTGCTCCGCCAGTCCGTCCGCAAGAACCCCGTCGACGCCTCCTGGCGCGTGGCCCTCGAGGTCGAGGCCGAGTCGGCCGGCCGCGCGGTCGAGTTGCGCTGTCGGCTACGCGAGGGCTACACCCCCGTGAGCGAGACCTGGGTCTACTCGTGGATGCCATGAGCACCCCGCGCGTCCAGACCACCTTCCCCCCGCGTCACGACCCGGCGTGGAACGAGGCCCACGAACGGGTCGAGAGCTACCTGCGCGCCCATCACATCGTCCAGCCGATCGCGCTCAGCGAGCTCACCAACGCCATCGTCTCCCGGGCCTGGAGCCACCATGCTCTCGATACGTCGTTCGCCCCCGTCACGCTCGCCCTCCGCGAGGCCGACGACACCATCACCGCCTGGTTCGCCCGCGCCCTCGCCCAACCCGGCCCGCACTCCCGGCGCCTCGGGGTGCGCGGGCGCCTCGCCCTCGCGCTCGCCGACGCGCCCGGCCGCTGGCCCAGCGCCTTCCTCGCCCCCACCCCCCCGCCCCGCGAACTCACCGACAACATGCGCGCCGCCTTCCTGCGCGCCGGCCCGGCGCCCCGGCTCTACAAGATGGCCTCGCCCACGATCTCGCTCGGCAGCGTGGCCCATCTGCTCGCCTGGATCTGGATGGCCTCCCGGCGCTGGACCGCGGTGCGGCTCCTCGCCCGCCTCCTCTTCCTCGCCGCCCTCGGCGCCCTCATCTTCTTCGCCTTCCGGTGAACGCCGCCACCGACACCATCTCTCGCGGCTGCAAGCTGCGCCGTCGCCTGCTCGTCGCGGCCGTGGTCGCCGCCCTCGCGCTTCCGGCCATCGCGCTCATGGCCGACCTGCACTGGCGCACCGGCTTCGACGCCTGGAAAGCGGCCCACCTCGCGATCTTCGCCCTCCTGCTCACCCTCGCTGCCTTCGGCTGCGCCCAGGCGCTCGTCGGCTTCGTCGTCCGCCGCGGCCGGGGAGACCCGCGGCGCCTCATCCCGATCGACTCCGCCGAGCCGCTGCCCCCGGGCGCCACCGCCGTGGTCATGCCCGTGTACAACGAGGACGCCCGCCGCGTCTTCGCCGGCCTGCGCGCCATCTACGAGTCCCTCCAGGCCACGGGCCACCTCGACGCCTTCCACTTCTACGTCCTCAGCGACTCGACCGATCCCAACCGCTGGGTCGACGAGGAGGCCGCCTGGGCCGCGCTCGTGCGCGAGTTCGACGCCGCCAGCCGCCTCTTCTACCGTCGCCGTCGCCTGAACACAAACAAGAAGGCCGGCAACCTCGCCGACTTCTGCCGCCGCTGGGGCGGTGCCTACCGCTACATGGTCGTGCTCGACGCCGACAGCCTCATGGCCGGCGACACCATCGTGCAGCTCGTGCGCCTGATGGAGCGCCACCCCCGCGCCGGCCTCGTCCAGACCGCCCCGCGTCTCATCCGCGGCACCACCCCCTTCGCCCGCTGGCAGCAGTTCGCCAGCCGCCTCTACGGGCCCGTCTTCCAGGCCGGACTGAACTACTGGCAGCTCGACGAATCCAACTACTGGGGGCACAACGCCATCGTCCGCCTCGCCCCGTTCCTCGAACACTGCTCGCTGCCCGAGCTGCCCGGCCGCGAACCGTTCGGCGGCCGCATCCTCAGCCATGACTACGTCGAGGCCGCGCTGCTCGTCCGCGCCGGCTGGAGCGTGTGGCTGGCCGCGGAGCTGGAGGGAAGCTACGAGGAATGCCCGGGCACCCTGATCGACTTCGCCAAACGCGACCGCCGCTGGCTCCAGGGCAACCTCCAGCACAGTTGGCTGCTCGCCGCCGAAGGGCTGCGCCCGGTGAGCCGCCTCCACCTGTTGATGGGCATCCTCGCCTACGCCGCATCGCCGCTGTGGCTGCTGTTCCTCCTGCTCTCCACCCTCCTGCTCCACCGCCACCACGCCACCGGCCTCACGCTCGTCCCACGCGACAGCCTCTGCACCGTGCTCGACCTCGGATTCCGGACACAAGCGGCGGCGCTCTTCGGCGGCACGCTGTTGCTGCTCTTCCTGCCCAAGGTCCTCGCCCTGGTCGATCTTCTCCTGCGCCGGGGCGCCGCCGTCTTCGGCGGCTGGCCGCGGGTGCTGGCCGGCGCCGCCCTCGAGACGTTCTGCTCCGCGCTCCTCGCGCCCGTCCTCATGCTCTTCCACAGCAAGTTCATCCTGTGGAACCTGCTCGGCCGCGGCGTCGCCTGGGTCGCCCAACGGCGCGGCGGCGACGGCTCGCCCGATTGGCGCGAAGCCATCCTCACCCACGCCGGCCACACCGCCACCGGGCTGCTCTGGGGCGCCGCGGCGCTGGCGCTCGATCCCGCCTTCTTCCTCTGGCTCCTGCCGGTGCTCGCCGGCCCCGTGCTCAGCATCCCGCTCTCGCTGGTGACGGCCCAGCCACCCGAGGCGGGAAAACCGCCCCGGCTGCTTGCCACTCCCGAGGAGATCGCACCGCCCACCGTCGCCCGTGTAGTGGCCGACCGCCTTGCCACGAACGAGACCCGCCCCCCGCCGCCCCCCGAGTTCGCCGCCGACTACGGCCTGCTCCAAGCGGTCCTCGATCCCTACGTGAACGCCATCCACGTCTCGCTCCTGCGCGAGAAGGAGCGCCCCGCCCCCGAAGATCGCGACCGCTTCGCCACGCTGCGGGAGAAACTCATCACGGTCGGCCCGGGCGCCCTCACCCCGCGCGAGAAGCTCTCCCTGCTCATGGATGCCCAATCGATGATCCGGCTCCACCGGGACCTGTGGTCCCGCCCCGGAGCGGAACTCGCCGAGTGGTGGCAGCATGCCATTCGCCAATACAACTACCTCGCCCCGGTTCCGCCCACCGCCCTCGACCGCTGAGCCGCCACAGCAGCCCCATTTCGTCTCGGCAGCCGCCGGACCGACTTTTTTTCGCAGCATTAGTCGTTGATTATCAATTCACCTGTTCACGAAATTCCTTTTTGGCAAAAAACCGCATTGACCGGGCCCCTCCCACCCCTACCGTCCTGCTCATCAATTTCACACCTTTCTCCCGCCTAGCGGGAGTTTTGGGGTAACTAAGAAAGCAATGGCCGGTCGCTTAGGGGTAGGCGACCGGCCTTTTCTTTGCCCAAATTCGGACTTCCACCCGGTCCCCGCTCCCGTGGGGAGACGTCGCTCCGGTGCCCTTGGTCCGCCCCGCCTCCCCCGCCCGTGCATCCCGCTGCAAATCCGGTTTGCCAGCCCGGAAACGGCACCGCAACTTCGCCGCTTTATCTCCACTCGTGCAACGGACCTCCGACATCAACGTCATCGATACCCGGCCGCTCCCCACGCCCGCCGAGTTGATGGCTGCGCTCCCGAAAACTGAAGAACAGGCCGCTTGCATCGTCCGTTCCCGCGACGCGATCCATCGCATCCTTTTCGGCGACGACCCACGCCTGCTCGTGGTGGTCGGCCCCTGCTCCATCCACGATCTCGAGGCCGGCCGCGAATACGGCCGCCGCCTCGCCGGCCTCGCCCGCGAACTCGGCGATCGCATGGTCATCGCGATGCGCGTCTACTTCGAGAAACCGCGCACCACCGTCGGCTGGAAGGGCCTCATCCTCGACCCCCACCTCGACGGCAGCAGCGACATCCAGCACGGCCTCTACCTCGCCCGCCAGTTCCTCGGCGAGATCCTCGCGCTCGGCCTGCCCACCGCCACCGAGTTCCTCGATCCGATCACCCCGCAGTACATCGCCGACCTCGTCTGCTGGGGCGCCATCGGCGCCCGCACCACCGAGTCGCAAACCCATCGCCAGCTCGCCTCCGGTCTGTCGATGCCCCTGGGCTTCAAGAACAGCACCGACGGCTCCGTCCAGGCCGCCGTCAACGCCATCAAGGCCGCCCGCCAGCCCCAGACCTTCCTCGGCATCACCACCGACGGTCGCGCCGCCTCCGTGCGCACCCGCGGCAACCCCAACTGCCACGTCGTCCTGCGCGGCGGCTCCGCCGGGCCGAACTACGACGCCCCCCACGTCGCCGCCGCCGCCGAGTTGCTCGCCAAGTCCGGGATCGCCCAGTGCATCCTCGTCGACTGCAGCCACGACAACTCCGGCAAGCAGCCCGAGCGCCAGCCCGAGGTCCTGAGCGATGTGCTCGCCCAGCTCGCCGCCAACCCCCGTTCGCCGATCATGGGCGTCATGCTCGAGAGCAACCTCCTCGCCGGCAGCCAGCCCTTCCCCCGCCCGAAGGCCGAGCTCCAGTACGGCGTATCCATCACCGACGGCTGCATCGACTGGCCCACCACGGAGGCCACCCTCCGCGCCGCCCACGCCGCCCTCGGCCCCGCCCGTTCCGCCCCGGTCGCCTGACCTGCGGCCGCTCCGCCCCCTCTCTCTCCTCCAACAGAAAACCAACCAACTGATCCCATGAAGACTCCCATTCGCGTCGCCGTCACCGGCGCAGCCGGCCAGATCGGCTACGCCCTCCTGTTCCGCATCGCCTCCGGCGCCTGCTTCGGTCCCGACCAGCCGGTCATCCTCCACATGATCGAGCTCGAGGCCGCCCTCCCCGCCCTCAAGGGCGTGTGCATGGAGCTCGAGGACTGCGCGTTCCCGCTCCTCAAGGGCATGGTCCCCACCTCCTCCCTCGACGAAGGCTTCAAGGACGTGAACTGGGTCCTCCTCGTCGGCGCCGTCCCGCGCAAGCAGGGCATGGAGCGCAAGGACCTCCTCGGCATCAACGGCAAGATCTTCACCGGCCAGGGCAAGGCCATCGCCGCCAACGCCGCCAAGGACGTGCGCGTGCTCGTCGTCGGCAACCCCTGCAACACCAACGCCCTCATCGCCGCCACCGCCGCCGCCGGCGTCCCGCACGACCGCTTCTTCGCGATGACCAAGCTCGACGAGAACCGCGCCAAGGCCCAGCTCGCCCTCAAGGCCGGCGTCGACACCACCGCCATCACCAACCTCGCCATCTGGGGCAACCACAGCTCCACGATGTACCCGGACTTCGCCAACACGAAGATCAACGGCCAGCCCGCCAACCAGGTGATCGCCGACGAGGCCTGGTTCAAGGACACCTTCATCCCGGTCATCCAGCAGCGCGGCGCCGCCATCATCAAGGCCCGCGGCCTCAGCTCCGCCGCCTCCGCCGCCAACGCCGCCTGCAACACCGTCTACTGCCTCACCCACGCGACCCCCGCCGGCGACTGGTTCTCGGTCGGCGTGTACTCGGCCGGTGATTACGGCGTCGCGAAGGACATCATCTTCTCCTTCCCGATCCGCACCAACGACGGCAAGACCTTCGAGGTCGTCCAGGGCGTGCAGCTCAGCGAGTTCTCCAAGCAGAAGATCGCCGAGACCGAAAAGGAGCTCCTCGAGGAGAAGTCCCTCATCGCCGATCTCCTCGCCTGAGATCGTTCCCGCGAAATCCTTTCGCCTTCGAACGGCGGCCCTCACCGGGCCGCCGTTTTCTTTCCCCCCGTGGCATGGGTCTCCAGACCCATGTTCCGCTCCTCCCCCATGGTACGGGTCTCCCGACCCGTGCGAAACGCGTGGGCGTTTCGACCGCCGCCGCACACCGCAACCGCATCGCGCCGCCGGAAAAGCTACGCGAGAAGCCGCAGGCCTCTCGGCGGCGGCCTACAAGCCGGCCACACGCGCGGAAACCTGCCATCCGTCGATTCCGGCCGGCACGCGCACGACGACCGAGGCAATGCCCGCCTCGGCTTTCACCGTTGCCGGGCCGACGACCTCGGCACCGCCGGTGACGGTGAAGTCCACTGCCGGCTCGGCAGTCACGCAGAGCGTGCCATTCGTATCTACGATCCGGGCATGCACGGCGACGACGTCGCTCTCGCCCGCGGCTGGCGCGATGTCGAGCGTGTCGACCACGGTCTCCAGCCGCGCCGGCGCCGCGGGCGTGCGCACCGCGTGCCGCGCGGCTTCCATGCCGCCGACGTAGCCGACAGCCACCAACTCGCCGGGCTCGAAGCGCGGCAGGTCGAAGACGAACGGCGGATGCGGCAGGTGCTGCGTCTGCCAGGTGATGTCGGGATTCTTGCGACCGAGTGGCCGGCCGTTGAGCGAGAGCGCCACCTCCTCGCAGTTGCTGAACACCGACACCCGCAGATCGGACGCCTCCGTCCAGTGCGAGGCGACAAACACCATCGGTCCGCCCGTCCAGCCGGCGCCGCCCTCGGACGCGTCGCGCTGGCTGCGGTAGAAGTGGTACGAAAACTTCGGCAGGCGAAAGACGTCCATCACGCCACAGGCGGCGCGTAGCGGGTGATAGCCGCGGGCGTAGTCGAAGACCGTCCACTGCCCGTCGAGCACCGCCGGCGAAGCAAGCGTGTCGTCGAGCGCGACGGTGTGGTTGGAGGCCTGCTGGCGGAGCGCGCGTTCGCCCTCGCCGCGGAAGTGGCGGCTGTTGGCCCACGCGGCGAGCACGCCGGCGCCAGTGGTCTGGTCGAAGCCCTCGTTGGCGGCGTAGAACTCCCAGTCGCCGTACTCGGCGATCACGAGCGCCTTGTCGCCGTTCGCCCAGGTGTGGATCCGTCCGTGCTGGCGGGAGTGGATGAAGACATCGAACCGGTCGATCCAGCCGCAGGTGGCCATCTGGTCGCCCGGATACTCTTCGTGGCCGGCGGCATGCAGTCGCGCCATGAAGGCCTCGGGCATCTGCGTCTCGTTGAGCGAGAGCTCCCAGAGCGCGACGCAGGCATGGTTGCGATCGCGGCGGACCAACTGGCGGGCGTTCTCCACGCAGGCATCCTGAAACTTCTCGCCGCCGCAGAACTGCCAGCCGGGAATCGCGTTCATGACGACGATGCCGAGCGCGTCGCAAGCGTCCATGAAGTCCGGCGACTGCGGATAGTGCGAGAGGCGCACATAATCGAAGCCGGCCTCCTTGATGCGTCGCGCGTCGCGCCACTGCGCCGCGCGGGGCAGCGCGTAGCCCACGCGAGGAAACTCCTGGTGGCGGTTCGTGCCGCGCAGGCGCAGCCGCTGGCCGTTGACGGTGAACCCTCCCGAGCGGCTGAAGCCGAAGCGCCGCACACCGTAGCGCAGCGAGCGTTCATCGACGACCCTCTCTCCCTCGAGAACTGAGACGACCGCCTCGTGCAGCGCAGGCGCAGCCGGGCTCCAAAGCGCGGGCTTGGTGAGCACCAGCTCCTGCTCGACATGCACAGCAGCGCCGGGCGCGAGCGCGAGCGCGCCGGACAACACCGACGAGACGATCTGCCCGTCCCGCAACAGATCCACCTGCACGCGAAAGCAGCGCGCGCTCGCGTCCGCGTTGCGCACGTGGACCTTGGCGGCGACCGTCGCGCTCGCGGCGTCGGCCGCCAGCGTGCGCAGGAAAACACCGCCGCCGCCGACCTCGCCGGCCGAGATCGCCTCGGTGATATGCAACGCCGGCAGCGTGCGCAGCTCGACGCCCCGGTAGAGTCCGCCGTACCAGCAGAAGTCGAGTTCGCCGTAGGGCTTGCCCGGGGGCACATCGGCATTCTCGCGGTTGTCGAGTCGGAGCACGAGCGCGTGCGCGGCGCCGTCGGCGAGGGCGTCGGTCAGATCGACCTCGGACGGCAGGTAACCGCCCTCGTGCCGGGCGAGTTCGCGGCCGTCGAGCAGCACGCTCGCAGTGTGCATGGCGGCGCCGATGTGGAGCACCTGGCGCTCGTGCTCAGTCGCGTGCGGCACCTGAAGCTGACGGCGGTATTCGCAGAGGCCGAACCAATGCTCACGGCCGTCGAGGTCAGCGACGAACGGACTGTGCGGCAGGTCGACGCGCGACCAGTCTGGGCCGGCATCGACGCGGCGGAATTCCCAATCACGATCAAGAGTGGTGACGAAAGCCATGAAAAATCTGGTCGGCCGGCCGGAGCGCGCTGACGCCGCGCGTCAGGCGACGGAATCTCGTTCGATCAGGCGCACCGGCAGCGTGACGCGGCGCTCCTGCACCGAACCGCCCGCAGTGAGCGTGTCGACAATCTCGACCGCCTTCTCGGCCATCTCGCGCAACGGCTCGGCCACGGTCGTGAGCGGCGGTGTTTGCAGCGCGGAGATGCCCTCGTTCTCGCCGCCGATGAGGGAGATCTCCTGCGGCACCTTCACGCGCATCGTGTAGGTGAGCATGTGCAGGCACTCCATCGCCTGGAAGCTGGAGCCCGGCGCGTAAATCGCGTCCGCGCCAGCGCGTACCAGACGCGTGAGCACGGCGAGGTGCGAACTTTCGGGGCCGAAAAGCGCGGCCAGGCGGTCGTCGACCGGCACGCCGCCCTCCTCCATGGCCTTGCGGAAACCGGCGAGCCGCTCCTCGAAGGCGCGGTACGTGCCGCCAAAGAAGGCGAGCCGCCGCCGACCGCGGTCGATGAAGTGCCGCGCGGCGAGGTAGCCGGAGTTGAAGTGGTCCGAACACACCGCGTACTCGTGCGGTGAGCAGTCGAACTTGTCCATGTACACGACAGGCATCCGCTCCTCGAGCTCGGTGAGCATCCGCTGCAAGGGCTTGTCGGCGGTGACCACCACGACGCCGTCGAGGAACATGCCCGGGAGCTGCTCCACCGGGTTGGACGGCATGAACACACCGATGTTGCGGCGCGAGAAGGCGAAGGCGAGGTGCGCAGCCAGCGTGGCGGCGTAACCCTCGACGCGGTCGGTGTAGCCCGGCTCGGTGAGGATCGCGATCTGACGGGAGCGCACGGAGACCTGCGGCTTGAGGTTGAGGTCGGTGGCGGCGCGCAGAACCCGCTCGCGTGTCTCGCCGCTGACCTTGTCGCGGTTGTTGAGCACGCGGCTCACCGTGCCGGGAGACACGCCGGCCACGCGCGCGAGGTCGTAGATCGTGGCGCGCTTGCGGGGCGCATCTTTGGGCGAAGCCTTGCGGGAGGTGGACGGTTTCGGCGGCATCGGGAGCGGAGAATTCACACGTGACCGCGGCGGGCCTCAAGCACGGCGCGGATCTCGTGGGCACGCTTGCGGTTGAGCGGGTAGATGGCCAGCAGGACAAAGGCCAGCAGCGCCCACGCCGCGGTGGAGAGTGCGAGGATCAGACGCAGGCGCAGGATGGTCTCCGGGGTCTGCGCACCGCCGAGCGCGGCGTCGAAACCGGTCATCTTCAACGAGAGAAACGCGCCGAAGAAGGCGGTCGAGTATCCGACCTTCTGGATCCAGGAGAAGATCGCGCCGAAGACGCCTTCGCGGCGCAGGCCGCCGCGCAGTTCGTCCTCGTCGCAGATGTCGGCCAACATCGCCGGCGTGAGGATGTTGATCGCGATCCAGACCGGGCCGCAGAGCAGCGGGTCGACGAGGATTCGGAGCGGATTGCCCGGGGTGAAGAGCAGCCATTTGCCCAGCGAGCCCACGAGAACGAGCGCGAAGGTGACCGCTACTGTCTGCGCCTTGCCGATGCGCCGCGCCAACCATGAGACCGGATAGATCGCGAGGATGCCGACGATGGCGTAGCCGAGCGAAAGGTGGCCTTTCCAAGTTTCACCCTGCGCGACGTCGCCATCGAAGAGGTAATAGACGAGCAGGTACCGGTCGAGATTGCTGGCGAACATGCCGGCCACGATCTGGAGCAGCGTCAGCCCGACGAGGATGACGAAGGCCTTGCTGACGAAGGCGGCCTTGATTCCCGGAATGAGCTTCACCGGTTTCTGCGTCTCCGTTTTGTGGTAGAAACGCTCGCGCACGAACAGCGCCGGCAGAACCGCCACGATGCCAAGAAAGACCACCCCCACGATCCAGCCAAGCGTGCGCACCCCGGTGATCGCCGAGGCGAACATCATCGAACTGGCGATGGGGAAGATGTAGTTGTAGCCCATCTCGCCCGCCTTGCCGAAGAACCCGACGAACGAGGAGACGCTCGTGCGCTCGTCGTAGTCCGGCGTGATCTCGTACTGCAGCGCGAGGAACGGCACCGAGAAGAACGAGTACCCCGTATAGAAGACGATCTGCGTGGCCACCAACCAAGCGGTGAGACCGACCGGCCCCCACTCCGCCGGCACCATCCAGATCAGGCCGAAGGCGAGCGCCTGGACGAGCGCACCGATCGCGACCAGCGGCCGGCGCCGGCCGAAACGCGAGTGGAAGTTGTCGGAGAAACGCCCGACCAGCGGATCGATGAAGGCGTCGAGAAACCGCGGCACGGTGAGCGCCGCCGCCAGCCAGACCGGGTCCAGCTTGAGCGTCATCTGATAGAACGGCGTGGCGAAGCTGCCGATCGCCGCCAGCCCGAGGAACATGGGCAGACCGCCCGTGCCGAGCGCGAGCTTCTCGCCGAACGGCACGCGGTCGGTGGGGCGCTGCGTGGCAGCGGGGGTGGTCGTGGCGGTGTCCATGGGTGTCGCGCTCCGGGATACGGGCTGTGCAGCGCGCGCGCCGCGGCAGGGCGGGCACGGGCGGTGCGCAGCCCGCTTCGGGCGATCCGGGATTCCTGACGGAAGCCCGGACCGCTGTCAGCGGGCACGCGTCAGAAGTGCAGGGTCGCGGTGAAGGTGTACCGCCGCGGTTCCTGCAGGCCGATGCGCTCGGGGAGCGACGCGGACTTGTCCCACCAGGCCAGCGAGTAGACCTGATATTTCCGCGTGTTGAAGAGGTTGCCCACGTTGAGCTGGAGCTCGGCCCAGGAGCCGGGCCCAAAGACCTCGGTCTTGAAGGTGTAGCCCAGGGAGGCGTCGGCCAGGAAGAGGTCGCGACCCTTGCGGGACTCGCCGTAGTAGAATCCGAGGACGTTGGCGCTCTGGTACCGGCCGCCGCCGCCGATCGAGAAGTTCTTCAGCGGGCCGCCCATGAAGGTGTACTTCGTGTAGAGGTTTGCGCCGTACTTGCGCTGGCCGCGGGCCTGGAGGCCCTCGAGGCCGGTGACGGTGCCCTCGGTCCAGTCGGCCGGATTAGCGGAGCTGTTGGTGGTGTAGATCTCGCCGAGCTTCCAGCCGATCTGGTTGCCGATCGTATCCCAATCTCCGCCACCGAGCAGGAAGCCGGCGCCGCCCTTCGCGAGCCAGAAGGCCGTGGCGTCGTCGGCCCAGACCTTCATGTCCGACATGATGTTCTTGTACTTGATGTCGTTGATCGAGAAGTTCGCGGTGATGCGCCAGTTCGGCCGCGGGTTGGCGACGACAGAGAACTCCCAGCCGTCGGCTTCCCGGTCGGCAAGGTAGCCGTTGATCGAGTCGTCGAGCGTGCGGGCCGTACGCTCCGCCGCGGTGATGTTGCCGGCGGCAAAGAGCGCATCGAGGATCGTGTTGTTGATCGAGACCATGCCGGCGACGTTGCCGTAGTCGGTGGTGTTCTTCTGCTTGGTCGTGTAGTAGCCGGCCGTGGCGTAGAGCTTGCCGCCGAAGAAATCGAACTTCAGGCCGAGGTCCGTGCCCTGCCCCTCCGTCATCGGGGCGATGTAGGTGTCGACCAGGTGAATGTTGAAGTTCGGGAGCTCGCGGTTGTTGGAGTGGTTGCCGTACGCCGAGATCCAATCGGTGATGTGGAAGACCGCACCAACGGTGAACGTGCTCGGATCGAAGGTCTTCGACAGGCGGGTCGACGCATCAAACTCGTACTCTCCGCTAGTGGTCTCGGACTCGTCGACCACGGGGGTCCACGTATGCTTGAGGTTGTCGATGCGCGCACCGAGCGTGGTCACGAGACGCTTGCTGAAGAACTCGCTCTGGAGGGCGGCCATCCCGGTGTGCTGCTTGTCGGTGAAGTCCGACATGTCCTGCGTCGGGGCCCAGCCGGAGCCTTCGACCAAGTTCTTCCAGGAGGCAACGTGGATGTCGGAGGCGTCGCCCGGGGTGAAGTAGTGGCGACGATAGAGACGGTTCATGTCGTCGGAGGCGTAGGTGCCCGACGCACGGTCAAGCAGGACTTCGCACTCCTCGGTGCGCTCGTCGTCGGTCTGCGAGTACTCGTACATCGCGGCGAAGCGGTGCTTGCCCCAGTCGCCGGTCTCGAAGGTGTAGGCGCCGGTGGCGCGGAGGAACGTGGCCTCGTTCTTCTGCCGGCGGCGGGTCCAGTTGTTCTCGAGGTAGAGGTCGCCGGCGTTGGGATTGGTCCCGGTGGAGTTGCCCCAGATGTCGGGCAGGTCGGTGCTGGCGTCGCCCCAGACCTCGCTGCTGTCGCCGTAGTAGGTCGAGGCACGGCTGCCGTTGGCGTCGTAGCCGTCGAACTTCGACCACTGGTGGTTGGCGGCGAGCTCGAAGGAGAAGCGCTCGGTGACCTGGTTCTCGTAGAACGCGCTCATCGCGTGGTACTTCGTCTCGCGGACCGCATCGGGGCCGGCGAGGTTGGCCTCGGTCGGGATAATCGCGAGATTGGCGGGGGTGAGCGCGAGGTGGGACCAGGTGGGATTGTTCCAGTTGGTGGCCTCGCTCTTGGCGCTGTCGCTGGCGTTGGTCGCGTACGGCATGGTCTTCCAGTTGCGCAGCACGCCGTCGTCGCCGACGACGTAGTGGTCGTCCCAGAGAAAGGTGGCGCCGGTGGGAGCGGTCATATTCGCCCCATTGACACCATCCACAGGTCCCCAGACGTAGCGGCCGCCGGTCGGGCGCCCGGCATTGCGCCAGACGAAGCTCTGGTCGATCGCGAGCCACGGGCGGGCGACGTTGTCGGTGACCTTGCCGGCCTCGACCTCGGCCCGGAGGGTGGAGGTGTCGCTGATCTTCCACTTCGCGGCGAGGTCGGCGCGGCGGGCGCGGTCGAACTCGAATTCGCGCCAGGTGTGGCCGTTCTCGAGCATGCCGTTGAACCGCAGGGCGAACTTCCCGGCGGCCAGCACCCGGTTGGTGTCGACCGTGCCGCGGTAGCGGCCCCAGCTGCCGGCCGAGAAGGAGACCTCGTCGGCGTTGGAGTTCAACTGCGCCTGCTTGGTGGTGGTGTTGACGATGCCGCCGGCGGCGCCGAAGCCGAAGAGGATGGCGTTGGGGCCGCGCGACTGGTCGATGCGGTCGACGTTGTAGAAGTCGGTCGACACGCGCCAGGGGAAGTAGTTGCGGCCGTAGGTGGCATCGAGACCGCGGATACGCAGCTGCCACTCGCTGTTGCCGATCATCGGGTTGCCGTTGAAGTTGCTGTCGGCGTCGCCGAAGTCCGGCACGGCGTTGTTCTGGAAGAGGATGATGTCCTTCATGTTCGTCGCACCGAGGTCCTTGAGGAACTCGGGCGTGAGCACGGAGATCGCCGCGGCGGTGTCCTTCAGCTCGGTGTTGAGGCGGCTGCCGGCCAGCGTGTTCTGCGCGAGATAGCCGACGTCGCGGGTCGAGTTCACCTCGAACGGGCTGAGCACGACGACATCTTCATCGGGCGTCGCCGCGGGCGTGGCGGTGTTGGACTGGGCGTGGGACGAAAGGGGCAGGCCGCATGCCAGCAGCAGCCCGGCGGAGGTTCTGGCGAGGTTTGATCTCAGGGGTTTCATGTGTATCGGGGCAAAACGGGAGGGGAGGGACGGAGCGGCCGTGGGTCGCGGCGGCTCAGCGCTCGGGCCGAACGAGCTCGGCGGCGCCCGGCAGCACGCGACCCTTGCGATCGAACAACCCGCAGGAGCCGCCCACCCACACGGCGAGTCCGTCGACCGGTACGGCCTCCGGATGCCAGTAAAACACACCGGCGCCGAGCCCCTCGGGAGCCTCGGCCACCACCTGCGCAACTTCGCGCACAAAGCGCCGCTGACCGGCGGGCGTGAGCGGCCAGTCCATATGCGGACGGCCTCTCCAGTGCTCGTCCTTGCGACTCGGATAGGCGGTCTCGGCCACTAGCACCGGCTTTCGGAACTCGGCGGCGAGGGCGCCGAGCGCAGCGCGCAACTCGGCCAGTCCGCCATGCCATTCGGGGTAGTAGCTCACCCCGATCATGTCGAACGGCACCCGTTGGGCCGTCGCCTGCCGGCAATACCAGAGGAGACGCTCAAGCTGGTGCGGGCTCTCAAGGTGTAGGATGGTCCGCGGGCGCGCACCGTCGGCGCAGGCATCGACCAAGCCGTCGTGGGCCGCCCGCAGCAGCGTGCCCAGCCGGTCCCACGCCGCGGCATCGTCGCGCTGTGCATACTCGACGCGGCCCTCGGGCCAGAGCAGGCCATTGGTGATCTCGTTGCCCAGTTGCACATAGTCCGGCGCCACGCCGGCCGCAGCGAAGGCCCGCAGCACGTCGGCCGTGTAGCGGCGCACCGTGGCCGCGAGCTGCGGCAGGGGCTGCCCCTCCCAGGCGGCGGGCTTGAACTGCTTCCCCGGGTCCGCCCAGGTGTCGGAGTAGTGGATATCGAGAAGGAAGGCCGCCCCGGAGCGCTTCACCCGCCGGGCGAGGTCGAGCGTGTAGGCGAGGTCGTTGGTGACCGCGTCCTCGCCGTTCGGCGCCACGAAGAGCCGGAGCCGGAAGCAGTCCACGCCGCGCGCCCGCAGGATCGCGAGCGCATCGCCGGCCCGCCGCCCGTCGCGGTAGACCGCGCCATGGCGTTCGAAGGTCGCAAGCGCCGAGACATCGGCCCCGGCCAGCCAAGGCTGCACCGCCTCGCCCCAAGCCGAGCCGACCAAACCCAGCAAGCCCAGCAGGACCGCGCCGTGCCACACGCTGCGCCGCAGCAAGTCCGATACGGCGGCGCGGAGGGCGGGGGGGCGGGCGACCATGCCGGCGAAGCTGCACCGTGGCCCCGCTCCGTCAACTGTTTTATCGTTCGTGAAACAGTTTTACTGTTCCGTGGCTCACTCCTCCCGCGCCTTCAGTTCGTGCAACCGCCCCAGCCGGCCGAGCTGCGGAAACAGCGCGGCGATGCCAAGCACCGTCAACACCGTGCCCACCCCACCGGCCACCACCGCCACGACCGGGCCGAAGGCGCCCGCCATCGTCCCCGCGCGGAACGCGCCCACCTCGTTCGAGGAGATGATGAAGATCTGGTTCACCGCCGTCACTCGCCCACGCAGCCGGTCCGGCGTGAGCAGTTGCACAAGCGATTGCCGCACGACGACGCTCACGTTGTCGAAGCAGCCCGAGAGAAAAAGCATCGCAAACGACAGCCAGTACCAGTGCGACAGTCCGAAGATCGTGATGACGATACCGAAACCGCCGACCGCCCACAGCATCGTCGCGCCGGGGCGGCGCAGCGGCCGGCTGTGCGTGAGCCACATCGCCATCAACACCGCGCCGATCGACGGCGCCGCGCGCAACCAACTCAGCCCAATCGGCCCCACGTGCAGGATCTGGTCGGCATAGACGGGCAGCAGCGCCACCGCCCCGCCGAGCAGCACCGCGAAAAGGTCGAGGCCGCTGGCCGCAAGGATCTCCTTGTTGCGCCAGATAAAGCTCGCGCCCGCACCGAGCGTGCGCCACGTGCGCGGCTCGGGTTTCTGCTCCGGTTCGCGGTACGTGATGCCCTGCAACAGCCCGACCATCGCAAACGCCGTCAACGCATCGAGCAGGTAAACCGCCGAGAAGCCCAGCCACGCGATCAGGAATCCGGCGATCGTCGGCCCGAGCATCGACGTCAGCTCGAACGAGCTCGAGTTCCAGGTGATCGCGTCCGCGATCCGCTCGCGGGGCAGCAACAGCGGCACGATCGAGGCCCGCGCCGGCGTACCCAGAGTGCGGATTGTCTGATCGAGGAGCAGCAGGAGGAAGACCGCCGCCAGCGCCGGGCGCTCGAAGCCGGCCGCATTCACCGCGCCGGCCCCTGTGCCCAGGCTCGCGACCCAGAGCAGCCCCGCATCGAACCACCGCAGCACCGCCCAATCCGGCACCCGCTCCGGCCAAGCCGAGACCACCGCCAGCAGCACCGAGACCAGCGCCGAGCCCCCGAGCGTCACCTGGATCAGGCGACGCCGGTTCACCCGGTCCGCCAAGTGTCCGGCCGGCAGCGCGAGCACGATGTACGGCAGGAAGTTGACGAGACCCACCAACCCCAGCACCGTGGCCGACTCCGTCCAGCGGTAGATCTGCCAGGTCGCGACCAGGCCGAGCGCCTGCCGGCCGATGTTGGCCAGCGTGTTGCCGATGAGATAGCGGCGGTAGGCCGGCACGCGCAGCGCCGCATACGGATCGCGCGGCGCCTCGGCGGCGGAGTGGGAGTCGGACATAACCACGGAGGATCGCGCCCCGCCGCCTCACCCCGCAAACGCGATCTTCGGTCCATCGGACAGTGCCCACGCCCCCAGAGAATCGCGGACACTCGTCCGACCGGCCAAGTCGACGGTCGTCGACTTAACCGGTCGTTCGACCGGGACTGCGCGGCAAGGCACTCCCGCGACTTCCTTGCCGGCGCGGCTTGCCAAGCCCGACCAGGCCTGCCACGTTCCGCGCCCTGTTCTTTGACTGGCGCACTTGCCAGTCCCCCGACACGGGCCGAGCGACCTGTCACTCGGCTCATTGTCACTTGTTACTTCTGCTTTCGGGGGTGTTCTGGATTCGACCCTTGGTCGGAGTGCAGCGCTGCACGTCGAGGACGGCTGTTCCCTCGTTAATCCACGGCCAAACCAATAAGTGGCACCTACGAAGAAATGCCCCTGGCTGCTTAATTAAGCAACCACGCGACCCCGGCGACACCTGCTAGCCGACGGTTGCGACGACAGCAGGCATAGCGCGCGGGGGCGTCAATGGCCCGCGCGCCGTACTTCGATCCAGCGGCTGGCCGTCGTTTTGCCCGTCCGGGAGCGCAACGACGGCGAGACTAACCTCGGGCTAAACGTGTAGATGCGGTGTGCGAAGGTCAGGGGGACGCGGGTTCAAATCCCGCCACCTCCACCAGTTTCGTTTTTGGGGTCATAGCTCAGTTGGAAGAGCACCTGCTTTGCAAGCAGGGGGTCGCCGGTTCGAACCCGGCTGGCTCCACCAATCACCTACAACGCCGGTCCGCCCCAAAGCGGGCCGGCGTTGTGCGTTTCCGCCCGGGCGGGAAGAAAGAGCTGGAGCGGCACCGCGCGGCCGCGTCATCGTGGGCGGGTCGCCCCGCCGCCCCGCGCCGCCGCTCGGCGCGCACGCCCCGTACCTTCTTCGCGATGCCGGTCACCCCTTCGTCCGACGCCTCTCCCGCCCCCCGCCCCGCCCGGCCGACCTCGGCCGGGTTCCGGGCCCCCCGCGCCGCGCTGGCCGCCGGCGCCTATTTCGGGCTCCACCTCGGCGCCCATCTCGCGGCCCGGTTCTTCGAGACCGCCCCGGGGATCTCCCTTTGGTATCCGGCCGCCGGGCTCGCATTGGCCGTGCTGGTGCTGCTGGGACCGCGCGTGGCGCCGGTGGTGTTCGCCGCCAACGTCTGCGGCGCCTGGGCGACGGCCGACTTCGGTCTCGGCTGGGCCATCCTCCTTTTCCCGCTGCTCATCACCGGGACCTACACCGCCGCGGCGTGCCTCGTGCGCTGGGCCAACGGCCCCCGGCTGCTCCCCGGCACGCCGCGCCAGACCGCCGTCTTCGTCGCCGCCACCGCGCTCGCCCCGCTGGCCGTCGCCGCGCTCGGCACCGCGGTCGTGGCATGGATGGATCCGCTCCCTCGGGACGCATTTCTGCGCGCGGTCCTCGACTGGTGGCTGGGCGACGCCACCGGCCTCCTGACCGTCGTGCCCGCCGCGATGGTCTTCGTCGGCCCCTGGCTGCAGGGCGTGCGGCCCGATTGGTCGGCGCCCGACCGCCAACCACGCCAGCTGCTGCTGGTCGGCGCGCAGATGCTCGCACTCGCGGCGAGCCTCCTCGTCGTCTTCTCCGTCGACTCGCTCCCGCGTAGCCAAACTTTCTATCTGTGCCTGCTGCCGCTCGTCTGGATCTGCCTCCGGCACGGACTGGCCGGCGCCACTCTCGCGACCTTGGGCGTCACGATCGGCGCCCTGCTCGGCCTGCATCTGACCGGCACCGCCGCCGAGTCGGCGACCAGCTTCCTCTTCCTCGAACTCACCGCCGCCGTGGTCGGGCTCGGGTTGGGCGCAACCGTGACCCACCGCAAGGCGGTCGAGCAGCGCATCGCGGCCGACGAGGCCCGCCTCAGCCGCATCACCGTCGGCTCCCAGGTCGGGCTGTGGGAACACGACCTGCAGACCGAGCAGGTCAGCTACAGCCACCTTTGCGCCGATCTGCTCAATCTCGACCCCGCACGCTCTTCGATCACGGCCGCCGCCTGGTACGGCAACATCCATCCCGAGGACCGCCCCGCGCTGCTGCACGCCCTGCAGGATCATCTGGCGGGGAGAACCTCGATCTTCTTCGCCTCCTTCCGTCTTCCGCCCGGATCGGCCTCGGATCGCTGGATCAACACCCGCGGCTCCGTCATCTCCTTCGACCGGCAAGGCCGCCCCCTACTGCTCGGCGGCAGCGTGATCGACATCACCGACCGCCGCCAGGCCAAGCTCATCTCCGACCGCCAACTCCAGATCATCGAGGCCACCACCGACTTCGTCGTCACCACCGACTCGGCCGGGCGCATCCTCTACGCCAACGGCGCGCTGCTGCACTTCTGGGGGCAGCCCGACCTCGACTTCGTGCGCGGCCGCCAGATCGGCTCCCTGCTGTCCCGCGCCTGTAGCGAGCAACTGGAGGCAGCCACCGCCGAGCTCGCCCGCGCCAGCCACTGGACCGGCGAACTCCGCTTCGGCAATACCGCCGGCCGCGAACTCCCAGTCTCGGTCGTCGCGCTCAATCACCGCACGCAGGGCGACCCGGCGTCCCTGTACTCCTTCGTCCTGCACGACCTCTCCCGCCAGAAACAGGCCGAGGCCGACCGGCTTGAACGGGAGCGCCAACTCCTCCTGCTGCAGAAATCCGAGAGCCTCGGCGTGCTGGCCGGTGGCATCGCCCACGATTTCAACAACCTGCTCACCGCCATGCTCGGCAACGCCGGCCTGGCCCGGCTCGACCTCCCGGAGGATTCGCCGGTGCTGGAATCGCTCGGACAGATCGAGGTGGCCGCCCAGCGCGCCGCCGACCTCTGCCAGCAGATGCTCGCCTACGCCGGCCGACGCCCGATCTCCGAGAGCGATGTCGATCTCAACACGATGATCCGGCAGACCCAGCGCCTCTTCCAGGTCTCGATCAACAAGAAGATCTCGGTCGAACTGGCGCTGGCGGACGCACCGGTCGTGGTGCGGGCGGAGCCGCCGCAGCTCCAGCAGGTCGTCCTCAACCTCGTGATCAATGCCGCCGAGGCGATCGGCGACGCCAACGGGCACATCGGCGTGCGCACCAGCACCCACGAGTTCACCCGCGAGCGCCTCCGGCAGGAGTTCGCCACCGACACCCTCCCCGCCGGTCGTTATGCGCTCTGCGAAGTGGCGGACACCGGGCAGGGCATCCCGCCGGAGGTTCGCCACCGCATCTTCGAACCGTTCTTCACCACCAAGGCCCGCGGACACGGGCTCGGCCTGGCGGCGGTGCACGGTGTCGTCACCTCCCACGGGGGCGCGATCGCCGTCACCAGTGTTCCCGGCCAGGGCAGCACTTTCCGCTTCGTCCTGCCGCTGGCCCAGCCGACGGTCCCGCCCGAGACCGCGCCGGCGCCCGCCACCGATTGGACCGGTGCCGGCCTCGTGCTGGTCGTCGACGACGAGCCGACCGTGCAACGCATCGCCGAGCGCCTCTTGCAAAGCCTCGGATTCACCACCGTGGCTGCCGCCGACGGAGCCGAGGGCGTAGCCCTCTTCCGCCAACACTCCGATCGACTGCGCTTGGTCTTGCTCGATCTGATCATGCCGCAGATGGACGGAGTGGAGGCCTTCAGCGCGATGCACCACCACGACCCCGGAGTGCCGGTGGTGATCATGAGCGGTTTCGCCGGCAATCTGAACTTCGACCGTTTCGCGGAGGCGAAGCCCGCCGCCCTGCTCGCCAAACCGTTCACCCGCGAGACCTTGCAAGTGCGACTCGAGGCCATCCTCGGACGGAACTGAGCGCCCGGACGCGCCGCGGGCCGCCCCTCCGTGAAGGTACAGCGCACAGGTTTTCACGCGCTGGCGGGAATTCGGGATTGTCTAGCGGACAGGGCTCCCCACGTTCGCGCCTTTCGTCCCTGTAAACCCCCGTTCCCTTTCCCCGATGGTCAGCACCCCAGAGCAGGTGTCCGAGTACTTCGAAATCCGCTGGCACGGCCGCGGCGGCCAAGGCGCGGTCACCGGCGCCAAGTCCCTCGCCGAGTGCGTCCAGGGCACGGGCCGCAACGTCGTCGCCTTCCCCGAGTACGGACCCGAGCGCCGCGGCGCGCCGGTGAAGGCGTTCAACCGCTTCAGCGAAAAGGTCATCCGCATCCACACTCCAGTCACGAACCCCGACGTCGTCATCGTGATCGACGCCACCCTGCTCCCCCTGCCCGCCGTCAAGGAGGGCATCGACGAGCACACGATCTTCATCGTCAACATCGAGAAGACTCCCGACGAAGTGCGCGCCCTTCTCGGCCTCGACAACCACGTCGTCACCGTCGCCGCCAACCGCATCTCCCACGCCCTCTTCAAGCGCGAGATCCCCAACTCCACCATGCTCGGCGCCTTTGCCAAGGTCGCCCCGCACATCATCGGCGTCGAGAAGCTCAAGCAGGAGGCCGCGCACGTCATCGCCGGCCTGCTCGGCCACGAGCTCGTGGAAAAGAATCTCCAGGCCGTCCAGCAGGGGCACGACCTCTGCCAGATCGGTTGAGGAACACGACATGAGCACCCTGAAAAACTGGCAGGACCTCCCGCTCGGCGGGGTCATCACCGAGGCCGGCAGCGCCGCCCAATACGAGACCGGTTCCTGGCGTACCTGGAAACCGGTTACCCACCGCGAGCATTGCACCCACTGCCTCGCCTGCTGGGAGTTCTGCCCGGAAGACGCCATCCTGCTCGAGGACGGCACCGATCCCGCCGGCGCCCCGCGCAAGTTCGTCAAGGAGATCAACTACTACCACTGCAAGGGCTGCGGCCTCTGCGTGCACGAATGCCCGGTCAACCGGCAGGGCCAGGTCAAGGCCCTCGAGATGGTCCGCGACGAGGTCTGAACCATGAAACACGCCACCACCGGAACCCCCAAGATCGTCCCGATCACCGGCGCCGGCGCCTGCGCCGAGGCCATGCGCCAGATCAACCCCGACGTCGTCGCCGCCTTCCCGATCACGCCCTCGACGCAGGTCGTGGAGGACTTTTCCACCTACGTCGCCAACGGCCAAGTCGACACCGAGTTCGTCACCGTCGAGTCCGAGCACTCCGCGATGAGCGCGTGCATCGGCGCCAGCGCCGCCGGCGGCCGCGTGATGACCGCCACCAGCTCGGCCGGCATGGCCTACATGTGGGAGCTGCTCTACGTGGCGGCCTCCATGCGCCAGCCCGTGCTGATGACGCTCGTCAACCGCGCGCTTACCGGCCCGATCAACATCCATTGCGACCACAGCGACTCGATGGGCGCCCGCGACGCCGGCTGGATCCAGCTCTACAGCGAGACCAACCAGGAGGCCTACGACAACCTCGTCATGGCCGCCCGCATCGCCGAGCACCCCGACGTGCGCCTGCCGCTCATGGTCTGCCAGGACGGTTTCATCACAAGCCACTCCATCCAGACCATGCAGCTCGAGGACGACCGGGCCGTGCGCGCCTTCGTCGGCCCGCACATGCCGTATCACAGCGTCCTCGACACCGACCACCCCGTGACCTGGGGCGCGCTCGACCTGCAGGACTACTACATCGAGCACAAGCGCGGCCAGGAGGAGGGCATGCGCAACGCGCTGCGCGTCATCCAGGAAGTCTCCGACGACTTCGCGAAGACCTTCGGCCGCTCGTACGGACTCTTCGAGGACTACCGCCTCGACGACGCCGAGATCGTGCTCGTGGCGCTCAGCTCGGCCTGCGGCGAGATCAAGGAGGTCGTCGACCAGATGCGCGCCAAGGGCGAGAAGGTCGGCCTGCTGAAGATCCGCAGCTTCCGCCCCTTCCCCTACGCACAGATCGCACAGGCGCTCTCGCGGGCCAGCATCGTCACGGTGCTCGACCGCAGCGCCAGCTTCGGCGCCCACGGCCCGGTGTTCACCGAGATCAACACCGCCGTCTACAACTACTCGGGCAACCGCCCGCTGATGCTCGGCCACACCTTCGGCCTCGGCGGCCGCGAGCTCACCCTGCGCCACATCGAACACATCATCAGCGAGAGCCGCATCTGCCTCGACAAGGGCACGGTCGGCAACCGTCAGGGCCTCTGGGTCAACGTCCGCGGAGACAAGCTATGAACGACACCACCGCCAACCTCGCCGAACTCTCGCCCGAGACGAAGCAGATGTGCGAGCGCCCCGGAACGTTTTCCGGCGGCCACCGCATGTGCGCCGGCTGCCCCACGGGCATCTTCACCAAGATGCTCACCCGTGTGTCCGACGACTACGAGATCGTGGCCGGCAACGCGACCGGTTGCCTCGAGGTCGCGAGCTCGATCTTCCCGTTCTCCAGCTGGCAGATCCCGTGGATCCACACCGCCTTCGAAAATGCCAGCGCGATGATGAGCGGCGTCGAGGCCTGCTATCGTTCGCTCGTGCGCCAGGGCAAGCTGCGCAAGAAGCTCAAGTTCGTCGTCATGGGCGGCGACGGCGGCACCTACGACATCGGCCTGCAGTCGCTCTCCGGCGCGATGGAGCGCGGCCACGACCTCACCTACATCTGCTACGACAACGGCGCGTACATGAACACCGGCGTGCAGCGTTCGTCGGCCACGCCGCTCGGCGCCGCCACCACGACCACGCCGGTCGGCAGCGAGTCGTACGGCCGCAAGGGCAACCGCAAGGATCTCACGAAGATCATGCTCGCCCATAATCTCGGATACGTGGCCCAGGCCAGCATCCACGACATCGGCGACCTCTTCCGCAAGATGAAGAAGGCCATCGACCACGACGGCCCGGCCTTCATCAACCTGCTCAGCCCCTGCATCCCCGGCTGGAAGATCAATGCCGACATGGGCATCGAGAGCGCCCGCCTCGGCGTCGACTGCAACTTCTGGCCGCTCTTCGAGGTCGAGCAGGGCAAGTTCACGATCAACTACCGGCCGGCCACCGTGAAGCCCGCCGCCGAGTGGGTGATGTCGCAGGGCCGCTTCAAGCATCTCAAGAAACACCCCGAGGTCATCGCCGCCTTCCAGGCCGAGATCGACCAGCGCTGGGCGTGGCTCGAGATGGAGGAAGCCCGCACCAATCCGGTCGCAAAGGCCTGACCCGCCCGTGGCGCTGCTCGCGAGAGCAGCGATCCCGCGCCGCGCAAGTTCGGCGCGATCATGGTTGGAAAACGGGGGCCGGTGATGCTTGATCGTTGGCCGTGATGCGAACCCCGCCGCTTTCGGGTCTTGTGGCCCTCGCCCTCTGGTGGCTGACATGCGTCGCGGCCGGCCGGGCCGCCGACGCCCCGCCCGCCCCGCTGAACATGCTCACCGGGGCGCGGGCGCCGCGGGAAGTCGTGGTCGGGGTCTACGCGAGCAATTATCCGTATTCGTATCGCGAGGCCACCGACGGCCCGCTCACCGGCTTCACGGTCGAGCTGCTCGACGAGCTGGCCACCCGGATGAACCTGGAGATCCGGCGCGTGGAGCTGCCCAACGACGAGGTGCAGCGCCGCTTCCGGGCGGGCGAGTTCGACATGCTCCAGATGCTCAGCGAGTCGAAGGGCCGGGAGGAGTGGGCGGAGTTTTCGGTCCCGATCCTGTATATCCAGAACGTGGTTTTCGTGCGGCGCGACGACCACACCGTGCGCTCCTTGGCCGACCTCCACGGGCGGCGTTTCGCCGTCGCCGGGTCCAAGTCGGCCTCGGAGCTGTTCCTGCGCCGTTGGGAGCAGGACCCGCAGATCATCGAGGCCGGCTCGGCGGAGGAGGCGCTGCGGATGGTGGAGGCGGGCCGGGCCGACGCCGTGCTGCTGTCGCGACTGACGGCGCGCTCGCTCATCGACCACCTCGGGCTGAAAAACATCGTCGAGCTGGCGGATCCCACCGCCTCGCTCGAAATCCGGCACTGTTTCGCGGTGCACAAGGGCGACACGCTGCTGCTCTCGCGGCTGAACGAGGGGCTGGCGGTGCTGCATCGCACCGGCACCTACGAGCGCATTTTCCGGAAGTGGTTCGGGCGCTTCGCCCCGAAGCGCTTCACCCGCGAGGAGGTGGCCACCTACGTGGCGGCCGCGCTGGCACTCGCCTTCCTCGCGACGTTGTGGGGCTTCCTGCGCCAGCGCAGCCTGCGCCGCCGCATCGACCGCCAAAGCCGCGAACTCGGCGAACAGGAAGGGCTGTTGCGCGTGCTCTTCGAGAACGTGCCCCTGGGCATGTGCGTCTTCGGCCAGGAACCCCGGGGCCGACGCCTGCTCTCGATCAACATGCGGGCGCGGGGGCTGTTGAATTTGGACGAGGGCTCGGGTGTTGGCCGGACGCTGCAGGACCTGCCGCTCGGAACGGAATGGCGGTCCAGCCTCGAAACCCTCTTCGCCGCGTGGCGCCCCGAGGAGGGCTCCCTCGTCCGGGAACACTCCATGGCCAACGGGCGCCGACACCTCGTGCTGACGCTCGTGCCGCTCGTGTCGCCCCCCGGAGCGGCCGCTCGCTGCTGCCTGCTGCTGGACGACATCTCCGAACGGCGGCGGCTGGACGAGGAGCTGGCACAGTCGCGCCGGCTGCGCGCGCTGGGCGAGCTGGTCGGCGGCATCGCGCACGAGTTCAACAACCTGATGACGCCGGTGCTGCTCAACACGAGCGTCATCGAGATGCTGCGAATCGAAAACCGGATACTGCAGGAAAACGTCGCCATGATCTCGCTCGCCGCCAAGCGCGCGGCCGAGCTGACCCGGCGGCTGCTCACCTTCGGTCGCAAGGGACCGGATGCGGTCGGCGCCGTGCACCTGCGCGACGCGGTCGCGGGAGCGATCAGTTTCCTCCAGCCCACCTTCGACCGACGGATCGGCTGGGAGAACGCCGTGCCGGGAGGCCTCGCGCCCCTGCGTTTCGACGCGACCGACCTGAACCAGATCCTGATCAACCTGCTGCTCAACGCCCGCGACACGCTCATGGAACGTCTCGCCGACGAGGGCGGCAACTGGCACCCGCGGATCCGGATCGAGGCCCGGCCCTTGCCCGCCGACCACGCCGTGCTGCCGGATTCGGCCGGCACCACCCCGGTGTTGGGCTGGCAACAGCTCTCGGTCGGCGACAACGGCCGCGGCATGCCGCCCGAGGTGCGGGAGCGGATCTTCGAGCCGTTCTTCACGACCAAGGAGGTCGGCGCCGGCACCGGGCTGGGCCTGGCCGCGGTCTGGCATCTCGTCACTGCCGCGGGCGGACGCATCGACGTCGAAACCACGGCCGGCGTGGGCACCATATTCCATGTGCTGCTGCCGGTGTTGCCGGTGCCCCCGGGGGCCGCACCGGAGCCGGAAACGGCGATCAAGCCCGCCGCGACCGCGCTGCGGGTCCTGCTGGTCGAAGACGACGAGCTGGTGGCACGCGCCATCCGCGGTGTCCTCAAGCTCGACGGCCACGCAGTGCATCGGCTGGCCGACGGAGACGAGGCCTGGAACCACCTCCAGGAACAGGCTCGCCATTACGACCTGCTGATCCTCGACATCAACATGCCCGGCATCGACGGTCTCGAACTCGTCCGGAGGACCCGCCAGGCGAAGTATGCCGGGCGAATCATGGTGGTGAGCGGGAGAGCGGTGCCGCGGGAAACCGCCTCGAATCCAGCGACGCGGATCGATCGCGTGCTCCCCAAACCATTCACCGCCGACGAGTTCCGGGCCGCCATCGCCGAATGCCGGCGTGTTCCCACCTGAGCCGGCATTCGGTCGAGTGACGAGTGACGAGCGTCGAGGTGCCGATCACAGAGGAGATCGAGCGAAGCACTCGTGCCGGAAGCTCGCCACCGATGGAAGGGCGCTCGTCCCTCGACGCTCGCCTCTCGACCGCATCATACCGCCTGAGGCCGCACACCGCCCGCGGCCGGCTCCAACCCGCGCAAAAACGGCTGGAGCATTTCATCTTTCCCCGGTGTTGTCCGAAGAACGACCGACGCGCTTCGCACTTGCGGAGCGAATGCCCCACGCCGAGCCCCCCACCACCATCCAACCTGTGATGCCTGCCCCCCTCGCATCGGAAACCGCCGCGTCGCAGCCACCGCCGAGCGGCGCCGCCCGCTGGTTCCGCTCCCGCCCGCTCCAGGTCGGCACGGCCTATTTCCTCCTCCATCTGGCGACCCACCTTTCCGCGGGACTGTTCGAGGCCGGTCCGGGTGGTTCCCTCTGGTATCCACCCGCCGGGCTCGCCCTGGCCTATCTGGTGCTGGTCGGTCCGCGCCGGGCGTGGCTGGTCTTCGCGGCCAACGTCGTCGGCGCCGTTCTCACGACACGGCACGGCCTCAACTGGTCCGTGGTGGCATTTCCCCTACTCGTCACCGCGAGCTACACCGCCGCCGCCGTGCTCGTCCGCCGGCTGGTGGGGCCGAACCTGCTCCCCGGCACACCGCGGCAGACCGCGGTGTTTGTCGGCACCACCGTCCTCGCGACCGCCGGAAGCGCCGCGGCCGGGCTGACGCTCGCGAGCCTGCTGCAGAGCGCGCCGTTCGCGATCTCCTCGCAGGCATTCATGCAGTGGTGGCTCGGCGACGCCTGCGGCGTGCTCACCGTGGTCCCGGTGGTGATGGTCTTCGCCGGCCCATGGATCCGCGGTGAGGCGCCGACCGGGGAGCGCTGCGACCGGTCGCCGCGCTGTCTGTTCTTCGCCCTGGTCCGGGCGCTCACGCTCGTCACCAGCCTCTGGCTCGTCTTCTCCATCGAGGCCCTGCCGCGCACCGTCACCTTCAACCTCTGCCTCCTGCCCCTCGTGTGGATCTGCCTGCGGCACGGGCTGCCCGGAGCAACCCTCGCCACGCTCGCCATCACGATGGGCGGACTGGTCGGCATGCGGCAGGTCGACCGTTCGCTCGAAACCTCCACCGCGTTTCTGGTCCTCCAACTGTCGAGCGCCGCCGTGGGGCTCGCCCTCGGCTCCTCGGTCTCCCGCCGCAACCGGAGCGAGACCGAAACCCGGCAGCTCACCCAGATCATCGAGGCCACCACCGACCTCGTCTTCACCTGCGACACCTCGGGACGGATCCTGCATGGCAACGCGGCCCTGCTGCGTTTCCTCGGCGCCCGCGATCTCGCGAGCCTGCGCGGCCGGGAACTGTCGCAGCTCCTCTCCGCGGCCGGTTGGGCCGAGCTCGGGCCGATCCTGGCCCAACTCCGGAGCACCGGCATCTGGACGGGTGAACTGCAGTTCGGCGGCCGGACCGGCGCCACCGTCCCCGTCTCGGCCGTCGGCATCCTCCACCGCTCCGGCCCTGGGGAGTCCGACCCGCTGTCATTTGTTCTCCACGACATCTCCGAGCGGAAACGGCGGGAGGCGGAGCGGCTCGCCCAGGAACGCCGGCTCCTCCAGCTCCAGAAGACCGAGAGCCTCGGGGTGCTCGCCGGCGGCATCGCCCACGACTTCAACAACCTGCTCACCGCCATGATCGGCAATGTCGAGCTCGCCCGCCTCGACCTCGAGCGCGGGTCCCCGCTCCACGAACCGCTCGAGCAGGTCGAGTTCGCCGCCCAGCGCGCCGCCGACCTGTGCCGCCAGATGCTCGCCTACGCCGGCCGCCGGCCCCTGGCCGCAAGCCGCGTCGACCTCAACGCCCTGATCGGCCAGACCCAACGGCTCTTCCACGCCACCCTCGGCCCGAAGATCGCCGTGGAGCTCTCGCTCACCCCGGCAAGCGTCATCGTCGAGGCCGAGCCCCCGCAGATCCAACAGGTGGTGCTCAACCTCGTGATCAACGCCGCCGAGGCGATCGGCGACCGCGAGGGCCGGATCGCCATCCGCACCGACCACCGCTCCTTCTCCGCCGAGCAGCTCCGCGCCGAGTTCAACACCGACACCCTGCCCGCCGGTCGGTATTCGTTCTGCGAGGTCGAGGACTCCGGCCGCGGCATCGCCCCCGAGCATCTGCCGCGGATCTTCGAGCCGTTCTTCAGCACCAAGCAGACCGGCCATGGGCTCGGCCTGGCCGCGGTCTACGGCGTCGTCACCTCCCATCGCGGGGCGATCGCCGTGCGCAGCCGGCCCGGCGAGGGCAGTGCCTTCCGCTTCGTGCTCCCACTCGCGTCGGAGGCCGTCGTCGCCGCCGCACCCGAGACCCGCCGGCCCGAGTGGCGCGCCTCGGGCGTCGCGCTCGTCGTCGACGACGAGCCGTCGGTGCAACTGGTTGCCGCCGCGATGCTCCGCAGCTTCGGTTTCGAAACGCTGGTCGCGGGCGACGGCGTCGAGGCGGTGGAACTCTTCCGCAAACACGCCGGGAAGATCCGGCTCGTGCTGCTCGACCTGATCATGCCGCGCCGCGACGGGGTGGAGACGCTGGGCGAGCTCCAGCGGGTCGCGCCCGAGATCCCCGTGGTGCTGATGAGCGGCTTCGTCGGCGACATCGACCTGGCGCGTTTTCCCGACGCCAAGCCCGCCGGCCGCCTCACCAAGCCCTTCAGCCGCGAGACGCTGGGCGACTGCCTCGCACCGTTGTTCGGCCGGAAGTGATACGCCCGGAGGTCCCCTCACACCAGGCGGCGCAGTTGCCGACGCGCGAGCCAGAGGTCGACGCGGGTGAGGAGAAAGCGGGCCCATTGCTCGCGCAGGCGAAGGAAGAAACCCTTCGGCCGCTGCCGCACCGGCGCGGCGTGTTGGCGCGCCGCGGCGATCAGCCGCCGCCCCTCGGCGGCGAGCGCCCGGTCCTCGAGCCGCACCATCACCTCGTAGTTGATTCCAAAAGACCGCGCATCGAGATTCGAGGAGCCGACGTAGACCGCGTCGTCGACGATCGCCAGCTTCGCGTGCAGCACCTGCGGCAGGTACTCGTCGATGCCGATCCCGGCGCGCAGGAGCGCACCGTAGAAGGCCCGGCCGGCGCGCTGCACCAGCGGCACGTCGCTGCGGCCGGCCAGCAGCAGCTGCACGGTGCCGCCGCGGCGCACGACCTGACGCAGCGCCCGCCGCAGCCGAAGTCCGGGCACAAAGTAGCCCGCCACGATCTCCACGTTGCGCGCCCGGCCGAGGTCGTGCAGGAGGCGGCGCTGGAAGGCGTTGCGCCCGAGCCCGGGACCGGTGGCCAGCACCAGCTCCGGCGAATGGTCGCGCAGCGCCCGCCGCAACGGCGTGCGCCGCCAACGGCCGAGACGCGGATGCCGGAAGTCGTGGTGCCCGAAGAGCAGCCGGAACGACTCGCCCAGCGCCCGGGCCGCGCCGCCGTGCAGCTCGAGCCCGTAGTCGCACCAACCGCGTGTGACACCGTTCCCCGAATACTCGGGGGCGATGTTGAAACCGCCGACGAACGCGATGCGGTCGTCGACGAGCAGCAGCTTGCGGTGGTCGCGGATCGCGATGCGATCAAGCGACACCGGATTGAAAACCCGCACGTCGCCGCCGGCCTCGCGCAATGGGCGCCAATAGGCCTCGGGCAGGCTGCGCGAACCGAAACCGTCGACCAGCACCTCGACCTTCACGCCCCGCTTCGCCACCGCCGTGAGCCCACGCAGGAAGAGATCCCCCGGCGCACCGGCGGCGAAGATGTAGGTTTCGAGGCGAACGGATTCCCGGGCCGAATCGACTGCGGCAAGCATGCGCTCGAACGCGGTCTCTCCGTCGGGCAACCACTGCGCTGGGGGTCCGTTCTGCATCCGCCGCCAGCTTCGCGAGCCGATCCGCCGACCGCAACTCCACACCGGGCGCGGCCACGAAGTTGGAAGTTCGAAGTTGGAAGTTCGGCATTCGATCCTCCAGTTTGCGTCGTCCCCATCGGCCATCTCTCATCAGCCATCGCCCATGCCTTCCCTCCCGATCCCCGGCTCCACCGGCGAAATCCTCACCTGCCTGCCCTCGCCGTACCTGCCCCACGCGGCGACCGGCCTGCTCTACCTGCCACGCTTCATCGCGAAGATCCGCTACGTGGCCGAGCATGGGAAACTGCCGGCCAGCTACGCGAAGAACTACAAACGCGGCTGCGACCGCTTCCTCTGCCTGCATCTCGGCGTCGAGCCGAACGACGTCGAGGCGGCAGTGCGCGCGGCCGGGGCCGACGATGCCGAGGTGGACCGGCGCCTGCTCGCGCTGTTCCCGGCCGACGTGCGAGCGGCGAAGTGGAACCGCGAGCTCGTCCAGAAAGGCATGACACCGGCGGGCCGCGAGTTCCTCGAACAGGCGCTCACCGCCATGGGCTGCACCGACCGCATCGGCTCGATCCTCAGCGTGCCCGACCTGATCGACTTCGACGAAGGCCGGATCGAGTGAGACAGGAAGGACGCTCCTGCGCCGCCGGTGCGGACGTTTCGAGAAGGACCTCCGTTTTCTATTGATAACAAGGCCCGCTTCGGCTGAAGCGGGCTCTCGGGAGAATCGCCGCGCTTGGTCAGCGCTTGAGGTAGTTGGCCTGCGAGACCTGCCCGAGCGCCGGCTGGTTGAGGGGCGTCACCTTGCCCGTCTCGGTATCCAGAATCGCCAGCTGCCGGGAATTGGCCGCGCGCCTGGTGAAAATGAGATGGCGGCCATCGGCCAGCCAGCACGGCTCGATCGAATCGCCGCCCTTGGTGAGGATCTCGCTGCGACGCGCGTTCAGGTCGTACACCGCGATCTGGAAACCGGAGCGGACGGCGCAGGTGAAGGCGATCAGGTTGGGCTGGGCGCGGTTCCAATCGGGCTCGGCGCAATAGCCGCTGATGTTGGTGGGCAGGGGCGTCATCGCACCGCCGGCCACGGACATGGTGTAGAGCGCGGGCCGCCCGCCGCGGTCGGAGGTGAAGACCAGACGGGAGCCGTCGGGCGACCACGACGGGCTGGCCTCGATGCCGGGCGACTTGGTGAGGCGGCGGAAGGGTTTGCCCTGCGGCGTGCCGATGAAGATCTCCTGGTTGCCCGCGGCGGAGAGCACGGCAGCCACCCGCGAACCGTCGGGGCTGAAACGGCCGCCCGAGTTGGTGCCCTTGAAGTTGGCGAAGGTGCGGCGTTGGCCGGTCGCCGGAGTCATGACGAAAATCTCCGGCGAGCCGGAGTTGAAGTAGCTCGTGTAGACGATGCTGGAACCGTCGGGCGACCAGCGCGGCATCAAGGCGAAGGCCTTGTCGTGGGTGATCTGCAACGCCTCGCCGAAGAACAGGTCGGAGGCCCAGACTTCGCTGCGGCCGGTGCGCTCGCTGATGAAGGTGATGCGTCCGGCGAAGTAACCCGGCAGGCCGGTGATCTGTTGCACCGCGACATCGGCGGCGCGGAAGAGCGCGTTGCGGTTGCTCGCTCCGTTGACCACCTGGCTGAGCACCGTGCGCGCGGGGTTGCCCGCAGTGACCTCGAGGCGGACCTGGTTCGCGCCGGCGGCGGTGAACGTGAGGGCATACATGCCGCCGCTCGGAACGACGCGGAAATCGCCATGGGTCTTGAACGCCATCTGCGCGAGCGCGACCAGCTCGGGCGAGCCGGCGATGCGCACGGCCTTGCTCTTCAAACCGCCCTGGAGTTCGACGGTGAGTTCCTTGTTCTGGGCCACGGCCGAGAAGCCCAGCGCGGCGGCGACGACGAGTGAGAAAAGGGTGCGGAACATGGGTTGGACAGGGTCTGCTTTGCCGCCGGCAAATTTGGTTTACAGGACCTCCGGCGCCACCAAGGTGACTCCGCATATTCGCCGGCGATTGGCAAGGTCGTTGACGCCGGCAAAACACCGTTGTTCCCACCGTGTCTACCGACGAACTGAAGGATCTCCTCAAACAGGTGAAATATCCCGGCTTCAGCCGCGATATCGTGTCGTTCGGCCTCGTGCGCTCCGCCGCATTGATCGACGGCACCGCGCGCGTGGCGCTGCAGATCACCACCGCCGACCCGGGCGTGCCGCAACAGCTGCGCGACGACATCGAGGCGCTGCTGCGCGGCCGCCCCGGAGTGAAGGACATCATGGTCGACATCGCCGTGGCCGCCCCCAAGGCGCCGCCGCGCCCGGCCCAGTCGGCCTCGGCCACACCGGGTGCCGGCGCCCCGCTCAAGGGCGTGCGCAAGATCGTCGCCGTGGCCAGCGGCAAGGGCGGCGTGGGCAAGAGCACCCTCGCGGTCAACCTCGCCTGCGCACTCGCCCAGGAGCTCGCCGGCAAGGCCGGCGTGGGCCTGATGGACTGCGACATCCACGGCCCCTCGGTGCCGCTGATGATGGGCCTCGGCGGCCAGCGCCCCGGGCTGATCCCGGACCAGCAGATGCTCGTGCCGCTCGAGCAATACGGCGTGAAGGTCATGTCGATGGGCCTGCTCATCACCGAGGACACCCCGGTGGTCTGGCGCGGCCCGATGATCACCTCCGCCATCCGCAACTTCATCCAGAACGTGCTCTGGGGCGAACTCGGTATCCTCGTCGTGGATCTCCCCCCCGGCACCGGCGACGCGCAGCTCACGCTCGCGCAGACCATCCCGCTCGACGGCGCCGTGATCGTGACCACCCCGCAGATGGCGGCCACGCAGGTGGCCGCGCGCGGCGGCTCGATGTTCAGCCAGGTCAACGTGCCGATCCTCGGCGTGGCCGAGAACATGAGCTGGTACGAGGACGCCGCGGGCAACCGCACCGCGCTCTTCGGCGAAGGCGGCGGCGTGCGCACCGCCGAGCAGCTCAACACCGGGCTGCTCGCCCAGATCCCGCTCTTCCCGGAAATCCGCGCCGCGGCCGACGCCGGCAAGCCGATCGTCGTCGCCCAGCCCGGGCATCGCGCCTCGCTGGCCTACCGCGACCTCGCCCGCGCCGTACTCACAAAGTTGGGCTGACTCCCCTCCTTATTGGGTAAACGCAAGCTTTGACAGCTCTCTGACACTTCCTAGCATCCCCCCGAAATGCAGCCCACCCAAGAAGAGATCTTCGCGGTATTGCGCACCTGTCGCGACCCGGAGATCCCCGTCAATCTGGTCGATCTCGGCCTGATCTACGGGGTGGAGGTCGCGGCGACGCAGGACGGCGGGGCGGAGGTCTGCGTGCGCCTGACCCTGACTTCACCGGGCTGCCCGATGTCGCACATGATCGTGGGCGAAGTGCAAAAGAAGGTACAGGCGATCGAAGGCGTGCGGACAGTCCGCACGGAATTTGTCTGGGAACCGGCCTGGAGTCCCAGCTTGATCAGCGAAGAGGGCCGCCGGCAGCTGCAAATCGCCCACTAGAAGGTATTCTTTCCCCCGCATGAATCCCGCTCCCCGATCGACCGAAAACCGCGACTTCGTCAAACAGTCGAGTCTCTACCAGGAGTTTCTCGCTGAGCGGGAGGAGATCCTGAAGCACAAGTGGCTCGAGTCGGAGCGCCTCGGATACGACATCGGCTTCGAGCGTGCGCTGCTCGACTGGATCCGCAAACATCGCGACAGCTGGCGCGCCAGCCGCCGGGGTCAACCCACCGCCGCGACCGAACGCCGCGCGGGCTGAGGCGCCCCTCCCCGCCGACCGCCCCGTGCGCGACGCCGGGGAAAAGAAAAAGGCCGTCCTTCGCAGGACGGCCTCGTTTTTGAAAGGGGTGAAGAACCCGCGCTTACTTGATCTCCTTGTGGATCGTGTGGCGCTTGAGCGCAGGATTGTACTTCTTCTTCTCGATACGCTCCGTGACAGTCTTCTTGTTGCGGGTCGTGAGATAGCGGGAGGGGTTCTTGCCCTCCTTGCGGGCTTCGGTGCACTCCAGGGTGACGAGTTCTTGCGGCATAAATTGGTTGGTTGAAGGGTCAAGCAACCACCTGACGGACAACTCCGGCAAGACAATTCTACTCCCTAAACCGATTGCGAGTCGCGGGTTCCCACCTTGCGCTCGATGAGCGGCAGCATCACCCCGCGCCGGAAGAGCGTGACCTGGCCGGAGCTGGAGGAGACCACGATCGCCACGCAGTCGGTCGCCATCGAGATCGCCGCGGCGGCCGCGTGCCGGGAGCCGAGCCCGCTGGGCAGCAGGTGGTCGACATCGGAGGCCTGCAGCAGGCTGCCCGCCGAGCGCACCACCCCGTCGCCCCGGATCACGAACGCGCCGTCGAGCGAGGAGAACTCCTTGATGGTCTCGTCCATGAACGGGTTGAGGATGTTCTTGTCCTCGTCCTTGTACCCATAGAACGGGTTCATCACGAGCGGCTTGCTCATCTTCTCGACCTTCGCGGAGTCGCCCACGACGAAGAGGCAGCCCACCGGGCGACCCTCGCGGCCCTCGGCGGAGAGCTCGGTGGCGATGGCGAAGATGCGCTCGAGCACCTCCGGGTCCACGTCGGAGGGGAGCAGGTCGGCCTGGCCGGAGAGCAGGCTCTGGAATTCGCGCTCCACGTCGACCACCGCGATCGTGTCGAACTGGTTGGTGTCGGAGATGCCGGCCACGCAGCAGAGCCGGTCGTTGAACTTGAACCAGCCGCGCGAGAGCCCGAGCAGCATCGCGCTGCGCATCTGCGCGAAACGGCCCGTCGAATACGCCTTCACCTGGATGATGTGGGCGAACTTCTCCTGCAGCAGGTTGGCCTCGACGGCGTCGCTGGTCACCAGCGTGGTGGGGATCTTCGGGAAGGGTTTCGAGAGCGCGGCGGTGCTCGTGCAGGTGTCGCCGAAGACGAGCACGCCCTGGCAGTTCGCCCCGCGCGCGATGCGCTCGGCGTGGCGCAGGATGGTGCGGTTGATCCGGCTGTGCTGCACCCGCATCGGCTTGGCCTCGATGCCGCCGAAGGCGACGTTGAGGTTCCGATACACATCGGCGGCCGAGGCGCCGGCGACGAGCGTCTCGATGAACTCGCGGTCCTTGACCAGCCGGGCGACGGTCGCGAGCACCTGCAGGTAGTCGCGGGCGCGTTCGTCGGCGAGCAGCAGGATGATGATCTGGATGTTCTCGTTCTCCTTGAGCCCGTCGTAGCGGATGCCGGCCGGGCTGCGGCCCACGGCGAGCAGGTAGCGGCGGTTCATCTTCGTGCGCACGTGCGGCAGCGCCACCCCGTGGCCGAGATAGGTCGTCATCGTGTTCTCCCGCTGCAGCAGGCTGCGCAGCAGGGCGTCGCGGTTGAGGTCGCGGCAGGGCTTCGCGGCGGCGTCGAGCAGCTCGCGCAGGGCACCGGTCAGATCGGTGCTCTGCAGGTCGACGACGCGGTTGCGGGTGATGAATCGGTCGAGACGCATGTTCGCCGGGTCCCTCCCGTGGCTCCGGGGTGTCAGCGCTCCCAGTCGAGGGCGCCCTTGCGCACCTCGTAGAGGAGGCCGAAGACCAGCAGGCCGATGAAGAACAGGGCCGGCAGGAGGACCGGTAGTCCCCACGCGAGGAACTCACGGTAGATGAACGTCCAGGGCAGGAGGAAAACGACCTCGATGTCGAAGAGGATGAAGAGCAGCGCGGTGACGAAGAACTTCACCGACAGGCGCGGGTGGACCCGGCCCTGGACCCGCACGCCGCACTCGTAGGCGCTGTCCTTGATCTTGTTGCGGCGCAGGCGATGGCCGAACAGATGGCTCACGGCAATGATCCCCACGCCCATCGCGGCGGCGAGGGCGATTTGCACGAGGACCGGCAGGTAGGCGGAGAGCTCTGACATCGGCGCCTACTCTCGCGGCGCCGGGGGCAAATTCAAGGGCAATGTAGCCCCGACGGAGGCCGTTTGTTCATGGCCGCCGCCACTGCGCCGCGGCCGTATCGGCCGTGCCTACTCCGAGCTGCTCGCAGAAGTCGAGCAGGCGGCGATCCTCGGAAAGCAGGGGGCGGAACTTGGCATGGAGGCGCGCCGCGTTGAGGCGTTCGAGCATGAGCGCGTCGAGCAGCACCGGGTCGGCGCTGAGCCAGAGGCGCCGCTCCGACTCGGTGTAGAGCGAGTGGAACAGCGGCCCGCCGATGAACTGGTAACGCTCGAGCGAGACGATCGTGAAACGCCACGTCTCGCGCAGCTCGGGGATCGCCGCCATCTCCGCGACCGCGGCGGGCGCATTGGCCGGGCTGCGGAAGAAACGGCTGGTGTTCGAGGCGTTCCAGAGGGTGGCGTTGACCAGCGCGCCGTTGATGCCGAGCACGGGATGGTCGCAGTAGACCGGGAGGTTGATCCAGAAGTCGGCGTCGAGGAACAGCGGCGTCGCCAAAAAGCTCTTGCGGTCGAGGTCGGGCGCATCCCGCTGCACGTCCGCGGGAATCGCCGACTCCCGCAGCACCGCGGCGGCGTAGCGCGCCGGGAGCGGGCTGTCGTAGAACCACTGCGAATCGTAGAACCGCCCCGAATCGAGCACGAAGACCGGGTGCTCGGCGAAGCTGGCGCCGCCCTTGCTCAGCGCCGGCAGGTAGCCGGTCTCGCGCAAGCGCAACTCGTTCAGGCCGACCAGGAAGATCCGCTGCGGCTCGAAACCACGGCGCACCAGCGCGTCGACCACCGCACGCGTCAACGCCGTGGGCGTGCTCAGCCCCGCGCCCGAGTCGGTGTAGATCTTCAACCCCACCGTGCGGCGCGGACCGGGTTGCAGCGACTGCGCGCCATGCGCCACCTCGTAGTCGGCGAAGAGCCGCTCGACCGCCCCGTCGTACGACGGCTCCGAGAAATCCGGCAACGCCGCCTCCCACACCACCGGTTCGGGCGGCCGCAAACGCACCTCGGCCCCCGCCGGCGCAGCCGGAACCGGAGCGGCGGCGAGACCGCAACACGACAGGGCCAATAGACAACGGAACCCGAAGGACTTCATGGGAGGGGGGCGCGATTCTTGACAGTGCAAATCCGGGGTTGGAAGGTTAAACCCGCCGAGAGAGACAGGGGTGCCGACCTTCGGTGCCGACCTGCCGCTCATTTCACCATGCCGATGATCAAACCCGCCAGCATCCGCGACCTCAAACAGCGGGTGAACATCGTCGACGTCATCTCCGGCGTGGTCACGCTGCGCAAGGCCGGCGCGAGCTTCAAGGGCCTGTGCCCGTTCCACAACGAGAAGAGCCCCTCCTTCCACGTCTCGCCCGACCGCGGCATGTACAAGTGCTTCGGCTGCGGCAAGGGCGGCGACTCCATCTCCTTCGTCATGGAGACCGAGCACCTCGGATTCACCGAGGCCGCCGAGACGCTCGCCCGCCGCTTCAGCATCCCCCTCGAGTACGAGGACGGCGGCCCCTCGCGCGAGGAACGCTCGCTGCGCCAGGAACTCTACGACCTGCACGAACAGGCCGCCGAACACTTCCACCTCGAGTTCCACGAGGCGACAGGGATCGGCGAATACATGCGCGAGTACTGGACCGCCAACCGCCGCTTCCCGCTCGAGCTCGCCGCCGACTTCAAGATCGGCGCCGTCGACTCGGTCGGCAGCGGCCTGGCCGCGATGCTCGCCCGCCACAAGTATTCGGAGGAGGCCTTCCGCCAATGCGGCCTGTTCTTCGTGCGCGAGGGCGCACCGTTCTCGATCGGCGGCCTCAAACCCCGCTTCCGCGGCCGCCTGATGATCCCGATCCGCGACATCCAGGGCCGCGTCGTCGCCTTCACCGCCCGCCAGACCGAGCGCACCCCCGGCGACGATCCGGCACGGGAAGCCAAATACGTCAACTCCCCCGAGACGCCGATCTTCACCAAGGGCGAGCTGCTCTTCAACCTCGACCGCGCCCGCAAGCACAGCAGCGAGGGCCCCTTCGTGATGGTCGAGGGCCAGCTCGACGCCCTGCGCTGCTGGCACGCCGGCCTGAAGACCGTCGTCGCCCCGCAGGGCACCGCGATCACCGAACGCCAGCTCCACCTGCTCCACCGCCTCAACCCCCGCCTCGAGTGTTTCCTCGACGGCGACGCCGCCGGCCGCAAGGCCGCCTTCCGCCTCCTGCCGCTGGCACTGAAAACCGGCATCGAGGTCAAGTTCCTCGCCCTCTCGGTCGGCAAGGACCCCGACGAACTCTTCCGCGACCACGGCATGTCCGCCTACGAGGAGCTTCGGCAGAAGGCCCTCGACGGCATCACCTTCGCCTGCCGCGCCCTGCTCCCCGCCCCCGGCCGCGCCACCGCGCTCGAAAAGCAGGAGGCCGTGCAACAACTCTTCGAGATCATCGCCCAAAGTCCCTCCGAGACCGCCCTCGAATCCTACCTCACCCAGATCCAACGCGAACTTCACCTCGGCCGCGGCCTGATCACCGATTTCGAGACCTTCCGCCGCCAGTCCCGCCACGCCCACACCATCGCCGACCAGCCCTTCGCCACCCCCGACTCCGGCGTCACCGAGACCTACGCCCCCACCGGCCCCGAAGAACACCTGCTGCTGCTCTGCCTGCACCACGAGGAACTCGGCCCCCATCTTTCCGCTCACATCCAACACGACTGGACCGATGAGCACTCCCTCGCCGGCCGCCTGCTCAACCGCGCCCTCGCCGCCTTCCACGACCTCGACTGGCCCGGCAAGGACGAGGTCATGACCCTCGCCCACGACGAGGAAGAACAGCACCTCCTGACCAAACTGCTCTTCGTGCCTCCGCGCGAAGAAGACCCGATCAAAATCGCCAACGAAGGCCTGCGCCAACTCCATCAACGATTTATAAGGCGAAAGCTTGACCAAATCGGACTTGAAATAGCCTCCCTTACTCCGGACAGTGATTCTGACTCTTTCTTTCTGCTGAAGAAAAAGGCCGATCTCATCCGTCAGTCCAAACACCCGCCGCAGCTCTCCGCTCACACCTAGTTTATGCCGCGCAAAGCCAAGCCCGTAGAGGCTGCTCCCGAGCCGTCCAAGAAACACACCGCCAAGCCCGCTACCGTCGAGGATAGCGAGCTCAACGTTGCTGGGGACGACAAGGACAACCTGCCAGGCAACGTTAACGACAAGATTCGCCAGCTCATCCGCCAGGCCAAGGAGCAGGGCTATCTGACGTTCGACGACATCAACGAGACGCTGCCCGAGGCCGTCGACAATCCCGAGGAGATCGAGAACGTCATCTCCATCCTCCAGAACCTCGAGATCGACATCCTCGATCCCGAGGAGGTCGAAGGCTTCAAGCAGAAACAGGAGGAGGCCGAGGAGGAGGAGACCCGCTACTCGCAGAACGACATCCTCGACGACCCCGTCCGGATGTACCTCAAGCAGATGGGCCAGGTCCCGCTGCTCACCCGCGAGCAGGAGGTCGAGATCTCCATGCGTATCGAGACCGCGGAGCTCCACGCCCAGGAAGCCCTCTTCGAGACCGCCATCTGCGGCCGCTTCATCGCCGACCTCGGCGACAAGCTCCTCAAGCGCGAGGAACGCTTCGACCGCGTCGTCATCGACAAGAAGATCGAGAGCCGCGACGCCTACTTCAAGAACCTGCCCAAGCTCGTCGAGCTCACCCAGGACGGCGAGGAAGGCTGCGCCGCCGCCTGGGACGAATACCTCAAGGCCAAGGGCGACCCCAACCGCAAGAAGGCCCACACCAAGTTCAAGAAGCGCGAGACCCTCCTGCGCGCCAACTTCCCCAAGTTCTTCTTCAAGCTCAAGGTCTACGAGGAGTTCCTCGAATCCCAGGAGGACCTCTTCGAGGAGATCCAGAACTGCTTCGACAAGCTCGACGCCGCCAAGCACCCCAAGACCAAGCGCGACGCCCAGATCGACGCCAAGGCCCTCCAGACCCGCCTCCACGAGATCGAGAACGAGCAGCGCATCGAGCCGCTCGCCCTCATGGAGCTCGTCAAGAAGTGCCGCCACTTCGTGCGCGAGGCCCACAAGGCCAAGACCGAAATGGTCGAGGCCAACCTCCGCCTCGTCATCTCCATCGCCAAGAAGTACACCAACCGCGGCCTCTCCTTCCTCGACCTCATCCAGGAGGGCAACATGGGCCTCATGAAGGCGGTCGAGAAATTCGAATACCGCCGCGGGTACAAGTTCTCCACCTACGCCACCTGGTGGATCCGCCAGGCCATCACCCGCTCGATCGCCGACCAGGCCCGCACCATCCGCATCCCGGTGCACATGATCGAGACCCTCAACAAGGTCATGCAGGTCCAGAAGCAGCTCCTCCAGGAATTCGGCCACGAGCCGACGCCGGAGGAGGTCGCCGAGGAGATGCAGCTGCCCGTCGAGCGCGTGCAGCAGATCATGAAGATGGCCCAGCAGCCCATCTCGCTGCAGTCCCCAGTGGGCGACGGCGACGACACCAGCTTCGGCGACT
>JAEWNN010000100.1 GCA_023457035.1 Verrucomicrobiota bacterium
GGGTATGGTCTGGATCTTTAGCCGCTAGTAAGGGCATGGCTAAAAGCATAGGGAGAACGAGGCATGCTTGTGTAATGAACTTCATAGGAAACTTTTTGCCGAACGTTCAGGGGTGAGGGACGGAGGGCGGCTGACTGTGCTCGGGAGGCGGGCACTTTCCCTCCGTTCCCTCTGGTCGCTTGTTGGCCCGGTTCTTCTTCATCCTCTTGTTCAATTGAAAGATCGC
This sequence comes from Verrucomicrobiota bacterium, assembly GCA_023457035.1. Classification (GTDB taxonomy): domain Bacteria; phylum Verrucomicrobiota; class Verrucomicrobiia; order Opitutales; family Opitutaceae; genus CAJCBL01. Next base: position 227 of record JAEWNN010000100.1, read on the forward strand.
GATTAGCGCCAAAGCCAGAGCCAGCTGGCGGTAGCAAATATGATGAAGAAAAGCCTCGAAGTCGCGCGACTGGAGGAAGCTCTCCAGAAGGACGGTGTAGAACACCGAGACGGTAAGTAATGCGGATAGAATCCACAGCATAACCTGCGTCGCTCTATCCAGCGTCGTGCGCTCACTCAGTCCCGGAAGAAAGAAGAACAGAAGGACCGCATTTGCGGCTAGAAACGGCAGACTGACCGAGACGCACAGCAGGATGAGCTTCGGCAGATCAAGCGATAAGATAAGGTCCGGCTTGTAATGGAAGAGCGCGAGATACACTGGGCCGACAAGCGCAAGAAACACGAGCATGGCGGCCCACACTCTCGGCATGGTGATGGACTCGATGTACTCTTTCATTTTCGGCCAACAGTGGGATTCACCAGCACTGAGTAGGTCTTTTGCCGGAAGGTGCTGGAGCGGCCGGCAAGAGGTTCGAAATTGGAATCGACGCGCGCAAACCGCTGACGCTGAACAGTGCGCCGGGGGTGGTTGGGCGCGCCGGGGGCGCCGGTAGGTCTTTTGCAGGTCGAAAACGCTCCGGCGAAAGACCTACTCGCGCAGACATGGCCCGGATGGAGGATAAGGCGGATCGGGAACGCCGTCCCTTGTCGTTCCCTCGCTGGAAGGAAACCTTGGCGGCGGCGCTGGCCCAGGCGGAGAAGGCGGCCCATACGCGGGCGATCATCGCGCTTTTGGGGTACTGCAAGCGGAGCCATGCGCCAGCTTCGATCATTCTGATCAAGGCGTATCTGGCCGGGCTGCCGGAGCAAGAGCGGAGTGGCGCGAGAGAAGCATTACGCTGGTTCGTGCTGGCGGCGGAACGGCAGGCCGCGGGATGCGCCGGCGGTGAGCTGAAGATCGAGGTTGAGCGGGAAGGCGAAAGCGCGTCGCCACCTCCGGCGCACAAAGCCGCAACGGACAGCCCGTACGAGCCAGCGCCAGCGGTCTTTGCCGACTGCGAGAACCCGCCGGGGCCCCCGGCCGGTCTCGCCGCGACCAGCGGCACAGGGCTGCATCAGGCAGCCACGCCGCCGCCGAGCGCGGCAAGCGATCTGGGCGGGCCCGACTGGGAGCGCGACCTGATCAAGGCCTGCCGCGAGCGGCATTTCCTCTGGCGCACGGAGGAAACCTACCGGATGTGGGCGGGCCGCTTCGCGCATTTTCTTGCGCCGCGCTCGCCGTACCGGGCCGAGGCCGAGGACGTGGCTGCGTTCCTCTCCCGCATGGCGGTGGAGGAGCGGGCGAGCGTCTCGGCTCAGAAACAGGCCCTGAACGCGCTCGTGTTCCTGATGCAGGAGGCCTTGCACCGGCAACTCGGCGAGATCGACTTCCACCGCGCGCAGAAGCCCCGGCGGCTGCCCTCGGTGCTCAGCAACGAGGAGTGCCAACGGCTGTTTGCCCAACTGACGGGTGTCACCCAGCTGATGGCCGAGCTGGCCTACGGGTCCGGGCTGCGGCTGCTCGAGTTGTTGCGGCTGCGGGTCCACCACCTGGACCTCGACCGGCGACAACTCCATGTCTACAGCGGGAAAGGCGACAAGGACCGCATCACCGTGTTGCCGCAATCGCTCGTGGGGCCGCGGCGCGACCAACTCGCGCGCTTGCGCGTGCTCTTCGAGGCGGACCGGAACGATGGCGTCCCCGGAGTGTGGTTGCCGGAAGGCCTCGCCCGAAAGTATCCCAACGCGGGGGTGAGCTGGGAATGGCAGTGGCTCTTTCCCTCGCGCGAGCTCAGCGTCGATCCGGAAACCGGAACGGTGCGCCGGCATCACGTGACCGACTCGCCGTTTCAGACGGCCATTCGCGTGGCGGCCCGTCGGGCCGGCATCGACAAGCGCGTCACGCCGCATGTCTTCCGGCATTCGTTCGCGACCCACCTGCTGGAGAATGGCGCCGACATCCGCACCGTGCAGGAGTTGCTCGGGCATGAGAGTGTGGAGACGACGCAGATCTACCTGCATGTGATGCAGAAGGGCGGACTGGGCGCGGTGAGTCCGCTGGATCGGCTGAAACGGTGAGCGGAGTTCGGAGGACGGATGGCTGACGACGGAGGGCGGTAACCGGTCGACGGTGGGCGGTGGCCGGTTGCCGGTGAGTGGAGGACGGTTGCCGGTAGCCGGTGAGTGGAGGGCGGTTGCCGGTAGCCGGTGAGTGGAGGGCGGTTGCCGGTGAGGACGGACGCCAGAGGACGGAAGACGGTGAGCGGACTATCTGAGCTCCGCGTGAGGACGGATCGATGCCCTCACGGGCATCGCTACGGCGGTGGGCGGTGGCCGGTTGACGGTTGCCGGTTGCCAATTGCCGGTGAGTGGTGGGCAGACGGCGGAGGGCTGAGGACGGACGCCAGAGGACGGAAGACGGTGAGCGGACTATCTGCGCTCCGCGTGCTCCGCGGCTCCGCGTGAGGCCGGATCGGGTCCGATTGCGGAAGGGGCTCACGCGGAGGCGCAGAGGACGCGGAGGCCGGTCCGTTTGTCGACGTGATCGGTGCAGATCGGTGTCAATCGGTGGCCAATGCTTCCGGTCCGCTGCGGTCGGAGATTCGCGTGCTCCGCGCAGACCGCGAGGCAGGCAGAAGGCATGGCTCTCCACGAAGAGGCACGAAGATCCATGGAAACAAGCCTATCCTATTTGGGCATTCTGGTGCCTTTTCGTGGCCATGGACTGGCGGCGGAGCAGAGCGAGACCCTCACGGTTCTCGCTGCGGCACGATGGCCTCACGGCCATCGCTACGACGGAGCCGGCGGGCCAGAGACGGAAGGAGACGGAAGGGTGCATGTGGCGACTCGCAACAAGGCCGACCAGCATCGCCCGTTCCGCCTGGCCGGCATCTTGCCGCCTGCTCCATGAGTTCCCGACGGGCGGAGCCGAAGGACCACGGACCCGTCGGATTTCGCCTCCGGGGCTGATCGGGCCCGGAAGCGCGCAGCGGGGTCGATCGGTGGCGGATGTCTCGGTCCGCTGATTGGGCGGCGGCTCCTATTGCTGTTCTTCGAGCAGTTCGGTGCCGCCGAAGAGTTTCTTGAGGAAGCGCAGGGCGGCGGGCTTGTCGGCGGGGTCGATGCCGAACTCGATCTCGTAGTCGTGGCGGCCCTCGAACTTCGTCGCCTTGGCGGGATCGAGCGCGATGCGCAGCAGCGCGGGGCTGTAGTGGAGACGCCGGATCACGTCGTAGCCGCTCCACATCTGGCCGTCGCACTCGAAGCGGATGTCGCCGAAGCGGCCGGGCTTGAGGTCCGCGCGCCGCTGGATCGTGAGGTAGTGGTCGTCGCTGGAGAGATGGAAGACGAGCAGGTCGTACTCGGACGTCTCGGCGAGCAGGGTGGTGACGGCGAAGCGGATCATGCGGTGGTCGGTGGACGGTAGGCAGTGGACGGTGGACAGTGGACGGTGGCCGGTTGCCGGTAGCCTGTAGCCGGTGGTCGGTGCCCGACGGACCGTGGGCTGTGGACGGTGAACAGAGGACAGACGACGGAAGACGGTGAGTGGTGATCAGTGCCGGTGTGCGATGGAGAGAAGACAGGGGGCGGAAGATCTGGAACTCACGAACTCAGCGTAGACGCGCGCCGGGGCGCGGCCTATCCGGATAGTAAATGGTTCGATCAGAGCGGAGCCGTCTGGATGGGATCTGCTTTGAGCGGTGATCGGAAACGGAAGTTTACCACAGAGGGCACGGAGGACACAGAGGTTGGCGTGGGAACACTATTTCAGGACTCTTCCGGTTCTCGGTGCTCTCTGTGGTGCAATTCCGGGGGCGATTTCCTTGAGAAGAACGCACGCTGGAGGACGCACCGCGCGGCGATCCCCTCCGGGTTTTCCGGCTTCTAACTTCTAGCTTCTATTTCTCGTTTCTGCATCCGTCGCCGAACGCTCACTGGCTCGGCTGGGCGCCGGGCAGCAGGGCCCAGGAGGTGAAGAGGTAGCGGCCCTTGTCGTTGGACGTGAAATCGAACCGGCAGATGCCGTTGGTCGCCGTCACCTTGATGCCGGGGAGGCGGGGGAGGGCGTTGAGCATGTCGTGGAGGGAACCGCTTTTCTCCCCGACCTTCAACGAGCCGACGATCTGCTCGACCTGGGCGACCGTCATTTTCGGGGTCAACTGGGAGGCCTTGCGCACGGCCTCGTCGACCTCGGCTGCGGTGAGCCCGGGCCGGGCGACCATGCCCTTCTCGGCCTGTTGTTCGGTCGTGGTCGTCACGTTGACGGCCGGTTTGGCCGAGAGCTGACCGGCGCAACCCAAAGCGAGGCCAACGGCGAGGAGCGTGTGCAGGCGAAAGGCGTCCTTCATAGGCGCCAAACAAAGCAACGACGGGGCCCGAGTCGAGGCTTGTCCGCGGCCGGCACGGTGCTGGCCGGTGTCACGCGCCGAGGCGTTCCAGCGCCGCGCCTTCGTGCACCCACCAGCCCGGCGAGGTCTGGCCGGCTGCGCGGGCGAGCGCACGCCCCACGCGCGCCGCGGCGATGGGCCGGTACTTCCGCCACGGCCCGCGGCACAGCAGCGCCCACAGCCACGCCAGCGCGCCGCCGATCCGCTCGGCCGGGCGCGATTCCGTCCGCTGCCCGAGCAGGAGCGACGGATGCAGGACGTGCACGGTCGGCAGCGCCAGCCCACGCAGCGCCTGTTCCAGTTCGCCCTTCACCCGGTTGTAGAAGATCCGTGAGGACGGGTCGGCCCCGACCGCCGTCACTACCGCGAAGACGCCAACCCCGGCTGCTTGGGCCGCCCGGGCGAGGCGCAAGGGATACTCGCCGTCGACCTCGCGAAACGCCGTCTGGCTTCCCGCGCGCTTGATGGTGGTGCCCAGCGCGCACAGCACGGCGGCGGGGCGTTCGCGCGCCAGCGGCTCGGCGAGGTCGTCGAACCGGCTGGTTGCGAGGAAACGTTGCTTGGGGTGGGATGTCGCCGGGGCGTGGCGACCGACGGCCACGACAGCGCCCACCTCGGGATCGGCCAACAACGCCGCGAGGCACGCCCCGCCCACCAGCCCGGTTGCACCGGCCAGCCAGATCGTCGTATTCATCGTTCGCGGGTAGCTCTGGGCGGGGGCGCCGTCAAGGTCCGGCCATCCTTGCGCGTTCCGACCGGATAAGTCGACGGCCGTCGACTTATCC
>JAEWNN010000101.1 GCA_023457035.1 Verrucomicrobiota bacterium
CCCCCCCCCCCCCCCCCCCCCCCCCCCCCCCCCCCCCCCCCCCCCCCCCCCCCCCCCCCCCCCCCCCCCCCCCCCCCCCCCCCCCCCCCCCCCCCCCCCCCCCCCCCCCCCCCGGCTGACATGATTGGCCGGCGCCTCGACCGGAGGCAAGACTCCAGCCGCCCATGCCACCGCGATTCCGCGCTCGCCCTTTCGCGTCGGCCCATCGTCATTGCCTGCGCTCGCCGTCCAATCCGCAATCCGCATTCCTCAATCCGCCCGTGCCCGATCCCGCCGCAGTCCAGTCGATGTTCGGCCGCATCGCCCGCCGCTACGACCTCGCCAACCGCCTCCTCAGCGGCGGCTCCGACGTGTGGTGGCGCTGGCACCTGCGCCGCGCCGTAGCCCGTTGCCGACCGCAGGACGTGCTCGATCTGGCCACCGGCAGCGGCGATGTCGCCTTTGCCCTCGCGCGCGGCCTGCCCGAATCGGTGCGCATCACCGGCATGGATTTCTGCCAGCCGATGCTCGACGAGGCGGTCGTGAAGAAGGCCCGTTCGCCCCGCTACGCCAGGATCGAGTTCCGCCAGGGTGACGCCATGGCGCTCCCCCTGCCCGACGCCGCGTTCGACGTCGTCACCATTTCGTTCGGACTGCGCAACGTGGCCGACCGCCACAAAGCCCTCGGCGAAATGCGGCGTGTGCTCCGGCCCGGCGGCACGCTCTTCGTGCTCGAGTTCTCGCAGCCCTACCGCTGGTTCGCCCCACTCTACTATTTCTATCTGCGCCGGATCCTCCCGTGGTTCGCCGCAAAGCTCACCGGCGATCAGGGCGCCTACGAATACCTCGGCGGCTCGATCGCGCAGTTTCCCGCCCGCCCGGAGATGTCGGCCGAGATCCTTCGCGCCGGCTTCGCCGAGGTGCGCTCCCGCGCGATGACCTGCGGCATCGTCGCCCTCCACGCCGCGCGGAAGTGAGCTGGCCCAGAGGGCGCCACCAGTCCGCCCGAAGCAACCACGCGCGAGGGGATTGCCCTGCTCCGGCCTCGCCACCGCCGCATGATGCCCTCACGCTGACGGCAGAGAGTTCACCCGCCCGCCATGCCCGACGATACTCTGCGTCCGCCCCAATCCTCGCTCATCCTCTATCAGACCGAGGACGGTCGCACCCGCATCCAGTGCCGCTTCGAGAACGAGACGATCTGGCTGACGCAGGCGCAACTGGCGGAGCTGTTCCAGACGACACCCCAAAACATCGCGCTTCACCTCAGAGCCATCTTCGCCGAGGGCGAGTTGTCGGAATCGGCAACCTGTAAGGATTGCTTACAAGTTCGCACCGAAGGCAGCCGCCAAGTCTCCCGCCAGCTCCGACACTACTCGCTCCCCGCCATTCTCGCCGTCGGCTACCGCGTTCGCAGCCATCGCGGCACGCAGTTCCGCCAGTGGGCCACGGCCCGGTTGACCGAGTACCTCGTGAAGGGCTTCACGATGGACGACGAGCGTCTCAAGAATCCGCCCGGCCCGGGCCAAAAGGATTACTTCGACGAACTGCTGGAGCGCATCCGCGACATCCGCTCCTCCGAGCGCCGCTTTTACCAGAAGGTGCTCGATATCTACGCCACCAGCGTCGACTACACTCCGCGCACCGAGCTGTCGCAGCAGTTCTTCGCCTCTGTGCAGAACAAGATGCACTGGGCCGTCCACGGCCACACCGCCGCCGAGCTGATCGCCGAACGCGCCGACGCCGCCCAACCGCACATGGGTCTGCAGACCACGCGCCCGGGCGGTGTCGTCCACCGCGAGGATGTCGCCGTCGCCAAGAACTACCTCCGCGAGGACGAGCTCCACGCGCTCAACCGCATCGTCAGCGCCTACCTCGAATTCGCCGAGGTGCAGGCACTCAACCGCAAGCCGATGACGATGCGCGCCTGGATCGCGAAGCTCGACGATTTCCTGAGGCTCTCGGATCGCGAGCTGCTCGACCACGCCGGCAAGATCACCGCCGAAGCCGCCAAAGCCAAAGCCGAGCTGGAGTTCGACCGGTTCAAGGCGCTGCACGCCGCCGATCCCCACCGCGTCGACGCCGACTTCGAGCAAGCCGCGCAACAGCTCGCGCAACTGCCGCGACCGATGAAACAAGGGGAGCAGAACGGCTGAGCGATTCGTTCGCTTCTGCGATACAGCCGGAGGGAAGCGCCCGCGGAGCTCGATGCTATGGTCTCGCCATAGGACCCGAACCAGCCAGCCTGCAGCGGATCAACGGAAGGGGAGCTCCATGAGCAATGATGGGAAGTACGGGAAGAATGGGAACGATGGGATGAATGGGACATGCCGCAAAGGAGGCGGGCCGCCTGCAACCCACTCCGGACCATCGGCCATCCCGCCACGCGGCGATTACCGCACGCTCCTTTCTTTTCAGAAAGCCGAACTCATCTACGACATCACGTTTCGCTTCGCCCACCTCTTCCTCGCCAAGGGCGACCGCACGGTCGACCAGATGATCCAGGCGGCGCGCTCCGGGAAGAAGAACATTCTCGAGGGCAGCAAAGCCGGCCGCACCTCGAAGGAGACCGAGATCAAGCTCACCAACGTCGCCCGCGCCAGCCTCGAGGAACTCCTCGACGACTACCTCGATTTTCTCCGCGCCCGCGATCTCCCGCGCTGGGAAAAGAACTCGAAGGAGGCGCTCTATGTGCGCGAACTCGGCCGGAAGCCGGGGCTCGCCTTCGAAGACCTCCGCCAATTTGTGGAGACTCGGCCGGCCGCGATCGTCGCGAACATTGCTATCTGCCTTCTCCACCAGACAAACTACCTGATCGACCAACAGCTCCGCCGCCTCGACCAGGACTTTCTCGCCCAAGGCGGCCTGCGCGAGCGCATGACCCGCGCCCGGCTCGAAGCGAGGAAGCGTCAGCAGGGCTGAGCGCCGGCCGTCCAGCCCCGCCCCATTCTTCCCCTTCCTCCCATTCTTCCCATCCACCGCCGCAGCACCTGCGCGCAGCTCAGCCAGCCGTCTGCGGCTTCGGGAAGAGGATCGCGGCTTCGCCGAGCTTCTTGCCGGTGAGGCCGGTGCCCCAGAGGAGCTGCGTCTGCCACGTGCCTTCAGCCTTGTGGCCGAGGAGCGCGTCGATCTTCGCGGCAGTGCCGGGCATCACGGGTTGGAGCAGCGCGGCGGAGAGGCGCAGCGCCTCGGCCATCGTCGCGAGCGACGTGACGAGCAGCGCTTTGTCGGCCTCGGCGGTGGACTTGCCGAGCTTCCACGGCGCGCGCTTCTCGATGTAGGCGTTGGTCGCGGTGATAAACGTGAAGGTGCGCTCGAGCGCCATGTGGAAGGCGAACTCGGAGTTGAGGCGCAGCACTTCCTCGCGGGTTTTCTCCCACAGCGCCTTCAGCTCGCGCTCGGCATCGTCTTCGCCGGCCGCGGCGGGCACGACGCCGCCGGCGAAGCGGTTGGTCATGTTGAGCGTGCGGTTGACGAGATTGCCGAGGTTGTTGGCAAGCTCCGCGTTGTAGCGCGAGTTGAACTGGGCCATCGAGAAGTCGCTGTCCTGGCCCACGCTCATCTCGCGAATGAGGAAATAGCGCAGCGCGTCGGCGCCGTGCTGGTCGGCGAAGGCCGCGGCGTCGATGAAATTGCCCGTGCTCTTCGACATCTTCGAACCGTTGATCGACCACCAGCCGTGCACGAGCAGCGACTTCGGGATCTCGAGCCCGCAGGCCTTGAGCATGATCGGCCAGTAGACGGAGTGCGGTGGCACCAGAATGTCCTTACCGATTACGTGGATATCGGCGGGCCAGCGGCCCTTGTCGGCCACGGCGGAGTAGTAGTTCACCAGCGCGTCGAACCACACGTAGGTGACATAGCCCTCGTCGAACGGCAGCGGGATGCCCCACTCGAGGCGCTCCTTCGGGCGGGAGATGCAGAGGTCGTTGAGCGGCTCGGAGAGGAACTCGAGCACCTGCTTGGCGCGGAAGCGCGGGAAGATGAAGTCCTCGTGGCCCTTGATGTGGTCGATCAGCCACTGCTGGTAGGCGGCGAGCTTGAAGAAGTAGTTCGACTCGGTGATCTCGACGACCTCGCCGAAGATCTCCGGCCACTTGCCGTCGGGGCCGCGATCCTTCTCCTGGAGAAACTGCTCCTGGCGCGCACTGTAGAACCCCTTGTATTCGGCCTTGTAGATCTCGCCCTTGTCGAAGAGCTGCTGGAGCAGGCGGCGGACAACGTCCTTGTGGCGCGGTTGCGTGGTACGGATGAAGTCGTCGTTGGAGATCTCCAGTTTCGCGCAGAGTGCCTGGAACTCGGCCGACACGTCGTCGCAGAATTTTTGCGGCTCGATGCCCTTGGCGCGCGCGCTCTGCTGGACCTTCTGGCCGTGCTCGTCGGTGCCGGTGAGGAAGTACACATCGTCGCCCATCAGCCGCCGAAAACGGGCGACGACGTCCGTCAGCACCTTCTCGTAGGCGTGGCCCAGGTGCGGCGAACCGTTCACGTAGTCGATGGCGGTCGTGATGTAGAACTTGCTCATGAAGAGGCGTAAGGTGCCCGCACCCGGCGCCGCCGGCCAAGAAAAAACGCGGACAACCCCTGTCCACCTCGGTCCGCGAACACCACAGTATTGCCCGAGCGCACAGAATCTTGTTCCGGTCGGAACAGAATTTTGTGCGCTCGCTCTCCGCTGCGCCCTTGGCCGGCACCACCTCACTCCGGCCGCGTGGCCTGCTCCAATCGCCGCAGATACGCCAGCGCCTGGTCGCGGTTCTCGCCGCACATCTCCGCGCACGGCGCGAGCGAGCCGCACACCGCCGGCCGCCGCGGGTCCCCGAAAAGCGCGCACCGCAGCCCGGCATCGAGGTGCGGGCACGGGACATCCGCCGGTTTGCCCTCCGGCAGGCCGGGCAACGACGACGAGATCGAGGGGGCGATGCAGCATGCCCCGCAGCCGGCACGACACTCCATCCGCGCATCGTCGCGCCGCCCCGGCCGGTGGCAAGCAGGCGCTGCGCCCATGCAAAGCAAAAAGGCCGCCGGCGCGGATGCCGGCGGCCTCTGGTTCGGAGAACGTTCGGGCGCGCTCGCGCCTCAGCCGAGAATCTCCTCCGGTCGGAAGAAGCGGGCAATCTCCGCCTGGGCGCTCTCCACACTGTCGGAGGCATGCGCGATGTTGATCGTGTTGTCCGTGCCGAAGTCGCCGCGAATCGTGCCCTTGGCGGCCTTCTTCGAGTCGGTCGGGCCGAGCAGCTCGCGCACCTTCGCGATGACCTGGTCGCCCGCGACCGCGAGAACGAGCACCGGGGCGGATGCCATGAACGCCTCGAGCCGCGGATAGAACGGCATGTCGGCGACATGGGCATAATGCTGGCGGAGGAGTTCCTTGCCGAGCCGCATCATTTTGCAGCCGACAATGGTGAAACCTGCCGCCTCGAAACGCCCGATGACCTGACCGGCATGCTTCTGTGTCATGCAGTCGGGTTTGAGGATGATGAGGGTCTTTTCCATAAGACCCGCGGGATCCTGACGTATCCACCGACTGAAGAAAAGCCTGGATTTTGGGCCCCCGCGGGTAAACCCAGCCATGAGAAACCCGGGGAAAGCCCAAAATCCAGGAAAGAGCCGGCGCCGCCGGACCGGAACCCGTGTCCCGCACCGCGGCCGTTCTGCGTAGTGCCACTATAGTTGCACGGGGCCCTCCGGTGTATCCGCCAATCCCTCTACGCCGGCCGGGAGTCCCACCCTAGTCCACCCCGGTGAAATACCCTATTCGTGGTCCGCGGAGCGTATCCCCCCGGTCAGCCCGCCCGGGCGGAAACGGTGGCCGCAGGCCAGCAACGCCCGCGGGACCGCCCGCTGGCTCGCCAGCAGCGTCTCGCGCCCCATCTCGCCCAGCAGCCCGCGAACCAGCCAGGCCGGCGTGCGCACCCACGCCGGCCGCCGCAGGCTCCGGCCCAGCGCGGCGGCGAAGGCGGCGTTGCGGACCGGCTCGGGCGATACGGCGTTCACCGCCCCCGTCAGGCGTGTGTCGCCCTCCACGGTGTCGACGACCCGGCACAGCTCGTCGAGGGCGATGACGCTCATCCACGCCCGCCCGTCGCCCAGCGGCCCGCCCAGGCCCACGCGATACACCGGCAGCAGTTTCGCCAGCGCCCCGCCGGCGGGATCGAGCACCACCCCCAGCCGCAGCCGCACCACCCGCACCCCTGCCGCCTCGGCCGGCCGGGTCGCCACCTCCCAGTCGGCGCAGACCGAGGCCAAGAACCCCGCCCCCTGCGGCGAAGACTCGTCCAGCTCCCGCTCACCCCCGTCGCCGTAGTAACCGATCGCCGACGCGTTGATCCAGACCCGCGGCCGCCACGCCCCGTCCCGCAGCGCCGCGGCGAGCACCTGCGTGGGCCGCACCCGGCTTTCGCGGATGAGCCGCTTGCGCCGAGCCGTCCACCGGCCGGCCGCGATGCTCGCGCCCGCTAGGTTCACCAGCACTTCGCAGTCCGCCAGCCGCGCGGCGTCGAGGCGCCCCGTCTCCGGGTCCCATTCGATCTCCAAGTCTGTCGCCGCCGGCCGGCGCACCAGCTGCACCACCTCGATACCGCGGCTCGCCCAGTGCCGCCGCAGCGCCGTGCCGACGAAACCCGAACCGCCCGCCAGCGCGATGCGGCTCACGCCGGCTCCTTTCCGGCACCGGCCGCCCGGCGGCTCCGTTGCCAGGTCTCCAGCGCGCGCAACGCCCGCTCGCGGCCCTCGCGCGGGGCGACGATCGGTCGGGGATAGTCGCCGCCGAGCCGCACCCCAGCCGCCGCCAACTCCGCCGGCTCCGCCTCCCACGGCCGGTGGATAAGCCGGGCCGGCAACCGTGCCAGTTCCGGCACCCAGCGCCGCACGTACTCGCCTTCCGGATCGAACTTCTCGCCCTGCAACGCCGGGTTGAAGATCCGGAAGTACGGCGCCGCATCCGCCCCGCAGCCCGCACTCCATTGCCACCCGAGCGTGTTGTTCGCCAGGTCGGCGTCGACCAGCGTGTCCCAGAACCACGCCGCCCCGTCCGCCCACGGCTGCAGCAGCTGCTTCACGAAGAACGAGGCGGTGATCATGCGCACCCGGTTGTGCATCCAGCCCGTGCGCCAGAGCTGCCGCATCCCGGCGTCGACGATCGGATACCCGGTGAGCCCCCGCCGCCAGGCATCCTGCGCCGCCAAGTCGCGCCGCCAGGGGAACGACGCGTATTCCGCGCGCAGTGGCCGCTCCGGTGTGTCCGGGAAATGGAGGAGCAGGTGGTGCGCGAACTCCCGCCACCCGACCTCGTCGAGGAACACCTGCGCCCCGCGGCTGCGCGGGATCACCCCCGACTCGCGCGACGCCGCCTCGACCGCCGCCCACACCTGCCGCGCCGTGAGTTCGCCGAGGTGCAGCGCCGCCGAGAGGCGCGAGGTGCCGTCGAGCGCCGGCCGGTCCCGGTCCGTCCCGTAGGCGTCCATCGCCCGGCCGATGAAGTCCGCCAACCGCCGCCGGGCACCGGCCTCGCCGGGCTCGCCGCTGGCGGGAAACTCCGCCGCCCAGGCGAGGCTCGGCCGCAGCGCCCACGGCTCCAGCGTGTCGCTGCGCGGCCACTGCTTCGGCCCGACCAAGGTGCGGGGCGCCGGAGCCACCGGCAGCTCCAGCTCGCCATGACGGCAATGCCGCCAGAACGGCGTGAACACCCGGTACGGCCCGCCGCTCTGGTTGCGCACCGTCTCCGGATCGCGGAGCAATGCCCCGCCGCCGACCACGACCTCGCGGCCCTGCGCCGCCAGCGTGGCGTGCAGCGCCGCGTCGCGCCGCCGCGCCGCCGGGTCGGGGATCGCGTTCCAGCACACGGCGCGGGCGCCGGTCTCGGCGGCCAGCGCAAGCAGGTGCTCCCGGCTGTCGCCGCGCCGCAGGATCAGCCGCGCCCCGCGCGCCGCCAGATTCCGCGCCAGCGCCGCAAGCGAGCCGTGGAGCCACCAGCGCGAGGCCGCCCCGGGCGCCCAACGCCCCTCGGCAGCCTCGTCGAGGATGAAGACCGGGACGATCTCGCGGCCGCGCGCGACGGCCGCGCGCAGCGCCTCGTTGTCGTCCAGGCGCAGATCGCGGCGGAACCAGAGCAGGGCCGGGCCTTCGGGCATGCGCGCAGCGAAGAGCGCCGCCCGCCCGAGTCAAACCCGCACCCGGCCCGCCCTCTGCCAGGCTGCGGCGCGGACAGGTTTCGGCACAAGACCGCCGGAGGTTCTTGCACCACTGGCACGGGGCGTGCAGCTTCGGTCACCTTTTGATCGCCCGCCGCCTCGCGGCGCCGCTCGCACCCACCGCATGCAACACGGTTTCTCCCAGCACCTCAGCCAACGCCAGACCCAATCGCTCGTCCTGGCGCCGCAACTGCGCCAGTCGCTGAAGATCCTGCAGGTGGCCGCGCTCGACCTGCGCGCGACCATCGCCGAGGAACTGCAGAACAATCCCGTGCTCGAGGAGCTGCCGATGGAGAACGTCTCCCTCGAGAAGAACCAGGCCGACGCCGACACCAGCGACTCCTCCGACCAGCGCGAGGAGCTGCAGTTCGACCGCGAGTTCGAGGTGCTCGCCAAGATGGGCGAGGATTTCAACGACGACTCCTTCGTCCAGCACGGCGACGGCGAACGCTTCACCTCCGAGGACGCCGAGCGCCGTCAGCACTTCTTCGACTCCCTCGTCGGCGAGCCGTCGTTGCAGGAGCACCTCATGGAGCAGGCCGAACTGGCCGACTGTCCGCCGGCCGTGCATGAGGCCGTGCGTTTCCTCATCGGCAGCCTCGACGACCGCGGTTTCCTCTCCTCCTCCGTCTCCGATCTCGCCCTGCTGGCAAAACTGCCGCTCGAGACGGTCCAGGAGGCCAAGAAGCTGCTCAACAGCTTCGACCCCGTCGGTATCGGTGCAGTGGATCTGCCCGAATGCCTGCTCATCCAGCTCCAATCCAAGGGGCGCGGCGGTTCCATCGCCGCACGCATCGTGCGCGACCACTTCGCGCTCCTCACCCGCCGGCGCATGCCCGACATCGCCCGCAAGATGGGTTTCCCGATCGAGGAGATCCAGAGCGCGATCGGCGAGATCGGCCTGCTCGACCCCGCCCCCGGGCGCCGTTTCGCCGAGGACCACAACCGTGTCGTCGTGCCCGATGTCACGGTGGAGAAGGTCGGCGACGAATGGGTCATCACCCTCAACGACGACTACATCCCGCGCGTGCGCCTCAGCCGCGCCTACAAGGACATCATCGCCAAGGGCAGACTCTCCGAGCAGGACCGCGCCTACCTGCGCGAGAAGATGCGCGCGGGCAAGTTCCTCATCAACTCCATCGAGCAGCGCCAGCGCACCATCGAGCGCATCACCCGCGAGATCCTCAACGCCCAGCTTCCGTTCTTCGAGGAGGGCTTGCACAAGCTGCGCCCGCTCACCATGGCGCAGATCGCCACGACGGTGGGGGTGCACGAGACGACCGTCAGCCGCGCCATCGCCAACAAGTTCATCCGCACCCCGCACGGCGTCCTCCCGCTCAAGTTCTTCTTCACCTCCGGCTACGAATCCCAGGATGGCGCCTCGATCTCGAACACCAGCGTGAAGGACATGATCAAGGCGCTCATCGAGGACGAGGATGTGTCCAAGCCCCGCAGCGACCAGGAACTGGTCGGCATGCTCACCGGCCGCGGCATCCCCATCGCCCGCCGCACCGTCGCCAAATACCGCGACGAGCTCGGCATCCTCCCCAGCAACCTCCGCCGCCGCTACGACTGACGTGCGCAGCCGGTCGGCGTCGGGCACGAGTTTCGCGCGCACCGCTCGGCCTAAGCGCCCCCAGGCGTGCGCCAGCCCGCCACGCCCCCCTGGTCCGCAAAGCCTTTGTTTCCTTCGTCAGCTTCCGCCGTCTGCCGAGCCTCGGGTGGACGGATCGAGGCGGGGCACCGGCAGTCCGCCTCGCGAACAAGGATACGGGCGAAAGACCTCGGGGCACCCCAGGAAATCCCCGCAATTGCCGCGGGCGCACTGCAGTTTCCCGCCCACCGGCCGTAACCCCACAACCGAGCACTCTGCCATCGCCCGGGCCACGGCGTCGCGCACGAGCACGTCGACCGAATTTCGCCCGAGCATGATCCCCATCAAGGCCGCCGTGCGGCCTCGCTGCTACTGTGGCCGAGCATGTCGTTCACCGTGCACGAACTCGATGTCCGCCCGCTGCTCGCCACCGGCCAGCCGCCGCTCGACGCCATCCTGGCCGCCGTCGCGGCGCTTCCCCCAGGCGGAGCGCTCAAGCTGCTCACGCCCTTCGAGCCCCAACCTCTCTACGCGAAACTCGCCGGCCTCGGCCTCGACCACTGCGCCCTGCGCCAGCCCGACGCCACCTTCGCCATCCTGTTCTCGCCGCGGACCGTCCACCTCGACCTCCGCCAGCTCGAGCCCCCAGGCCCCATGCAGCGCACGCTCGTGGCCGCCGCCGTCATGCCACAACGAGCACGCATCGTCTCCCGCACCCGCTTCCGCCCGATGCACCTGCTCGCGCTGCTCGCCGAGCAGGGGTTTCTCGCCACCTGCACCGAGCAACCCGACGGCACCTGGGAGAACGTGATCGTGCGCGCCACCGCGGCGGCCGCTCCCGCGCCCGCCCGATGATCGCGTCCGGCCCCAGTTTCCGCGCGCAGGCGCTGCTCTCGTTCCCGTTCTTCGGGATCGGGCTCGCCGCGTTGCTCGGCCTGGTGGGCTGGGCCGTCGCGCAACCCGATCTGTTCGCCCAGCCCGCGCTCGCCCCCGCCCCGCTCGCCTTCGTCCATCTTGCGATCCTCGGCTGGATGGCGCCCTTCGTGTTCGGCGCCGCGTATCAGCTCATCCCCGTCCTCGCCGAGGCCCCCTTGTGGAGTCGCGGCTGGGCCTGGCTGCACCTCGTCCTCCACGGCGCCGCCGCCCCGGTGTTGATCCACGCGTTGGCCCGCGCCGACTTCGCCACCGCCGCGCTCGCCGGCGGCGCGGTCGCCCTCGGCGCCGTCGTCTGCATCGCCGATCTGGCGCTCACCGCCGACCGCCGCTCGCGCTGGACGCCCGAGAATGTCGGCCTGTTGCTCGCCCTCTTCTGGCTCGCCGTCGCGGTCGGTCTGGGCGCGCTGCTGGCGCTGGTGCGCGCCGGCCGGCTCACCGGCTTCGATCCCGATCGCCTGCGCGAACTGCACCTCGCCTGTGGGCTGGTCGGCTTCTTCCTCGGCACGCTCGTCTCGGTGTCGTTCAAGCTCGTCCCGATGTTCCTCGTCGGCCGGGCCGGCGGCCGTGTCCGCCAATGGCTCGCGCTCGCCGCGCTCAACGGCGGGCTATTCCTGCTGACCCCCGGCCTGCTCGGCGACCACCGCCCGCTGCGGCTGCTCGGCGCCGCCGCGCTCGCCGTGGCCGCCGCCGCCTTCCTCGACGAAATCGTCTCCATGATTCTCCGACGTTTCCGCACGCCGGACCACCCGCTGCTGACCTACTTCGTCGGAGTCGCGATGCTCGCGCCGGCCACCGTGGCCGGTCTGGCCGGTCTGCTGCGCGGCGAGGCCGGCTGGCTGCCCGCCCGCCCGGGAGCCGCGCTGTTCGCGCTGCTGGTCTTCGGCGTGCTCACCCCCTGCATCCTCGGCATGGCCGGCAAGATCGTGCCGTTCCTCGCTTGGCAATGGCGCTACTCCGCGCACATCGGCCGCGCCCGAGTGCCGCTCGTCACCGACCTGTTTCACACGGGGCTCCTGCGTCTCCAGTTCTACGCGACTGTCACCGCGAGCCTCGTGCTCACGCTCGGCGTCTGGAGCGACTCGCCCGTGCTCCTCCGCGCGGCCTTCGCGGGCCAGCTCGTCGCGGCCGCGCTCTTCGCCCTCAACGTGGCCGGCCTCGTCCCGCACCTGGTCCGTCCCCGTCTGCAGCCCTTGGTCGCGTCGCCGTTTCCCAACTCCGCCCGCCCATGAACGACACCGCCCAACCCGCCCCCACTCCCGACCTCGTCCTGCGCGCCCTGCACCACCTCATCGATCCCGAGGTCGGCGTGAACGTCGTCGACCTCGGCATGATCGCCGATGTCGAGGTCGCGCCCGACGGCGCCGCGGTGGTCGTCATCCTGCCGACCACGCCGGGTTGCCCGATGCACGAGGTGCTCGCCGACGGCGCGCGCGCCATCGTCGGCAATCTCCACGGCGTCACTTCGGTCGACGTGCGCTTCGTCTATTCGCCGCCGTGGACACCCGACCGCATCACGCCCGCCGGCCGCGAAGCCCTCAACCGCCGCTGAACCCACCGCAACTTTTCATCATGACCAACCTCAATGCCTCCGCCTGCGCCTCCGAAGAACTCTTCGACGGCCGCGAACTGCCCTGCGAGACCAAGCGCCCCGCCTTCCTCTCGCGCTGCTGCAACCTGCCCGTCGGCCGCAGTTTCATCTTCGTCAACGGCCACGATCCCGTGCCGCTGCGCCGCATGCTCGACCAGAACTTCCCCGGCAGTTTCCGCTGGGAGGAGCTCGACCCGGTCGAACCCGACGCCATGCGGCTGCGCGTGACCAAGCTCGCCGAGCCCGCCGGCGGCTTCCCGCCCGAGCTATTGGAGTTCTCCTGCTCCTGATCGCCCGTCGTTCCATCCATCCCCCGCCCCGGCCCTCGCCCGTCCTCCCCCTTAGCGCAGTGCGCCCCCTGCCCCCTAATCGCCAAATAAGTCCACGGCCGTGGAAGTATTTGGCGGACCGGACACCGTCGATCTACTTCGTACGGGAGGAGTCGCCCCGGCTCCTCGGCCAAATAGGCTCACGACCGTGAACTTATTTGGCGGCAGAGCCGCCCCGGCGTTTTCGGGGCGGCACGCCGGCTCGGACGCCCGCTCGCCCCAAGGCACGCCTGAAGGAAACACCCCGGTTCGCATTAAGGCGTTTCTTCATTCCCGTCCCATGGAGTGAAGAAGCGGCACCATCGGCCGAACCCCCACAATCGAGCACTCTAGCCTCCGCCACCGGGCCACCCCTTCTGCGGGTTTTCCGGCGCCCGGCTCAGGGGAACTGCTCAACTCCGGCCCGGGACTGCCGATGGGAGACAGCCGCACGTCGCCTCGCGACCGGCCCCCCACTCATGAACATCGGCTCCAAGATCATGCTCGGCGTCGCGGCCACCACCATGGCCGCCACCATCGCCGGCGTCGCCACCGTCTATGTCCTCGCGAAACGCAATCGCGTATCCGAACTCCGCGAGCAGATGCGCACCATCATCGCGCAGTCCGAGGACATGGCCGCCAACATGGACAAGATGTACGCGGCCCGCTCGTTCGATCAGCCCGGCCTGATCGCGCGCGCCAAACAGCAGCTCGGCACCCGCCCACTCAGCCGCGACTACGCCGAGACCGACCTCTACCGTACGATCCCCATCGTCGCCTCGTGGAACTCCGCCGCCGCCGCCGCCGAACGCGCCGGCTTCAAGTTCACCATCGGCGGCCCGAAGAACTACGCGCCGCGCAACGCCAAGAACCGCCTCGGCGCCGAGTACGAGCCGATGTACGCGGCCTTCGCCGGCGGCGCCAAGGAGTGGTTCTCCCGCGACCAGGCAACCGGCGAGCTCATCCTCGCCCGCCCCGTCGTCCAGCGCCAGACCTGTCTGTCCTGCCACGGCAGCCCCGCCACCAGCCCGTCGCAAGACGGCAAGGACATCCTCGGCCTGCCCATGGAGAACCAGCAACTCGGCGACCTCGCCGGCGCCTTCATCCTCAGGGCGCCCCTCACCGGCGACCAGCGCGTGCTCGCCACCGCCGGCAACATGGCCTGGGTCGGCCTGCTCGTCACCGCCTGCGCCCTCGGCGGCTTCTGGTATTTCAACAAGCACAACATCATCCGCCCGCTCGTCCGCGGCATCGACGAACTCGACGCCGTCTCCGGGCAGACCACCGCCGCCGCCGCCGAAGTCTCCGCCTCCGGGCAGGAACTCGCCGACGGCGCCAGCCGCCAGGCCGCCGCGCTCGAGGAGACCAGCGCCACGCTCGAGGAGATCTCGAGCATGACCAAGCGCAACTCCGAGCACGCCCTGCACGCCAAGGACCTCTCCGCCCAGACCCGCCACGCCGCCGAACAGGGCACCTCGCGCATGGCCGGCATGCAGGAGGCGATGAACGAGATCAAAGCCTCCTCCGACAACATCGCCAAGATCGTGAAGTCGATCGACGAGATCGCCTTCCAAACCAACATCCTCGCCCTCAACGCCGCCGTCGAGGCCGCGCGCGCCGGTGAAGCCGGCGCGGGATTCGCCGTCGTCGCCGAGGAGGTCCGCAACCTCGCCCAGCGCAGTGCGGCCGCCGCCCGCGAGACCACCGAGAAGATCACCCACTCCGGCGCGCGCACCGCCGCCGGTGCAACCATCAGTGGGGAGGTCGGCAAAACCCTCGAGGGCATTCTCGCCAAAGCCCGCGATCTCGAGACCATCGTCGACTCCATCGCCACGGCCTCCCGTGAGCAGAACACTGGTATCGGCCAGATTACCACAGCTGTCCATCAGATCGACAAGGTCACCCAGAACAACGCTGCCGCGGCCGAGGAGACCGCCGCCGCCGCCCAGGAACTCGAGCGCCGCTCCCTCGCCTTCAAGCAGGCCACCCACAACTTGCGCACCCTCGTCACCGGCGGAGCTCGGATCGTGTCGGAGCATCCCCGCGCGCAAGTCGCGCCACCCGCTCCACCCCGCAGGCCCGCCACCACCGCCCGGTAGCGTCCCAGCCGCAACCGGGGACCCGGCACCTGTCCGCTCCTCCACTACAAGCTTGGCGCCGGCCGCAGATGCTGGCGGACTGGGCACCGTGCAAACCCGTCTCGTCGCCGCGACCAGCGCCGTCTGCGCCGCGCTCGCCTTCGCCTTCCTGGCGCTTCGCTCCTCCGGCGCCCAGAACGGAACCGAGGAAGCACGCCGGCTGATCGGCCCGCCGCCGGCCACCTTGGGCTCCTCAGCCCACGCCACCCATGTCGGCGCCACGGAGGCACGGCACCAGTCGGCTCCGCCCGACACATCCCCCTCGCCCCACGCGGAAGCGGAGGCCGCCCTGCGGCTGAAAAACCAGAACCAGCGCACCGCGGCGCTCTGCGACGCACTCGCACTCTGGAGCACCGCCGACGCAGGTGACGCGCTCGTCTGGCTCACGCAGCATCCGGAACAGGACCAGGCCGTATTGCTCCAGTCCATCGGCGAGGGCCTCGCCGCCGATCCGGCCGCCGCGACCTTCGCCATGACGTTTCTCGCCCAAGACCACGAGGCGGGCGCCCTGCTCGCCGGTGCGCTCGTGCAGGCGCTCGCGGCGCAGGGAGACGGCCCCGCGGCCGTGCGGCTGGCCCGCGCCACGCCCGAGGGATGGACCCACGAATGGGCCACCGTGGCCTACGCCAGTCTCGCCTACGAGGACGCCACCACCGCGCTGGAGTCGCTCGCGACGATCAACGATCCCGCGCTACGCAGCACCACGGCCGCGGCGATCATCGCCGGCTGGTCGGCGCGCGACCCGGCCGGGCTGGCCCGATACGCCGAACCCTCCGGTGTGGCGGTGGCGGCCCTGGATCGGTGAAGGCGCGGCAATCGCTCGCTCGCCACCGGCGCGCGAGGCGCCCCCTCAGGACCCGACCGTAAGCGCGGCCACCAAAACCGCAGCGGCGGCGGAGACGTTCAGCGACTCCATCTTTCCCGAACCGGGGATACGCACCAGACGATCGCAGGCCTTGGCCACCTCCGGCGCGAGGCCGGCCTCCTCGTTGCCGAGGATGAGCGCGATCGGCGTCTGCGCCGCCGTGTCGGCGCGCTTGCGCCCGGAAGGAGGGAGGAATTCGCGCCGGCTGAGCGAGGCGAGGAGCGGTCCGCGCACATCGGTGCCGACCACCGCGAACCCCGCCGCACGCAAGCCGCCGCAGAGCGCCGCGAAATCGGCCGCGAGCCAGATCCGCACGTGCTCCATGCCGCCCTCGGCCACGCGATACGTGGACTCGCCCGGCCGCGCCGCCGTCTCGCCGGCCGCTACGACCAGGTTCTCGATACCAAAGAACGCCAGGGTGCGCACGATGGCGCCGAGGTTGTGGGCGTTGCCGATGCGATCGAGCAGCACCACCGGCTTGCCCGCCTGCGCCCAGGCGGCGAGATCCGCCGCCGCCGGCTCCCGCAACGGCGCCTGTTCCACGATCGCGACAATGCCGCCGTGGTGCACCGTGCCCGCGATCTTCGCAAGCTCCTCGGGCGCGACCTGCCGGTAGACCTTCCGCTCGCGCGCCATGTAGCCGCTCATGCCGCCGACGCGCCGACTGGTCGGAAGGTCGAAGAAGAGGCGCTTGATCGCCCCCGCGCGCTCCTGGAACAGCGCGCGCACGGCCGCCAGCCCGCAGATCGGGATCTCCCGGCTGCGCTCCGCCGGGCGGGCTCCGCCGGGAACGGACGCGCGCGGCGCTTCTGGATCACCGAGACGGGACGGCCCCCGCGGCGCCGGTTGGGCGGAGCGGAAGGGCGATGGCGGGTTGGCGGAACTGCGGGAAAAGGAGCGCACGTCGGACGAGAGCTCGAAGCGCCGCGGGCGGCAACTCCGAACGCCGCGCGAGGAAGTCACCGCGGGGGGCGCGCGAAAGCTTGCGCCGCCGCCCGGCCGCCGGCTGAGTTGCGCCGGGTTCGGGGACAGGCGTCTCCGGAGGCAAAGGCAACGGTCGGGCCACCGTTCCATCAACGATCCGACAGCGGGTCTGCACCGCCTCCAGGTCGCAAAGCCGGATTTGCCCGGCGGGACGACTAGGCCGGGGCGAGCCGCCTGCCGTTTGAAAAGACGCCACCGCTATGACTGCCACGCCCCCACCCACCCCGCCCTCCGCACCACAAGATGCCGCCGGCACGCTTCGCGTGGAGGGCCACATGGACGACGGAGTCGGCACCACCTTCGGGCATGTCCCGGGCGCCCTGCTCATGGTCACACCCGATGAACTCCGGCTGAAGGGGAACCGTGGCGACTTCCGTATTCCGCGCACGGAGGTGACGAAGCTCACCCGCAGCTCGCTCTACCCGTGGTTCTTCCGCGGCGTCCGCATCCACCACCGCGTCCCCGGGCTCCCGCCGGTGCTTCGCTTCAATGCGATGAGCGGCAGCACCCGCGCGCTGCTCGCCCGGCTCGGCGCGCTGGGCTTCCCGATCGGCTGAACCGCGGGTGGTGGGGCGGCACCGCGGACTGCCTCTCGCCGGTGTCGCACCGCAGTCGGCGCTCGCCGGCAGGGCCGAGCGGGCCCAACCTTCCCCCCGTGTCCGGCTCGCTCCGCTTCACCTTCTGGATCGCCACCTTCGGCGCCGTCGCCAGCGCGGCGGCGTATGCGCTCACGTTCGCCGGCCGCACGCACTACGCGGTGCTGTTGCTGCTGCCGGTGCTGCTCCTAGCCTGGCTGGGCGTCGTCACCCAATGGCGCCGCGTGCCGCGCCGCAATCTCGTATCCGAGATCTTCGGCGACATCCCGCGCTGGATGAAGGCGGCGGCGGTTGGCCTGCTAGTCTTCGTCTTCGCGAACTTCCTCGTCTGCCGCGCGCTCAACGAGGCCGCGCGGCCCGACCGCCTCGACGACGGTCGCACGGTGCTGGTCGCACGCGGCGGCAAGGTCGTGCGTGAACTCGATGCCGCGGCCTACGCGCACGCGCAGGTCGTCCAGTTGCGCATGCTCAGCGGGTCGCTGCTGGCCTGCTTCGGCCTGGCGGCGCTGTTGGCGGAGGCCTGCTGGATCAAGAACGGCCCCGCGATGGCCGACCGCCGCGTGTGAGGACAAAAAAGCCCGCCTCGAATCGAGGCGGGCGGAAGAAAAACGGGGGAATTTGGCCGGATCTCAGTGCAGCTTGAGCAGCGTCACGTAGATGCCGCAGAGGATGGCCGAGGTGATGACGCCGCAGATGTTCGCCCCGAGCGCATTCGGAAGGATGATCACGGCGGGATCGTCCTTCGCGACGACCTTCTGGGCCACCTTGGCCGTCGAGGGCACACAACTCACGCCGGCGATACCGACAACCGGGTTGTAGCGGCCACCGCTGAGAAAATAGAGGCAGTAGCCGCCGATCAGACCGCCGACCCCCGAAAGCAGCAGCGCGAGGATGCCCAGAACGAGCAACTTCAACACCACCGGATCGAGGATCGTGTTGGCCTCGCACAACACGCCAAGCAACAGGCCGAGGAGGAAGGTCGCACCGTAGAGGACCGGCCCGCTGAGCAGGTTCTCGAACTCCTTCAGGCCGGCCTCGCGCACCGCGACACCGACAAACAACGACAGGAACAACGGCGCCGCCACCGGGAAGAGCAGACAGAGCACCGTGCAGGCGACCACCGCAAAGATCAGCTTGGCGTTGCTGCTGATGGGGGCCGTCGGCGCCGACTTCATCCGGATCATCCGCAACTTCTTCGGGACAAGGGCGCGGATCAGGTAGGGGTAGCCGCCGTAGGTAAGCCCGAGATACAAATACGCGACGACCGTGATCGGCACGAAGTACTCCTTGGCCAGCGTGAGCGAGGTGAAGAGCACCATCGGACCGTCGGCACTGCCGACCATCGCGATCGACGCGGCTTGGTTCGTCGTCAGCCCGAACCATACCGCGATCGGGAAAGTGGCGATGGTGCCGAGCTCGGCCGCGAGCGCCAAGAACATGCTCTCGAACGGGCGGGCCATCACGTAGCCGACATCGAGCAGCACGCCGATGCCCATGAACACGAAGCAGGCGATCAGGCCGTTGGAGAATGCAAACGTGTAGATCGGCTGCAGGAAATCGACCTGCATCAGGTACATCAGATTGTCGGTCTGCTGCACCAACGGGGCCATGAACAACGTGCCTGGCACCTGGGCGCCCTTGGCCACCGCCTGTTCGGACACCGCTGCCGCCGTCTGGGGATCAAGGAAGAGCACGCCGGCATTGACCGCCGCCATGCCCAGTCCCATCGGGATCATCAGCAAGGGTTCGAGCACGCCCTTCTTGCCGAGAAACACGAGCATCACGCCCAAGGCGATCAAGCCGAGCCGGGCGCAGAGAATTTTGGGATCGGAGTCGACGAGCGAGCCGACGCCTTGGAAAAGATCAAGCAGGTTGGGCACGACAGCCTCCGCAGTCGCAAACGTTTGCAGGTCGTTGGTTGTCGTTTACTTAGCTCTTATCGCTCGCCCGTTGCTCCGCGAATCGGATGACACGGCCGATCACCATGATGAGACCCGCAACCGCGAAGGAGATCGCAGTGCCGAGTGAGAAGACAAGAAGGGCGGTTTTGACGGTGTTCATAGTCGGAAGAGTACGGGGCGCCGGATGGATCGAACTACCAGTGCCGGGAGCAGGTGCTGTTCCGAAGCCGTCGCCTTGGCCGGCGAGATCCCTCGGGAGCAGTCCGCAACCAACATCAGTATTTCTTATCCTTTCCGGTACGTCCCATCTTTTTCGCTAATCCGACAAGCGCCTGTCAAACACCATCCGGCCAACGACGCGAAAACGTCTCACTCGGCCAAGCTGCCGACCAGGGTGAACTCCTCACGGTCGTGGAACAGGTGCCGGACACGCGCCACCGCACAGCCGCGCAACGGGCTCTCGCTGGAGCGCCGCACCTGTTCGAGCAGCGCCAGCGCATCCGCATGCCCGAACTTCAGGTTCACCACGAAATGCCGGCACCAGCGGCCCCGGGTCCATTGCGCCACCAGATCGAGCACCCGCCGCGGGTCCTCGACCATGTCGCAGAACAGCCAGTCGTACCGCTGCCCGGGCACCGGCTTGAACCGAAAGGCATCCTCACGCCGGTGCTCGATCCGCGGGTTGTCCAGCGCCCCACCCTTCAGCGGGCCGTTGTCCACCGCCACGACTTGCGCGCCGCGTTTCGCCGCGCTGTAGCTCCAGCCCCCGGGCGCGGCACCGAGATCGGCCACCGTCTCGCCCTCGGCCGGCTCGCGCCCGAGCACGACAAACGCCTCCTCGGTTTTCAAATACGAACGCGAGGGCGCCGCCGCGTCGTCCGCCATGCGCCGCTGGCCGCCGAGCCAGGCGCTGCGCGCGGCCTGGATCCGGCCGAAATCGGTGGCGAAGACGAACAGCCCGCGCGCCGGGCCCGTGCCGCGCGGCAGCTCCGGGCTGGCCAGTTTGGAGACGCGGGAGAGGCGTTTCCTCAACAGGGCGTTGAACTCGGCCTCCACCGATCCCAGCCGCTTGCCCAGCCCCGGGATCTCGATCGGCGCCTGCCACACGCTCGGCCAGGTCGCGTCGACCTTCTCGCCGCGCAACGCGCCCAGGAACCACTCGCAGAGCCGTCCCGCCAACGCATTCACACTCTCCCCGCCGATCTCGGTCGGCTCCAGCAGCACCCGGTGCGCGAAGCACAACTCCGGCAACGGGTCCGCGCCCGGCGCCCCGAGCCGGATCCAGCCGGCCCCGCTCGCGTCGACCGCGCCGAGGCGCGCCGCCGCCACTTCGGCGCCCAGCAGCGCCTCAAATCCGGACTGGCAGGTCAGCAACATCGGGATCGTGGGTGCCGGCGGCCGCCCTCCGTCTCCGGAGATCAGACACGCCTGGCCGCCCGGCGCAATTCACCGCCGTTCGAGCCGGCCGCTCGCGGTCGTGGTGAGGATGAGGTCCTCGTCGCCCAGGTCGCACAACAGCCGGCACTCGAGCCGGTAGTCCACCGCCCCCGCCGCCAACGCCGCCCGCAGCCGGTCGGCGGCCGCGGCATCGGCGAGCTTCAGCACCGCCTCGTGCCGGACATCGCCATGCTCGGTCAAGGCCACCGGCTTCTCGCCGATCGCCTCGCCGTAGGCCACCCCGTTGAGGAACACCTTCTGCTTCGTGCTCGCGAGCGCGAGGGGCACGATGTTCTCGTTCTGCATCCGCAACAGCAGCACCGCGCGGTTGTCGGCCCCGACCGTCACGTCGAGCAGGCTGACCGCGACACCGGCCTTCTGCACCGTCGTCGAGCAGCCGCCCGACCAGAAGGCGAACGTCGCCAACAACACCAAGGGGAACAGGACGCGCAGGATTCTCATGGCGCCATCGTGCACCGCCCCCGACCGCCGGGGCAAGACCGACGTCTGGAAAAACGCGCCGCGCCGGCCGCGCTCACGCCCCGTCGCGGAACACCAGCCGTCGCCGCAGCAGCCACCGCACGCCGAACAGGTCGTGGAGCCCGCGCCAGGCGCGGCCCCAGTTCGTGTATTTCGATACGCCCTTTGCCCGTTGGCGGTGGGCCACCGGCATCTCGCACACCGTGAACCCGGCGCCGCGGAACAACGCCGGCATGAACCGGTGCATCCCGTTGAAGGGCACCAGCGCCGCCCGCGCCTCGCGGCGGAAGACCTTCATCGGGCACCCCGTGTCGCGCGCGCCGTCGTGCAGCACCGCCTTGCGGATCGCGTTGGCGAACCGCGAAGCCCAGCGCTTGCTCCACCTGTCCTCACGCGTCGCCCGGTAGCCGATCACCACGTCGACCCGCTCGCGCCGCAGCGTCTCGACCATCGCGGCGTAGTCGGCGGGATCGGTCTGCCCGTCCCCGTCCATCGTCCCGACGATCTCGCCCGTGGCCGCCATGATCCCGCGGAACATCGCGGCACTCTGGCCCATGTTGCGCGGCAACCGCACGCCGACGACCCCCGACACCGCCTGGATCTTCGCCCAGGTCGCGTCGTGGCTGCCGTCGTCGACCGCGATCAACTCGGCGGCCGGCTGCGCCCGGCGCACCTCGGCCAAAACGGCCTCGACGTTCTCCTCTTCGTTGAAGAACGGAATGACGATCGACAACTCGTGCACGCTGCTCATCGCGCCGAATGTGGGCCTCGCCCGACTCGTGGCGAGCCGCAAGAAACCCCCTCCCAACCAGCTCAATAGTGCGGCGGTCGCTCGTCGGCCGGCAGGCCGCCGTCCGGTGCGCCGCCCTCGATCCGCTCGTGCAACTGGCGCAGCCGCCCCTCCAGTCGGTCGAGCCGCTCGGCCATCTCCAGCATCACGCGGTCCTGCGCCGCGACGTGCTTCTCGAGAAACGCGTATCGGACTTCCAAGTTTTCGAATCGCTCGGCCGTGTCGTTCGCCATGCGTCGGATTTCACGGACCGGCGGCCCGACCGCAATCCCGCAACCCGGCCCCCGCTCAATCCGTGATCAACGCCCGCGCCAGCTCCTCCGGATCCCGGATCGGGGGCAGGCACGCGGTGTCGTCACACACGAGGGCCGTCGCGGCGGCGTCCGCTTCGCCCATCGGGCGCAGCCAGGGCAGCCGCCGGGCGAACCACTCCCGCTCGGCGGCACCCTCCACCCACAGGATGACCCGCGGCCGCTCGAGCCGTCGGTGCAGCGCCGCCGCCAGTCGCCCCAACGCCGGGTCGCTGCGCCGGCCCGACAGGACGATCCGCCGTACCGGTCCCCGGGCGAAATCGACCGCGACCAGCAGTTGCGGCAGAGCCTGGGGCGACGCCATCCAGGTCCCGCCCAGCGCCGCGATCGCCGCCTGCGCCCGTTCCCGCCACTCCTCGCGGCCGAGCAGGGCGGACAACCGCAACAAATTGAGCGCCGCCACCGATGTGGCCGCCGGCTCCGCCCCGTCGTATTCGTCCATCAATCTCGCCACGAGCGCCGGTTCGTCCGCCGCGCTCCCGCAATAGCCGCCGTGCTCCGCCGCCCCGAAGAGCACCTCCATTCGTTCCTGCAAGGTCTCGGCCCACTGCAGCCACTCCACCCCGCCGCCGGCCTCGTGGAGATCGATCAGTCCGGCGATCAGGCAGGCGTAGTCCTCGGCAAATCCGGACACCTCGCTCCGCCCCGCGCACCAACTGCGGCGCAGCCGGCCGGTGGCCGCGTCCCAGAGGTTGGTCCGGAGGAAACGCGCGGTGCGCACCGCCGCCTCCCGCCAAGCCGGGTCGTCGAGCACCTGGGCGGCCCGCGCCAGCGCCGAGATCGCCAGTCCGTTCCAGGCGGTGACAATCTTGCCATCCCGGCCCGGCCGCGGGCGGCACTGCCGTGCGACCAGCAGTCGCCGGCGAGCCTCCGCGAGGCGCGCGCCCGCCGCGCCCTGCGGCCACGGCTCGGCACGCCACAGGATGTTCATCCCGCGCAACTCGCCCTGCGGGTCGGCCCCGACCGGCACATTGCCCTCCGGCCGCACCCCGAGAAGACGTCCCGCGGACTCCGCCCCCTCCCCGCAGGCCGCGGCGAACTCCGCGGCCGTCCACGCGTAGAACGCGCCCTCGCCATGCTCGTCGGGCCGGTCCGGCCGCGCCGAGTCGGCGTCCTCGCCCGCGTAGTATCCGCCATCCGGTGCCGCGAGATCGCGAACGAGATAGCCCAACGTGTCGCGGGCCACCTCCGCCCATTCCGCCTCGCCGGTCGCCTGCACGGCCTCGAGGTACACCGCGACCAGTTGCGCCTGGTCGTAGAGCATCTTCTCGAAGTGGGGCACCCGCCACGCCGCATCGACCGAGTAGCGATGGAATCCCCCGCCCAACTGGTCGCGCATCCCGCCGCGCGCCATCCCGGCGAGTGTGCTCTCGAGCATCTCGCGCAGCGGACCGGCCGCGCCGGCCGCGGTGCGGGCCAGCACGCGGAACAGAAGGTTCAGGTTCGCGGGTCGGGGGAACTTCGGGGCTCCGCCGAAGCCGCCATGCACCCGGTCGTAGTGTTCCCGCAGATGCCGGACGCAGTGGTCGATCGCCGCCGCTCCCGCGTCGGCCGGCGCCGCCCCCGGCGTCGCGCGCTCGCGCAACTGCGCCACCGCCTGCGCTCCCCATACGTCGATCTCCGCCCGCCGGGTCGCCCAGGCCTCCGCCAGGGCCTGCAACACGTCGCCGAAACTGGGCTGGCCCCAGCGGGCCTCGGGCGGGAAGTACGTGCCGCCGAAGAACGGTTCGAGTCGGGGCGTCAACCATACGCTCAGCGGCCAACCCCCGCGGCCGGTCGTCGCCTGGACGAAGGCCATATGGAGGCGGTCGACATCGGGCCGTTCCTCCCGGTCGACCTTCACCGGGACGAAGGCCGCATTGAGCAGCGCGGCCGTCCGCGGGTCCGCGAAGGACTCGCGCGCCATCACATGGCACCAATGGCAGGTCGAGTAGCCGATCGAGAGGAAGATCGGGCGGTCCAGCGCCCGGGCGCGCGCGAACGCCGCCTCGCCCCACGGCATCCAGTCGACCGGGTTGCCGGCGTGCTGGCGCAGGTACGGCGACGCCGCGCCGCCGAGTTGGTTGCCCGTTGGGGTCGTTGCGCTGCGCATCGCCGCGCAACAAAGCGCTCCCGCCCGCCGGGGCAATCCGCCGCCGGGGTCCGACCCGCGGATACAAGCGCGGCGGGCACCGGGCCCGCCGCATCATTAAGGGAAGTTGTCGGCCGCGACCTACTTCTTGCCGAACTTGAAGATGCCCTTGGCGCTTTTCTGCTCGCTGCCGCCGGTGGTGGCGGCCTCGCCGTCCGCCAACTGGGCGAGCATGTCCTGGAACTTCTTCTGGTCGACCTCGAGCTTCGCGGCCTGGGCGCGGATCCGGTCCTCCTGCTGCCTGAGCATCCGCGCCTGCTCCTGCATCGCGAGCGTCTCGTTCTCGAAGATCTTGCGCTCGGACTCGAACGCGGCGGTGGCCTTGTTGAGCTGGTCCCAGCCGGAGCGCAGCTTCTCCTCGCCGGCGGCGGCGGCGGCGGGCGCGGCGGCGGCCCGCTTCTGGAGCGAGACCTTCTCGGACTCGAGCTGGGCCTGCTGTTTGCGCAACCGCTCCTCGTAGCCCTTCAGGTTCGCCTCTTGGATCTGCCAGGACTCGATGTCCTGCATGAGTTCCTGGCGCTCGCGCTCCACCTGCTCGGAATTCTCCTTCAGCTTGCGCTGCGCCTCCGTCACCTGCGCCTCGAGCTCCTTGAGCTGCTTGCGCTGCTCCTCGAGTTGTTTGAGCTCGGCGGGCGACACCGCGGGACCTGCGGCGGCCGGCGCCTGCTTGCGCAGGACCTCAAGCTCCGCCTTGGCTTTGGCGGCGACCTGCCGCTCGGCCTCGAGCGCGGCATGCAACTCGGCCTCGGCCGCGGCCTGACCGGCCTTCTCCTCGGCGAGCTGCCGCGCGAGTTTGTCCTTCTCGGCCCGCAGCGCCACCAGCTCGCGGTCGGTCTGGACCCGGCGGGCGGCATCGACGGCGGGGCGGCCGGCGGAAAGCTCGGCCCGCTCGCGGTCGAGCGCCGCAGTGCGGGCGGTGAGTTCGGCAGACTGTTGTTCGAGCTCGGCCCGCTGCTCGGCGAGCGACGATTCGAGCTGCGAGATCTCCTCGCGCTGGCTGCGGAGCATCGCGGACTGCTTCTCGAGGGCGGCCTGCTGGTCGGCCAGGGAGCGGCGCAGGCTCTCGACCTTGATGGTCTCGCTGCGATGCTTGGTCTGGGCCAACTGCAGGTCGCCGCGCTCCTGCTCGACCAGTTGGCGCTCCTCCTCGATCTGCTTGAAAAGCTGTTCGCGTTCCGCGGTGAGCCCGGCGCGTTCCTTCTCCAACAAGGCCTCGAGCTGGGAAATCCGGTTCTTCTCGTTGCGGGCCGCGGCCTCGAACGACTTCAACCGGGTGGCGCGCTCCTCCAATGCGGTCTGCTGCGCGGTGAACTGCTCGGCCTGCTGGCGGACGCGGGCGGCCTCCTCCTGCAACCCGGCGAGATGTTGCTCCTGGGCCTCGAGCTCGGCGGCCTGCGCCTCGGCCTCGGCCCGTTGTTGTTGGATACGGGCGGCCTCCTCGCGGGCGGCGGCACGTTCCTTCTCCAGGGCGGCGCGGGCGGCGGCCACCTCGGCCTCCTGCTGCGCGCGGGCCTGCTCGAGCTCGCGACGGGATTGCTCGAGCGCGGCGAACTTCTGGGCCTCGGCGGCGAGCCGCTTGGCCTCGGCATCGAGTTCGGCCTCCCACTGCTTCTGCTCGGTGCGGGCGCCCTCGAGTTCGGCGGCCTCCTGCGCGACCTTCGAGCGATCGGCGGCGAGCTTGACATTGGCCTGTTCGAATTCCTTCTGCTGCTCGACCAACTTGGCCTTCCGCGCCGCGAGGTCGGCGGCCTCGGCATTGGTCTTCTCGGCGGCCTCCTTGGCGGCGGCGAGCTCCTTGGCCAGTTTCGCCTGGGCCTCCTTGACCTGGAGCTGCTCGGCCTCCTGGGCGGCCTCGCCGGCGGCGAGCTGGCTGGCGCGTTGGGAGAGCTTCTTGTTCTCCTCGGCAAGCTTGGCTTCGCTGTCGCGCAACGCCTTCTCCTGCGCCTGCAACTCCTCGAGCTTGCGCTTGGCCTGGGCCACGAGCGCCATCTCCTCGGTGATCTTCGCCTCGCGGTCGGCCAGTTCGGCCTCGCGCATCGCAAGGGCGGACTTGTCCTGCTTGAGCTTGGCGTCCGCATTCTTGATCTCGCCGAAACGGGCCTGTTCCTGGGCCAAGCGCTCCTCGGCGGCCTTGAGCTTCTCCTCGCGTTGGGCGAGCGCCTCCGAGGTCTTCTCAAGCTGCTGTTTGAGCAGTTTGAGCTCCTCGAGCTTCGCGATCTCGCTCTCGACCAGCTCACGCTCGCCGGCGAGCTCGCTCTTGGTCTTCGCCAGCGCAGCCTTCTCGGTCTCGATCTTCGCAGCGGCCTCGGCGAGCTCGGCTTCGCGTTTGGCCATCGCGGCCTTCCCCTGCTCGAGAAACTTCGTCTGCTGTTCGATCGCGGCCTGGTCGGCGGCGATCGCCGCGGCCTGTTCGGCCTGCTCGGCCTCCTGCGACTGAATCTGGGCCAGCTGGGTCTTGAGCAGCTCCTGTTGGCGGGCGACGCCCTGCCGCTCGCCCTCGAGCTGTCCCTGGAGCCGGGCCAGATCCTTCTGTTTGGCGGCCAAGGCCGCAGTGTCGCGCTCGAGTCTCTCGGAATGCTCGCGCAACTGCGCCTGCTCCTCGCGCAGGCCCGCCACTTCGCGGCGCGCATTCTCGATCTCGGCCTGTTCCGAGGCGACGGCCTCGGCCGAGGCGGCAAGCTGTTTCTCCCGGCGATCGAGCTCGGTCTCCCGGGCCTTGAGGCGCTCGAGGCGGGTAAGCTTGAGATCGAGCTCGGCCCGCTCGGCCCGCAACGCCTTCTCCTTCTCGGCCAGCGTGTTCTCCGTGAGCTGGACGCCCTCCCGCTGCTCCTCGACCTGGATACGCTCGTCCTCGAGCTGCTGGCGCTCGGCGGCGAGCTGGCGGCGTTTCTCCTCGAGACCGCGGGCGTTGGTGGTGAAGGCGGCCTCCTGCTCCTTCAGGCGCGAGGTGGCGGCCGCGATCTCGTTGCGGGCCTTCTCGACCTGGGCGCGTTCGGCAAGCGCTTGTTCGGCCTGGGCCTGGAGCTCGGTGAGCTGGGCCCGTTCGTCGGCCAACGCCTTCTCGCGCTGCGCGAGATCGGCGGCGACAGCGTCGAGCTGCTTCTGGCGCTCGAGTTTCGCGGCCAGGTCGGTCTTGAGTCGGGCGGCCTCGGCGTTGGCCTTCTCGGCGGCGGCGCGCAGCGCGGCGACCTCCTCGCGGTCGGCGGCGAGCTGGGCCTCGGCCTGCTTGGCGGCGGCAAGTTCCTTCTCCGCGGCCCGGAGGCGTTCCTCGACCTCCGCGGCCTTCTGCTCGAGCACCACGGAGTCCTGCGATTGTTTGCCCCGGCTGCGGGCCAGCTCGGCCTGCTGCTTGGTGAGCGCCGCACGCTCCTGTTCGATGCCGATCTTCTCGGCCTCGAGATCCGCCGCCTGCTGCTGGGCCTTCTGGGCCTCGGCCTGGACCTTCTGCAGCTGGGCACGGGCCGCGGCGATCTCCGCCTCCAGTTGTTGGGCCTGCGCGCGTCCCTGTTCCAACGACGCGACCTCGCCCTGCAACGCCTCGCGCTCGGCGCGGAGGTTCTCGGTGGCGATCGCCAGCTCGCTCTGCTCCTTCGAAAGCTTGACCAGCTCCTGCTTCAACGCGGCGAGCTGCTGGCCGACCGCGCCGCCGTCACCGGCCGCGGCCGCCTTGCCACCCGCCTTGCCGCCGGCAACCGGCAGGCTGTCGATCTCGCCCAACGCATCGCCGGGGAGCGGTTGGCCCGGGCGCAGGAGCGCATGGGCCCGCTCGACGATCGCCTTGAAATCCTCGGGCTGGTTGAAGACATCGGCCACACCGAGCCGGATCGCCTGGATGATCGCGGGCAGCGCGAGATCCTTGGCCATGAGGAAGACCGGGAGCGTGGGTTGCTCGCCGCGAATCGCACCCAACATGTCGGCGTCCGCCACGCGCAACGCCTGCTCGACCATCGCAAGATCGAACAGTTCGTGCTTGGCCAGCTCGACGGCTTCCGCCGCCTTCGTGGTGGCGCGCACGTCGAAACCCGCGTCGGCAAGCAGCAGCGTCAGCGTGCGCTTCGCCTTCGGGTTGCTATGGGCGATCAGGATTTTCTTCGTCAAGGCTGGGAGGGGGAAATGGGTGTGGGTGAAGAGGTAAACGGGCCGCCTCCGACAAGACAAGCGGGGTTTTCCCGGTCTCTCGACGGACGCGGCGCCGCCTCGACGCACCTCGTTCATCGGCGTATCACCCCAGAATTTCGCTGTGAAAATCGCACGCGACGCCCCACCGCGCCGATGTTCACGAAGTCTTTACCGTGGGAACCCCCGGGGCCGGCGCGAACCCGTCCCCGCCGGCCCGTTCGGCTCCGGCCATCGGCCTGCGGTCCCCTCCGGGGCCCCACCCTAGCCCCGGAACAGCACCGATTCGCGCTTGAACAAGCGCACCGCCACGGCGAGCGCGGCGCCGGCGTACACCGCGGTGGATACAAAGATCAGCGCCAGCTGCGGCCAGTGCCAGACGCCGGAGAGCATCTCCTTGCACGCCAGCGTGAGGTTGAGGATCGGGACCAGCGCCAGCTTCGCGTTGAGCTCCACCCCGGGCAGCATGCCCATCATCGCCGGCAGGATGACGACCACGATCAGCGGCGACACATAGCTCTGCGCCTCCTTGTGGCTCTTCGCGAACAACGCCACCGCCAGCAACGCCGCCGCGAAAAGCACCGCCACCGGCAGCACCATCACGAACACCCCCACCGCCCCGAGCGGATCGAGCACCAGCGCCGCCGGTCCCGCGGCACCGCCGCCCGCGGCCAACCCGCCGGCGCCGCCCGCCAGATAGGCCCCGCCGGCCAGGATGCTGGCGAGCATCGACCCGAGCATGCAGGCCATCGTCGCCAGCGAGGCGGCGAGCACCGTGAAGAACTTCCCCAGCACCAGCGCCGTGCGGCTCACCGGGCTGCACAGCAGCGTCTCCATCGTCCCGCGCTCCTTCTCGCCCGCCGTGAGATCGATCGCCGGATACATCGCGCCGGTGAAGCACAGCAGGATGATCAGGTACGGCACGATGCCCCCCACCAGGTTGCCGCCCACCTTCTCCGGGGGCGCCGCGTTGCGCCGCTGCACCGCGAAGGGCTTCACGAGGTCCGCGGGCAGGCCGCGCCCGGCCAGCCGCTGCGCGACGGTGCGCTCGCGCAGCTCGCGGAAGAACCGCTCCAGCTCGCCCACGCCGAACCCGCTCTTCAACTCGCCCTCGTAGTGGTGGAGCAGGACCGTCGCCGGCGTGCCCGCGGCCAGCGCCGCCTCGAACCCGGCCGGCAGCTCCACCGCCGCCCGCACCCGCTTCTCGGCGATCATCCGGCAGAAATCCCCCTCGGCCTCCACCACCCGGAGACGCGGATCGGCCCGCAGCTCCGCCACCACCTGCGGCGAGTCCGCCCCGCCCACGATCGTCACCGGCGACGCCTCGCTCTGCGCCTTCTTCACGACCTTCGCCGTGATCGCGCCCGCCGTCAGCAGCAGCAGGGGCATCACCAGCGTGGGCACGACGAACATCGAGATCACCGCGCGCCGATCGCGCAGCGAGTCGCGTACTTCCTTGGCAAACACCGTCCGGACATTCGACCAGAACATGGAATTCCCTCCGTTCAAAGGTTCACGCCGCCCCGGGCCCGGGCTCGCCGCCCACCGCCCGCACGAAGATCTCCTCGAGGTCCGGCTCGCCGTATCGCGCCCGCAACTCCGCCAGCGTGCCCTCCGCCAGCAGGCGGCCGCCGTGGATGATGCCGATGGTGTCGCACAGCTTCTCCGCCTCCGCCATCACGTGCGTCGAGTAGATCACCGTCTTGCCGCGGTCGCGGCAGCCGCGCACGAAGCGCACGATCGTGCGCGCCGCCATCACATCGAGCCCGAGCGTGGGCTCGTCGAAGATCATCACGGCCGGATCGTGCACGAGCGTGCGCGCGATCGAGGTGCGCTGCTTCATCCCGGTGGAGAGCTTGTCGCAGCGCCGGTCGAGGAACTCGTGCAGCTCCAGCTCGTCGGCCAGCCGCGCCAGCCGCTGCGCGAGCACCGGTTCCGCCAGCCCGTGCAACCGGCCGAAATACTCGATGGTCTCGCGCGCCGTGAGCCGGCCGTAGAGCGCGGTGCTCGCGGCGAGGAACCCCACCTGGGCGCGCACGCGCTCCGGCGCGGCGACCACGTCGTATCCGCCCACCGATGCCGAGCCGGACGTGGGCCGGAGCAACGTGGCGAGCACGCGCAGCGCGGTGGTCTTGCCCGCGCCGTTGGCGCCGAGCAGCCCGTAGATCCGCCCCGGGGCGACGCGCAGCGTGAGGCCGTCGACCGCGCGGATCTCGCCGCGTTTGCGGTCGCGGAAGACCTTGGTGAGTTCGCTGGTTTCGATCATGGCGAGAACGGGTTCGCGGGGAAGCCGGCGGCGGGCCGCGGCGTCACAGGCTCATCTGCTCGCGGAAGGCCTGGGCCTGGCGGCGCGAGAGCTCGACGCGCGGGCCGCCCTTGATGTGGACGAGCAGCCCGCCGCTGAACCAGGGCTCGATCTTGTCGATCCACTCGAGGTTCACGACCTGGCGTCGGTTGGCGCGGAAGAACATCCGGCCGTCGAGCCGCTCCTCCATGGCGTTGAGGGAGCGGAAAAGCAGCGGCTGGCCCCCGTCGAAATGCACGCGCGTGTAGTTCCCCTCGCTCTCGAGCAGCCGGATCGTGCGCACCTCGACGAACCAGCACTGCTCCCCCTGCCGCACGAAGACCTTCTCGTGGGCCTGCAACCGCCCGGGGCGGACCGTGTATTCGGCCGCTGGAACGTCGGCGGCCGGCGCCGCCGCGAGCTTCGCGAGCGCGGCGGCCAGCCGGGCGGGATCGACCGGCTTGAGCAGGTAGTCGAGCGCGTTGAACTCGAAGGCCTTCACCGCGAACTCGTCGAACGCCGTCGCGAAGATCACGTGCGGCAGCGGCGGCTCGAGCGACTCGAGCAGCGTGAAACCGTCCTCGCCGGGCATCTGCACGTCGAGGAACACCAGCTCGGGGCGCAGCGCGGCGATCCGTTCGCGGGCCGAGTCCGCATCGGTGGCCTCGCCGACGATCTCGATGTCCGGGTGCGCGGCGAGGAGGCGCCGCAGCTCGGCGCGGGCGAGGCGTTCGTCATCAACCAGCAGGGCTTTCATGGGGAGGTGAGCACGGGAACCGGCACCGCCGCGCCGGGGGCGACCGCCGAGGCCGGCATGTCCACGGTGGCGACGACCAGTCCGGGGGACGCCTCGGCCAGTTGCAGGCGGGCCCGTTCGCCGAAGATCAGGCGCAGGCGCTCGGCGGCGTTGCGCAGGCCGAGGCCGGTCGAGCCGCCGCCGGCGTTGAGCGTACCGGGATTCGAAACACGCAGTTGCAGGCGGTCCGCCGTGCACCGCGCCTCGATCGCGATCTCGCCGCCGTCGCGTCGCGGGGCGATGCCGTACTTCACGGCGTTCTCCACCAGCGTCTGCAGCAGCATGGGCGGCACCGACAGGCCCGCGGTCGCCGGGTCGATCGCCCGGCGCACCCGCAGCCGGTCCTCGTGCCGGACCTGTTCGAGCGCCAGGTAGTCGTCGACGACGCGCAGTTCGTCCTCGAGCGGCACCGTCTCGAGTTGCCCGGCGCGCAGCGAGTAGCGCAGGAGGTTGGCCAGGCGGGTCACGGCGTCGCGCGCCTGCGCGGGGTTCTCGTCGATGAGGGCGCGCAGCGAGTTGAGTGAGTTGAAGATGAAGTGCGGGTTGACCTGGGACTTGAGGGCGCGCAGCTCGGCCTCCTTCGCCGTGCTCTGCAGCTGCCACCGCGCGATCTCGGAGGAGCGGTAGCGCTCGAAGATGTGGTACCCGAAATAGAGCGCGGACCAGACGAACATGAACACCGTGCCGTTGAACACGCTGAAGAGCGCCACCGTCAGGCGGCTGACCTGCACCGTCTGCTCGGTCCCGTTGTCGAGCAGGTGCAGGAGCGGCCAGCACAGCGCCGTCCACACCGCGCCGAGCGCCACCGCCATCCCCACGATGCGCGGCAGCAGGGCCACCAGCGACAACTGCCCCCAGCCGCGCCGGTGGATGAACGCCCGGTAGCCGTGCGTCACCAGCAGTCCGATGCAGTTGCTGCCGAGGAGCAGCAGCACGTCGCGCAGCGACGGCTGCTTGTTGATCACCTCGCCCCGCACCAGCACGTCTCCCTGGGCGAAGGCCAGCCCGATGTAGACGAGCGTCCACAGGCCCCACCCCGCCAGCTGACAGGCGACATACAGGCGCGTGTGGCGCACAGAGGACTTGTCGGTCGGGGGCAAGGACGGGGCGGGCATCGCCGCAACCGTAGGCGGACGCGGCCGCCGCGCGCCATGTTTTATTCGGACGGTCGCGCCCCGGGGATGAGCGGCGACGCCACCGCGCGCGCCGGACTTGTGGCCAGCCCCGGCCGGTGCTTCCCTGCCGCGATGACCGCCGCCGAATTCGCCGCCACGCTCGACTCGACCAATCTCCGGCTCGACGCCACCGAGGCCGACCTCGCCGCCCTCTGCGCCGAGGCCGCCGTCCACCGGTTCGCCTGCGTCATGCTCTACCCGGCCGATGTCGCCTTCGCCGCCCGGCAACTCGCCGGCACCGGTATCCGCATCGGCACGGTCGTGGGCTTCCCCAGCGGGCGTTTCGCCACTGCCGCCAAGCTCGTCGAGGTCGAGACCGCCCGCACCGCCGGGGCCCATGAAGTGGATATTGTGATGAACTACCCGGCGCTCCGCGCAGGGCGTCCCGCCGAGGCGGGCGACGAGATCGCCGCGCTCACCGCCCGGGCCCATGCTCTCGGATTGCTCGTGAAGGTGATCGTCGAGACCTGCTACCTCGAGGCCCCCCAGCGCCTCGCCGCCCTGCGTCTCTGCGAGGCCGCCGGCGCCGATTTCATCAAGACCTCCACCGGGTTCGGCGCCGCCGGGGCCCGGCCCGAGCACCTGTGCGAATGGGCCGCGGCCCGCGTGCGCCCCATCGGCCTGAAGGCCAGCGGCGGCATCCGCACGCTGGCCGACGCCCGCCCCCTCCTCGCCGCCGGCGCCACCCGTCTCGGCACGTCCAACGCCGGGGCCATCCTCGCGGAGTTCGTCCGTGCCGGAGCGGCGGAGACACCCGGAGCCTGACACGCACCAGGCCCGCGGATGGTCCTGTCAAATTCCCGTGAAACCCCGTTTTCGAAGGTTTTTGACCCCAACGAACGCTTCGTTTCCGCGCCCGGGCTGTTTAGCCTGCTCCCGTCCCGCTCCGCTTTCTCCCTCATGCCGCCCGATCCCAATCCCTACATCTCGCCCTTGCGGCTGGGGGGAGTGCCACGCCCGGCTTCGCCCGCCGAACCGTTCTCCCGCTCCTCCGTGAACGCGACCCGTTCCATCCGCGATCTGGCCGGCCGCACCGCCCTCTGGCGCCAGCCGAGCCAGTTGCGGCAGGAGTACGAGATGGTGGTCGGCGAGGAGATCGTCGCCACGCTGCGCTGGCGGAAGAACGTCGGCACGTGCGCCGTGGCCCGCTCGCCCGACGGCACCTGGTCCTTCAAGGCCGCCGGCTTCCTCACCCCTCGCGTCACCATCCGCCTGCCCAACTCCGACTACGATTTCGCCGTGTTCCGCTCCCAGGGCACCGGGGAAGGCATGCTCGAGGCCATGGCCGGCCAGCGTTTCCCCTGGCGCTGCGTGAGCTTCTGGCAGAACACCTGGGCCTTCTTCGACGCCGACGGCGACCGCCTCGTCACCATCCGGCCCGACTCGGGCGGCCTCAAGCTCGGCGCCCAGGTCAACATCGAGCTCAAGGCCTCCGCCCACCAAGAGATCGGATACATCACGATCCTCGGCTGGTACCTCATGGTCCTCATCGCCGACGATTTCGCGACCGCGCAGCCCGGCACCCCCTGACCCGCCCCCCCTTTCTCCCGCAAACCCATACACCAAGGCCCCGCCGCCCGTCGGCGGGGCTTTTTGTCGCCCGGTGCGGCTCCATCCAAATTCCGCAGACGACAAAAGGTAACGAAGGGACCTCAGACACTCCGGACACGGGGAAGGCGTTGCCAATGGGGAGCGGGAGGCGATCGAGCGCGGGATGACAACCGTGGCTGCAGATCCCGTGGGCCAACCAAATCCCCCGTCGTTCTCTTCGTTACCGTCTGTCGGTTCCGGCTGCGCTTCTCAGATTGGCCCCCGTCTCGCGGTCGCTTCGCCGCGGCAAAACACCCCGGCCGCAGAGAGCCACGCATCCAGCGCCGCCATGTTGCCGAGCGAATCGGCCCACGACATCGCCGGCACCTCCGGCCAGCCCGCCCGCACCGCGGCGGCGAACGCTTCCGCCTCGTAACCGTAGAGACCACGGTCCGCCGCCACCTCGATCGACTCCGGCGACCGTCCCCGCCGGTGCAGCTCGATCCGCGTCACCCCGTGCCCTCCCGCCGCAAACCACGGATCGCGCACCAGTATCCGCCCCTCCGATCCGTGGACGCGCACCACGTTCTCCATCTCGAGCGAAACACCGCAGGCCACCTGCGCCAGCATGCCATCCTCGAATCGCAACGTGGCCGCGGCGTGCAGATCCGTGCCCTCCTCCGGGTGCAGGTGCGCCGCACCCGTCACCGCCACCGGGTCGGCGAACGCGCGCCCCTGCGCCGCGCCCGCCAGCAACCGCGCCAGCGACACCGGATAGCCGCCCACATCCAGGATCCCACCACCACCCAGCGCCTTGGCGAACAACCGGTGACCGGGGATGAAATCGCAGTGGAAACCGAAGCTCGCCTCGATCAGCCCGGGCCGGCCGATCGCCCCGTCGCGCACCAGCGCCGCGAGCCGCTCCGTCTGTGGGTGGCAGCGGTACATGTACGCCTCCATCAACGTCACCCCCGCCGCCCGCGCCGCGGCCACGACACGTTCGCTGTCGGCCAGGTTCAGCGTCAGCGGTTTCTCGCAGAGCACATGCTTGCCCGCCCGCGCCGCAGCGATCGCCCACTCGGCATGCGCCGGATGCGGTGTGGCGATGTAGACCGCCTCCACCTCCGCATCGGCGAGCAGTCCCGCGTAGCCACCATGCGGACGCACCGCGCCGAGTTCCGCCGCAAACCGCTCCGCCGCCTCGCGCCCGCGGCTGCCCACCGCGACCAGCCGGCCGGTGGCGGTCTCCTGCAACGCCTGCGCGAACGTATGCGCGATCGTTCCGGTCCCGAGGATGCCCCAACGCAGCGGAAGTGTGCTCATGTCCGGAGCGTCACCCCGGCCCGCCGCTCGCCGCAAGAAACGATCTGCACCCGCCGAACCAGCTCCGGGCGCGCTCCAACGACGCTGCCGCCATCGCCCGCCGCAGAACGCCTACACTTCACGAGCGATACGCGTCGCCATTCGAAGCCTCGCGTCGGCAAATCGCGTACCACCCAACTCGGCAGCGGAGACCCTCGCAGAAGCACCGCTCAACCGAAGGGCGAGCGGCGCAGGCCGCGCAGGGCGGTGAGGCCGCCCCAGTCGGCGAGGGGCGGCAGCGGGCGCGGGGCGGTGCGCGCGCGGGTGCCGTGGCGGCG
>JAEWNN010000102.1 GCA_023457035.1 Verrucomicrobiota bacterium
ATCCTCGGCGCGGGCGCAGTCGTCGCCGCGCTCCTCGGCGTCGTCGCCAGCCTGGCCCCGTCGTTCTCCGTCGCCCGCCTCAGCGTCGCCGAAGGCCTCAAGACCCTGGACTGAGACTCCCTGAAAACTCGCCACAGATTCACACCGATGAACACAGATGAGACGCCCGATCCGGTTACCGCCCGAATCATCGGGTGCGCCTTCAAGGTCTTCAACACGCTTGGATACGGGTTTCTTGAGAAGGTCTACGAGAACGCCCTCGCTCATGAGCTCCGGAGAACCGGATTCGGGGTCGAACAGCAGAAACCGCTGCCCGTGTATTACGACGGAGTAGTGGTCGGTGACTACTATGCCGATCTCTTGGTCGACAACTCACTCGTCATCGAACTCAAGACCGCCAAAGCCATCGACGACAGCCACCTCGCTCAAGGCCTGAACTACCTGAAAGCTGGGCGAACGAACCGCGGTCTCATCCTGAACTTCGGCCCCCAAAGGGTGGAGATCCGTCGCCTGGTCATGGACTAGATCGGTGTCGATCTGTGTTCATCTGTGGCCCCTCATTCCTCTCATCGCCCCGTGCTTCCGCTCCTCAAATACCACGTTCGCTCGATCTTCGTCCGCTGGCGCGCCACGAGCGCGACCATCCTCGGGCTCGCCCTGGTCGTCGCCGTCTTCGTCGTCCTCCAGGCCCTCGCCGCCGGCATCGAGAGCGCCAGCGCCAGCACCGGGGACCCGCGCAACTTCCTCATCGTGCGTCAGGGCGCGCTGGCCGAGACCACCAGCGTCGTCACCCGCGAACAGTACAACATCATCCGCTACCAGGACTGCATCGCCCGCGACGCCGCCGGCCAACCCCTCGCCACGGCCGATGTCCACGTCATCATCAACCTGCCCCGCGCCGACCGCACCGGCAGCGCCAACGCCCTGCTGCGCGGCGTCTCCCCGCAGGCCCTCGCGCTGCGCCCGCAGGTCCAGCTGGTCGACGGTCGCTGGTTCCAGCCCGGCCACCGGGAAGTCGTCGTCAGCCGTCGCCTCGCCGCCCGCTTCGCCGACATGCAGCTCGGCGGCTCCTTCAAGTCGGGCGGCGTCACCCTCACCGTCGTCGGCCACTTCGACGCCGGCCGCACCGCCTTCGACTCCGAAATCTGGATCGACGCCGACGAGGCCCGCGGCGCCTTCGACCGTCCCGACTTTTCCAGCGTCCTCGTCCGCGCCGCTTCGCCCGAGGCCGCCGCCCTGCTCAAGCCGCTGCTCGAAGGCGAGCGCCGCCTGAAGATGAAAGTCGTGCGCGAGACCGACTACTACAAGGAGCAGACGCGCGCCGCGCTGCTGCCGCGCCTGCTCGGCAACGGCCTGGCCCTGATCATGTCGGTCGGCGCCATGTTCGCGGCGATGAACACCCTCTACGCCAGCGTCGCCTCGCGTACCCGTGAGATCGGCACGCTGCGCGTTCTCGGCTACCGCCGCCGCAGCATCCTCTTCGGCTTCCTCCTCGAGGGAGCCCTGCTCGCGGGACTGGGCGGGGTGCTGGGCTGCCTGCTCGCCCTGCCCATGCACGGCTACAGCGCCGGCACCCTCGGCTGGGAGTCCTTCACCGAGACCGTGTTCGACTTCCGGATCACGCCCGCCCTCGCCGCCCGCGGAGTCCTCTTCGCCGTGCTCATCGGCCTGGTCGGCAGCTTCCTGCCCGCCCTCCGCGCCGCCCGCCTCCCTGTCATCGCCTCGCTCAAATCAGTCTGACGAATCGCCACCGATGCACACCGATCTCCACAGATTCGATCCGTCTCCGTTGGGTCGCACCCTCCTGATCTGTGCCCATCTGTGTTGATCTGTGGCCCCACTTAACCCCGTGAACCCCTCGAACCTCTCCCAACTCCGCATCGACCCCGCCCAGAAACGCCGCCCCCGCGGCGCCGTGAAGGCGATCTTCATCGTCATCGCCCTCGTGCTCCTCGCCGCGGGCTACTTCGCGTGGCCGCGCGCCGGCGCCGACCGTCGGGTCGTCGGCGCCGGCTCCACGAGTGAAAAACCGGCCGCCGCCAAGGACACCGTTTCCGCCCTCCCGGACTCTTCTAGGCCCGCGGGCGGGGTTCCTACGCCGCCCGCGGCGGAAACGGTGAGGAGCGCCCC
Organism: Verrucomicrobiota bacterium; assembly: GCA_023457035.1. Lineage (GTDB taxonomy): Bacteria > Verrucomicrobiota > Verrucomicrobiia > Opitutales > Opitutaceae > CAJCBL01. Next base: position 2,131 of record JAEWNN010000102.1, read on the forward strand.
CGCGCTCCTCACCGTTTCCGGCTACATCATCAACCGCGAGCGCATCGAGATCAGCCCGCGCTTCCAAGGCGTCGTCGCCTGGATTGGCGTCAAGAAGGGCGACGCCGTGGAGAAGGACCAGATCGTCGTCCGCCTCGAAGATGCCGAGCAGCGCGCCAATGTCGCCACCACCGAGGGCCGGCTCGCCGCCGCGCAGGTCGCCCTCGAGCGCGCCGAGCTCGCGTACCGCCGCATCCACGACCTCTATGCGCGCAAGGTCGTCTCCGACGACGCCGAGGACGAGGCCCGCCTCGCCGTCGCCGCCGCCCGGGCCGCGCTCCGCGAGAGCGAGGGCCAACTCGCTCTGGCCCGCACCTATCTCGGGTGGACCGTCATCCGGTCTCCGATCTCCGGAGTCGTGCTCGAGAAGCTCGCCGAACCCGGCGAGCTCGTCACCCCGCAGAGCTTCGGCGGCACCCGTGGCCCCAGCACCGCCGTGCTCGCCGTGGCCGACCCGCGCGACCTCCAGGTCGAACTCGACATCAACGAGAGCGACCTCGCCAAGATTGCCCTGGGCGACAAGTGCCGCGTGATCCCCGAGGCCTACCCCGACCTGCGCTTCGACGGTGTGGTCGCGGAGATCTCCCCCGAGGCCAACCGCCAGAAGGGCACGCTCCAGATCAAGATCGGCATCCTCAATCCCGACCGGCACCTCACGCCCGAGCTCACCGCCAAGGTCGAGTTCCTCCGGTGAGCGGCGAGCTCACTGCTGCCGCCAATACACGGCGCCGATGTCCGGCACCTCCCCCTCGGGGATCTCGAAGACCACCCCGATCTCGGTCGTCGCGTTGGCGGCGATGCGGATGCGGGTCAGGTGGTCGCCACGGGGATTGGTGAACCGCTGCGACGGGAAGCGCAGGCCGGCGACGGTCTCGCCGACGAACATGTCACGGTTCACCTCGACCATCGACGCGGTGCGGTTGGTGATGGTCACATAGGCGAGCGCCGGACCGGTGGGCCGGATGCTGACGATCGCCACCCCGCCGGCGGAACCGCCGGAGGGGCGCTGGGGCGCGCGGGCGCGCTCCAGTTGGGCGCGGCGGGCGGCCTGCTCCTGCGCCGCCCGGCTCGCCGCCGCCTCGGCGCTCTGTCTGGCGGCCGCCGCCACCTCATCGTACGGATACTGCGCCTGCAGCGCCTCGGGCAGCTGCCGCTTGTCGATCTGGAGGATGCCGTCGGGACAACGCACGGTCACATGAGTCGGGTTCTGCGAAAGCACCTTCACCACGGTGACCGTCCGGCCGTCGGTGAGCGCCCACGACTGCGGCTCGGCGCGCGCGACCACGGCCAGCCCCAGCAGCGCGGCCACGACGAGAAATCGTTTCATGGGAAGAAGCTGCCGCGGGGCGCGGCACCGGGCAACGGCAGATTTGGCGCGAGGCCGCGCCCGGCCCGTATTTCCGGAATTCTCGCGAGCCGGCCGGTCCCCACCCCACGAAGACACCGCCTCACCGCAGACGGGCGAACGCCCACAGCGCGATCAGCGCCATCGCCGCGTCCGGCAGCCAGGCCGCCGGCGCCGGCCCGAGCGTGCCGAACGATGCCATGAGCGTCGCCAGCCGGGTCAGCAGGTAGTAGAGGAAGAACAGGCCGATCGACTTGGACATGCCCACCGCGGGGTTCACCCGCACGCCGCCGACGGCGAACGGCACGGCGAGCGCCATCACGACCAGGACACCGAACGGGCTGGCCTGCTTGCGTTCGCGCTCGACCGCGTAGCGTCGCGCCCGGGCGGTTTCGTCGTGCCCCAGATGGGCCAGCACGCGATCCAGTTCGAACAGCGAGAGGTCGGACGGGTCCTTGAGCAGGAGCATCATCAGCTCGGGATCGTCGTCGACCTGCTCCTCGAGGCGATGGGCGAAGGGCACGATCTCCCGGTGCTCGCCGGTGGCGGGATCGAAGCGGAACTCACGGCCCGCGAGGAACACCCAGGCGCCGCGCCAGCGGTCGAAGTAGGCCTCCTTGGCGATCAGGCGCCGGATCTCGTGCCGGTCGCGGTCGAAGAAGCTCAGGCTCACCCCATGGCCGCGGCGGGCGAGGTCGTCGTAGGAGTTCAGAAACCAGAGACGGCCGGCCGCATCGTTGGCGAAGGCGAGCGCCGTGAACGCGCCGGCGCCGCCGGCGCCGTGTTTGCGCGTCTCCGCTGCGCGGCGCATCTGCTCGCGCGCCCCCCGCGCCTCCTCCACCGACCACGGAATCAGGCTGGCGTTGAGGTACCACACGAAGCCCGCCAGCAGCAGGCCGAACAGCCAGACCGCCCGGGTGATCCGGAACAGCCCGAGCCCGGCCGCGCGCATCGCCGTGATCTCGTTGCCGCGGTGCAGCAGCCCGAGCGCGTAGAGCAGCGAGAGCAGCACGGAGATCTGGAGCACCAGCGGCACATTGCCCGGAATCAGCACGAGGTAGTAGTAGAACACATCCCACATGCCCGCGCCGCTCCCGATGAAGTCGGCGAGGTTGCGCTGCATATCGACGAGGATGAGCAGGCCGAGCAGCGCGGCCATGATCAACCCGAAGGTCTTCAGCCAGGCGCCCAGCACATGTCGGTCGAGGATGGTCATCGGCGTGTCGACTCTCCGGAAACCGCCGGGTGCCGCAAGGTTATCCCGGAGGCCCGGGGCGCCACTCCGCCCTTGCCGGGGCGGGACCCGCCCGCAGACTGCCCCGCATGCCTCGCGCCCCCGAAGCTTGGAGCTCCCGCCTCGGCGTGATCATGGCCGTGGCCGGCAGCGCCGTGGGCTTGGGCAACTTCCTGCGGTTCCCGGGGCTGGCGGCCCGCTACGGCAGCGGCGCGTTCATGATCGCCTACTTCGCCGCCCTGCTGCTCATCGGCATCCCGATCTGCTGGGCCGAATGGACGGTCGGCCGGGTCGGCGGCGGCCGCGGCTACCACTCCGCCAGCGGCATCTTCCATGCGCTCGTCCGGCACCCGCTCGGCAAATACCTCGGGCTGCTCGGCTTCCTCGTGCCGGTCTTCATCTACATGTACTACGTCGTGATCGAGAGCTGGTGCCTCGGTTACGCCCTGAACTTCCTCGCCGGCAACCTCGACCTCGGGCGCTCCGCGGCCGCCTACCAGGGCTATTTCGCCGCCTTCACCGGCGCCGGGGCCGACGGGGTCGCGCTCGCCTTCGGCCTCGGCCGGGCCGACCTCTTCCTGCTCGTCGTCTTCGGGCTCAACCTCCTCATCATCTACCACGGCATCACGCGCGGCATCGAGACCGTGTGCCTGTGGGGCATGCCCGCCCTCCTCCTCATCGCCGTCGCCCTGCTCGTGCGTGTTCTGACGTTGGGGACTCCCGACCCCGCCCTGCCCGAGCAGTCGCTCTGGAACGGCCTGGGCTACATGTGGAACCCGCGCGACATCGCCGCCGGGCTCGCCCGGCCCGAGCTCTGGCTCGCCGCCGCCGGCCAAGTGTTCTTCACGCTTTCGGTCGGCTTCGGGGTCATCATCACCTACGCCAGCTACCTCACGCGCAAGGACGACATCGTCCTGAGCTCCCTCACCGCCTGCTCCACCAACGAAGTCTGCGAGGTCGTGCTCGGCGGGATGATCACCGTGCCGGCGGCGTTCACCTTCCTCGGCGCCGCCGGTATCGTCGGCATGGGCACATTCGACCTCGGCTTCATGGTCCTGCCGCAGGTCTTCGCCACGATGCACGGCGGGCAGTTCTTCGGGTTCCTGTTCTTCCTGCTGCTCTTCATCGCCGCCGTCACCAGTTCGCTGTCGATGCTCCAACCCGGCATCGCCTACCTCGAGGAGGGACTCGGGCTCGAGCGCCGGCAGTCCGTGCTGTTCCTCGGCATGATCACCGCGATCGGCAGTTTCCTCGTCCTGTACTTCAGCAAGGACCTGAAGGCGCTCGACACGATCGACTTCTGGATCGGCACCGTCGGGGTGTTCATCCAGGGCACGGTGCTGGTCATCGTGTTCTCCTGGGTGTTCGGCGTGGAGCGCGGCTGGGAGGAGGCGCACCACGGCGCCGAGATCCGCATCCCGGGCGTGTTCAAACCGGTGCTCAAATACGTCACCCCGACCATCCTCATCGCGATCTTCGCGCTCTTCCTCGCCGGCGATGTCTTCGGCTGGAACTTCAGCTTCACCGCCCCGCGCTTCGCGCCCACCGCCCGGATCACCGACCTGATCGGCACCGCCGACCGGCCCGCCAACCCGGTGGCGATCATGTGCATGGCGTTCATCGCCATCGTCACCGTCTTCGCCGCCATGCTCGTCGGCCAGTCCGGACATCGCTGGACCCGCCACAATCCGGCCGGCCGCGCGGCTGGCGAATCCCAACATCCTGCACCATGACCCTCGCCGGCATTATCCTCATGTCCGTCTCCACCGGGACGGTGCTCGTGGTCTTCACGTGGTGCCTCTGGCGCGTGCTCCGCGCCCACCGCGCGCCCGGCGAACTCGCCAAGGTCGAGCCCGTGGGCGAAGCCCAGGTCGACCAGCGTTAGGCGCGGGTCGGCGACCCCGCCGGCCGGCGGGAGCCGGCCCGCGATCCATCGCTTTGTTACGGTCGGGTGAACTCCGGCGGCGCCGCGCTGTCGTTGCATCGTTTGCGCTTCGCAACGCCGCTTCCGCCACCTACCGTCCGCCTGCCGCCATGCCACGCTCCCGCAAGTCCTCCGCTGCGCCCAACCCGCCGAGAACGCCGCCCGCGCCCCCGGCCCGGGCCCCGTTCTTCAACCGCGAGCTGAGCTGGCTGGCCTTCAACCGCCGCGTGCTCGAGCAGGCGTGGAGCAACCGTCATCCCCTCCTCGAACGCCTCAAGTTCCTCGCCATCGTCAGCTCCAACCTCGACGAGTTCTTCGAGATCCGCGTCGCCGGCCTCATCCAGCAGGTCGACTCCGACATCGTCGAGCTCGGTCTCGACGGCCTCGGCGCCCGCGAGCAACTCCGCCGCATCCACCTCGTCGTGGCCTCGCAGGTCGAGGAGCAGTACCGCTGCTGGCACCAGCACCTCGTGCCCGCCCTGCGCCGCGAGAACATCGTCTTCAAGACCGGGCCCGAGCTCACCCGCGCCGAGCTCGCCTGGGCCCGCCGCTATTTCCGCGACCAGATCTACCCGGTCCTCACCCCGCTCGCCGTCGACGCCTCCCACCCGTTCCCGCAGCTCGGCAACAAGTCGCTCAACATCGTCGTCACCGTCGACAATCCCGACACCCCCGACAACGAGGGCTTCCTCGCCATCCTGCCAGTGCCCCGGATCCTGCCGCGCGTGGTCCGCATCGCGCCCGGCGCCCGCGGCCCGCAGCGCTACATCTTCCTCACCGAGATCATCAAGCTCTGCGCCGAGCAGCTCTTCGCCGGCTACCGTATCCACGGTGCCTTCGCCTTCCGCGTCACCCGCAACAGCGATCTCTACATCGACGAGGAGGAGGCCGAGAACCTGCTCAAGCGCATCGAGGACGAGTTGCGCAACCTGCGCCGCGGCGCCGCCGTGCGCCTCGAGATCGAGGACGGGGTCGACGACCACACCTTCGAGCGCCTCACCGACCACCTCGGACTCGCCCGCGAGTACGTCTTCCGCATCAACGGCCCGCTCAACCTCCTGCGCCTCTTCGGCGTCTACGACCTCATCGAACGCCCCGACCTCAAGTATCCGCCGCTCTGTGCCCACCCCGGGCCGCTCCAGCTCTCCGGCGAGCCCGTCTTCTCCGCCCTGGCGCAACGCGACATCCTCCTGCATCACCCGTACGACGCCTTCGACCCCGTCGTCGCCTTCGTCCAGCACGCCGCCCGCGATCCGCAGGTCTTCGCGATCAAGCAGACGCTCTACCGCACCAGCGGCGACTCCCCGATCGTCCACGCCCTCATCGAGGCCGCGCAGAACGGCAAACAGGTCACCGCGCTGGTCGAGCTCAAGGCCCGGTTCGACGAAGCGAACAACATCCAGTGGGCCCGCCAGCTTGAGGAAGCCGGCGTGCACGTCGTCTATGGCGTCGTCGGCCTGAAAATCCACTGCAAGTGCTGCCTGGTCGTCCGCCGCGAGGAGGACGGGATGCGCCACTACGCCCACCTGGGCACCGGCAACTACAACCCGAAGACCGCGCGCATCTACACCGACTTCAGCCTCTTCACCGCCCGCGACTCCCTCACCGCCGAGGTCGCCTACCTCTTCAACGTCCTCACCGGCTTCGTCCGCGAGCCGCGCTTCCGGCACCTGCTCGTCGCCCCCTACAACCTGCACGACCGGATCCAGGCACTGATCCTCGCCGAGACCGAGGCCGCGCGCGCCGGCCGGCCCGCGCGCATCATCGCCAAGATGAACAGCCTGGTCGATCGCGTCACGATTGAGAACCTCTACGCCGCCTCGCGCGCCGGGGTGCAGATCGACCTCATCGTCCGCGGTATCTGCTGCCTGGTTCCCGGCGTGCGCGGCCTCAGCGACAACATCCGCGTGCGCTCCATCGTCGGCCGCTTCCTCGAGCACGCCCGCGCCTACTTTTTCGAGAACCATGGCGGCGAACCGCGCGTCCTCCTCGGCAGCGCCGACTGGATGCCGCGCAACTTCTTCCGCCGGGTGGAGGTCGTCTTCCCGCTGGCCGAGCCCGCGCTGCGCCAACGGGTGCTGCAGGAGGTGCTCCAAGTCCAGCTCCAGGATACGGAGAACGCCCGCGAGCTCCGCCCCGACGGCAACTACGCGCCGGTCGAGCGCAGCGCGGCCCAGCCCGTGCTCGCCTCGCAGGACCACTTTCTGGCCGACGCGTCCCGCCGACTCCTGCGCAACGACGAAGCCTGACCGGTCGCCGGCGGCACTTCGCCGCAACGAGCCCAAGGCTCCGCTTCCGCGGCAGTGCCCGCCCGGCCCGAGCGTTCGCCGGCGGAGAGTCCGGGCTTCCACGCGTGTCCCGCGTCGGCTCGGCACCAGCGCCGTTTTCGGAATTCTGAAGCCGGCCGAGGCGAGACCGGCACCTCTGGCCGGGGTCGCCGCCCCCGGCTACGGCGGAACGCAAATCGCTCCAGCCGCGACGTCCCTTGCTTCAGGCCGTCGGCGCCGCGGTGGCCGACGCCGCGCCGGTCAACTCCTGCACGACCTTGAGCAGCTCCTGCGGCATGAACGGTTTCGACAGCACGCGGTCGGCGCCGATCTTCTTGGCCATCGAGAGGTACATGTTCTGGTCGAGGCGCCCGCCACCGGACATCGCGATGATCTTCACCGGGGTCTGGTTGCGACGGAACTCCTGGATGGTCTCGATGCCTTCCTTATCGGGCATGATCAGATCGGTGATCAGGAGCGCGGCCGGCTTCTGCGTGAACAGACGCACCGCCTCGTTGCCATTGCGCGCCTCGGAAACCTCGTAACCGGCTTTCACCAGCACACGCTTGAGCAACATGCGGACCTGGTCGTCATCGTCCGCCACTAGGATATGGATCGCATTCGCGCTCATCGTTCTGATGCTGGGCTGGGCTGGGTTGAGCTGAAGGGAATCCCGCCATAATCGGGTACGCGACGGGAAAATTAACCGGAAAACGTCGCGTGAGCCCGAATGTCCCAAGCCGGCCGCTCAGACCCGGTTGTCGAGAAACTCCGCCGCCGCCGCGCAATCCACCGCAATCTGCGCGCGCAATGCCGCCAGATCGGCAAATCTCCGCTCCGGCCGCAAGAAATGCAGCCACTCCACCAACAGCGGAGTGCCCTCCCCCCAGGGGCATTCTCCAAGCACATGGACCTCAAGCAACGGTCGGCCGGCGGCCTCGACCGTCGGCCGCACCCCGTAGTTGGCCACCCCGGGCCGCCCGGTCTCCCGCGCCGCGTCCTGTGGCCGGACACGGACTGCGTACACACCCGCCGCCGGAGCGCATTCCGGCTCCCACCCGAGATTGAGCGTGGGAAAGCCGATGGTGCGCCCAAGCCGCCGGCCCGGCTGCACCGTCCCGAAAGCGAAATAGGCGTAGCCCAGCAGCGCGTTGACCGCCGCCATCTCGCCCGCAGCCACATGGGCGCGGATGCGGGTGCTGCTGATCGGCTCACCGTCCAGATTGATGCGCGGCGCGCTGAACACGCTCACGCCCACCTCGCGCCCGGCACGCACCAGGCTGGCGGCATCGCCGCGCCGGCCGGCCCCGTACCGCCAGTTCTCGCCGACGTACAAGGCGTGAAGGTTCGGCAGAGCTGCGCGCAGCCGCGGCAGAAAGTCCTCGGCCGCCACCGCGGCGAACTCGCGGGTGAAGGGCTCCTCGACGACGAAGTCGACCCCGAGCCGCTGTTGCAGAAACCACGCCTTCAACTCCACCGGCATGAGCAGCCGCACCGGATTCTCAGGACGGAAAAGCCGGCTCGGATGCGGATCGAAGGTCAGCACGCCGGCCAGGCCGCCCTCGCGCCGCGCGGAATGCTGCGCCGACTCGATCACCGCCTGATGGCCCAGATGCACGCCATCGAACATGCCGATGGCCAGATGCAGCGGCCGCGCGGGCAGCCGCACGGCGGCGAGCGAGCGGAAGAGCTGCGGAGCGGAGGTCATGCGGTGCCGCGCCCTGGGTCGGTCACACCGCGTGCGTCGGCGCGACCTGGTGCGGCGCAAGCAGCTGTTTCTGCAGGTCGGCGGCCGGCAACGTCATGAACGCCTCCAGGCCGATCGCCTGCTCGACGCGCAGCGCGCCGCTGGCGGTGCGCCGCAGCGCGCTCAGGTGCGCCCCGCAGCCGAGCTTCTGGCCGATGTCGTGCGCGATGGTGCGCACGTAGGTACCCTTCGAGCACCGCACGCGGAACCGCACCTTCGGCAGCTCGAGCGAGAGCACCTCGATCGCCATGATCCGGATGAAACGCGGCTCCCGGTCGATCTCCTCCCCCTTGCGCGCCATCTTGTAGAGCGGCACCCCGTCGACCTTGATCGCCGAGAACATCGGCGGGGTCTGGTACTGGTCGCCGCGGAAGGTCTGCATCACGGCCTCGATCTTCGCGCGGTCCAGGTCGGCCGGCACGGGGCGCGTCTCGACGACCTCGCCCTCGGCGTCCTGCGAGTTGGTCACCACGCCGAGGGTCATCTCGCCCTCGTACTCCTTGTCGCCGCTCATCAGATACTGCGAGAGGCGCGTGGACTTGCCGACCAGCACCAGCAGCAGGCCGGTGGCCATCGGATCGAGTGTGCCAGCGTGGCCGACACGCTTCTGTTGCAGCTTGCCGCGGATGCGGGCGACGACGTCGTGCGACGTGTAGTCGGTGGGTTTGTCGATCAGCAGAACGCCGTCGAATTCGTTGCGGGGGGCGAGACTCATCGGGACTTGAGGGCGGCGACGCGGGCGAGCGTCTCGGCCAGGGCAGCGAGGAGCCGGGGCTGCACCACGGCGAGGGGCTCCTTCGGGTTGAGGCCGGCGGCGCAGGCGTGCCCGCCGCCGCCGAACTGGGCGGCGACGCGGTCGAGCCGCAGCGAGGGGTCCTTGCCGCGCAGGCTGCCCTTGGTCATGCCGGCGCGCTCCTCGAGCAGCACGCCGATGTCGACGCCGTCGATGGCACGGGCGTAGTCGACGAGCCCCTCCGTGTCCTCGGCGGTGGTGCCCGTCTGCTCGAAGATGCCCAGCGGCAGGATGCCGACGCAGACGCGCCCGCCGCATTCGAGCCGCAGCGACGAGAGGAAATGCTGGAGCAGCTTCATCCGGCCGAAGGACTCGCGTTCGTAGATGTGGTAGCCGGCCTCGACCGGCTCGGCGCCGCAGGCGATCAACCGTCCGACAAGTTCGAACACGCGGGCGGTGGTCGACGCGTGGCGGAACTGGCCGGTGTCGGTGATGATGCCGGCGTAGAGGGCCTTGGCGGTGACATCGTCGATCGGCAGTTCGAGATCGAAGGCCATGCCGGCGATGATCTCGGCGGTGGCGGCGGCCTGCGTGTCGACGATGTTCTCCTCCGCGCCATGGTTGGAGCCGAGGTGGTGATCGACGTTGAGGATCGGATGCGGGAACCGGGCGGCGAGCTTCGGTCCGACGCGCGCGAGGTCGGCGCAGTCGACGAGCACCGCCGCGAAGTCGCCGGCGGGGAGCGTGTCGGCCGTGTAGAAGGTGTGCTCCGGGGCGAGGTAGGCCAGGCGGCGCGGGACGGGGTCGCCGTTGGCGCAGAGCGCCTCGATGCCGCGGGCGGCGAGCAGGCGGGCGATGGCGATCTGCGAGCCGATGCAATCGCCATCGGGTCGTGCGTGCCCGATCACGACGACGCGCTTGCCGTCGAGGCGCGGGAGCGCCTGGGCGAAACGCGGGGCGAGTGCGGGGAAGAAGCGCGGCATGGCGGCGGTCGGCTCAAGCCGGCGGCGGAGTGGGTTTCGCCTCGGTCGGGGCGGGGCCGATCTCGTCGAGCAGGCGCAGGACGCGCTCGGCGCGGTCGGGCGACTCGTCGTGGATGAACTCGAGCTTGGGCAGATAGCGCAGTTGGACGTAGCGGCGCAGGTGCTCGCTGATCAGCGAGACCTTGCTGCGCAACCACTTCAGGCCACGGACCGGGTCGGCCTCCTTCTTCAGGAGCGAGAAATAGACCTTGGCGGTGCGAAGATCGGACGCGATCTCGACGCCGGTGATGGTGTAGAGCACCGCGTCCTGCCCGCACTTGGTGTGCAGCACGTGGCTGATCTCACGCTGCAGCAGTTCGTTGATGCGGACGGTGCGGTTGGACATGGCGA
>JAEWNN010000103.1 GCA_023457035.1 Verrucomicrobiota bacterium
CGAAGGATGAATCCAGAGATTATTCACTGTAGTAGTCCTCCCGCTTGGAGACGCCGAAGTGTCCGTAGGACTTGGAAACGACCACGAGGACGACGCAGCCGAGGAAACCGAAGAGCGTCCAGAAGGCCGGGACGTTCTCGGCGATGTGGTAAGCGCTGGCCCAGAAGCCGCCCTCCTGCGCCGAGGCTTCGGAGGGTGAAGGGGCGGTGGCGTGAGCGGGCGCGGTCGCGTGTTCGGCGGCCGGAGCCGTAGTGTGCTCGGTGGTCGCTCCGTGGTGTTCGCCGGAGGCGGTCATGAGGCGGACGACATCGGCGACGACGAGGAGCGCGAGGACGACGCAACTGGCGACCACGACGGCCTTCAGGTTGCGACGGAGCGTTTCGATGATTCCGAGGAGACTCATTTGGCGATGCCCTCCACGAACTGCATGATGAGACCGGGGTTGAAGCCGAGGACGACGGAGATCACGGCGGAAATCCAGAGCGGGATGAGCATCGAGAGGGCGGCTTCGCCGTGCTCGTGGTGACCGTGGGCGTCGCCATGGCCGTGGGCCTCAGCGCCTTGGCCGGCGACCGCGGCGGCGGGTTTGCCGAAGAAGGCCTGGTAGACGACGGGAGCGAAGTAGGCGGCGTTGAGCAGCGAGCTGACGATGAGGACTGCGAGGATGAAGTAGGAGCCCGCGTCGAGGGATCCGACGAGCATGTAGAGCTTCGAGATGAAGCCGGCCACCGGCGGGGCGCCGATCATCGAGAGGGAAGCGAGGGCGAAGGCGCCGAAGGTCCACGGCATCTTGCGGCCGAGGCCGGCCATCTCGGAGATGTCCTTCTTGTGGCAGGTGACGAAGATCGCGCCGGCGCAGAAGAACAACGTGATCTTTGAGAAGGCGTGGGCGGCGATGTGGAAGATGCCGCCCTGGATGCCCAGCGGGTTGAGCAGCGCGACGCCGAGAATCACATACGAGAGCTGCGAGACCGTGGAGTAGGCGAGCCGGGCCTTGAGGTTGTCCTTCGAGAGCGCGATCACCGAGCCGAGGAGGATGGTGATGGAGACGAAGCAGGCGGTCGGCAGGCCGAGGTGGAGCTGCGTCATCAGGTCGGTGCCGAAGACGTAGAGCATCACGCGCACGGTGGAGAACACGCCGATCTTCACGACGGCGACGGCGTGGAGGAGGGCGGAGACCGGCGTGGGGGCGACCATGGCGCTCGGCAGCCAGTTGTGGAAGGGCATGACGCCGTTCTTGGCGAAACCGAGGATGCAGGCCGCGTAGAGGGCGATGACGACGCCGTTGTGGATGCCGGCGGGGAGGATACCGGTCTGGGCGTTGGCGGCGAAGTCGAGCGTGCCGGAGAGGACGTAGATCAGCACCATCGCGGGCAGGATGAGCGCCTTGGCGGTGGTGGTGAGGTAGACGAGGTACTTCTGGCCGCCGGCGTAGCCCTCCTCGTCCTGGTGGTGGGCGACGAGAGGATACGTGGAGACGCTGACGACCTCGTAGAAGAAGTAGAGGGTGAGGAGATTGTCGGAGAACGCGCCGCCGACGGCGCCGAAGAGGGCGAGGGCGAAGCAGGTGTTGAAGCGCGTCTGGTTGGGCTCGTGGTGGCCGCGCATGTAGCCGGCGGCGTAGAAGACGGCGATGATCCAGAGGAAGGAGGCGGCGAGCGCGAAGACCATCGAGAGGCCGTCGGCGCGGAGCGAGAGGCTCAGGCCCTTGTAGAAACCGTCGCTGGCCGGGAGGATCTGGCAGACGGTGAAATGGACCGTCTTGCCGGCGAGGACATCGGGCGCGAGGGAGGCGACGAAGCCGAAGAGCGTGCAGGCGGCGAGGAACGAGATCGCCTCGCGCAGGTTCGGCTTTTTGCCGGTGGCCATGACCAGGCCCGCGCCGAGGAGGGGCGCGAGAAGGGCATAGAGCAGACGTGGGTCGGATTCCATGGCGGGGCGTCAGCGTTTCAGGTCGGAGAGCTCGCGGGACTTGATGGAGCCGTAATTGCGATACACCGCGATGACGATGCTCAGGGCGATGGCGACCTCGGCGGCGGCCAAGCCCATGATGAAGAGGACGAAGATCTGGCCGACGGCGGGGTCGGGGGCGAAGAAGCGGTTGACCGCCAGGAAATTCAGGGAGGCGGCGGCGAAGAGGATCTCGCCGGAGATGAGCATGCCCACGAGCGTGCGGCGGCGGACGAGACCGAAGAGGCCGATGGCGAGCAGGAAGGCCGCGAGCATCAGGTAGGGCGCGGGCTGGTTGTGGAGTTCCAGGAGCGTTTTCATGCGTTGTGCCTCCCGGAGCGGGCGATCGCGAGGGCGCCGAGGATGGCGACGAGGAGCACGAGGGAGATCGCCTCGAAGGCGAAGCTGTAGGTGGTCAGCAGCTCGACGCCGATCTTCTGGACGGACCAGTCACGGGTATCGAGGGCGAGCGTGGGCCAGCGGCCGAAGACGCCCAGGCGGGCGAGCGACCAGAAGATCGCGCCGGCGACGACCACGGTGGCGGCCGCACCGCAGAGGCGGCGCGGGAGCGAACCGGTCGGGGCGGGCTCGTCGGGCTCGGCGAGCATGACCGCGAAGATGATGGTGACGCAGACGGCGCCGACGTAGATGAGCAGCTCCATCAACGCCAGGAACGGGCTGTTGAGGAAGTAGTAGAGGCCGGCGAGTCCGAGGCAGCAGACGGCCAGACCGCAGACGCCGCGGATGATGCGCTGCGCGGCGACGGCGACGAGCGCGCCCGCCACGGTGGTGGCGACGAAGAACAGGAACAGCGCGGGGATGATGTAGGTCGAGCCGGGCAGCGGAGTCACCTCGGCCAGAGGGAGGAGGACGGAGGAGCTCATTTCTTCTGCATCCGGTTATCGAGGTCCTTGATGAGGTCGATCTTGGCGTAGACGGCCTTCGAGGTGTTGGCCAAGTTGTAGCGCTTGGAGAAGGTGAGGGCGTCGGTCGGGCAGACCTCGACGCAGGCGCCGCAGAGGCTGCAGGTGGTGTAATTGAGCTCGAAGAGGGTGGCGGACTTCTTCTTCTCGCCCTCCTTCTTCTCGCCCTCGACGAGGATGCAGGCGGAGGGGCAGGCGCGTTCGCAGGACTTGCAGGCGATGCAGAGGGACTTACCGGCCTCGTCGTTGGTGAAGATGATGTGGCCGCGATACCGCTCCGGGATTGGGAGGGTTTTGTGCGGGTAGGGCGTGTTGTAGTCGCCGCGGAAGTTCTTGAGGAACTGGTCGAGGGAGATGCGCATCCCGATGACCAGGCTCTTGGCGCCTTGGTAGATTTCGCTGAAGTAGCCCATGGTCAGAACAGGTTGGGGAGCTTCACGAGCACGCTGCTCAACAGGAGCGTGAAGAGCGCGACGGGGATGAGCACCTTCCAGGAGAGGTTGAGCAGGCCGTAGAACTGCGTGCGCGGGAAGGTCCAGCGGATCCACATGACGACGAAGATCAGGCCGTAGAGCTTCACGAAGAAGGCGCCGAGCCCGACGAAGGCCGCGGCCCAGGCCGGCAGGAAGGAGAGCAGGTTGCCCAGACCGGTCTGCCAGCCGCCGAGGAAGATCACGGTGGCCAGCGAGCAGCCGACGACGATGTTGACGTACTCGGCCATGAAGAAGAGGCCGAAGCCCATGCTCGAGTATTCGGTGAAGGAGCCGGCAACCAACTCGCTCTCGGCCTCGGCGAGGTCGAAGGGCGCGCGGTTGGTCTCCGCGAGCATGCAGATGAAGAAGATCAGGAACGAGACCGGGACGAGGGGGTTGGCCAGCGTCCAGATGCCGCGCAGGATGTTCCAGTTCCAGAACCAGCCGCCCTGCTGGCCGACGATGGTGCCGAGGTCGGTGGTGCCGGTGACGAGGATGACGGTGACGATGGTCAACAGCATCGGGATCTCGTAGGCGACGTTCTGGGAGACGACGCGGGCGGAGGAGATGATCGCGTACTTGTTGTTCGAGGACCAGCCGGCGAGCATCAGGGAGATGACGTTGAAGGCGCTGAAGGCGAAGACGACGAGCAGGCCGAGGTCGATCCGGGTGGGCATGAGCGCGTCGCCATAGGGCAGGACGACGAAGCACATGAGCGCCGGGATGATCATCGCGACGGGGGCGATGCGGTAGAGCAGGGTGTCGACGGCGGGCGGCGTGAGCATCTGCTTGGCGAGCAGCTTGGCGGCGTCGGCGATGGGCTGGAGCAGGCCCTGGGGGCCGACTTCCATCGGACCGGGGCGGCGCTGGACGTAGGCGGCCATCTTGCGCTCGCACCAGACGAGGTAGGCGGCGTTGAGGCCGGCGAAGGCGGCGGTGCCCACGAGGAAGAGAAGGAGGCGGACCCAGGGCCAGGCCGGGCCGAGCAGGAAATCGATGGTCGCGCTCATCGGTCGATGTCGGGAATGACGAGGTCGAGGCTGCCCAGGAACGCGATGGCGTCGGGCAGGATCATGCCTTCGCAGACTTCCTCGGCGAGGCTGAGGTTGGAGAGGCAGGGCGTGCGGAGTTTCACGCGGTAGGGTTTGTCGGAACCGTCGGCGACCATGCGGACCAGGAAGCGGCCGCGGCCGGCCTCGGTGGCGTAGGTGTAGGTGCCGGCAGGAACCTTGAGGAGCTTCGGGACCTTCGGGTTGATGAAGGGACCTTCGGGGAGCTTGGCCAGGGCCTGCTCGATGATGCGCAGGGACTGCTCCATCTCGTCCATGCGGACGAGGTAGCGGGCCATCGAGTCGCACTCGTTGTAGACCGGGATCTCGAAATCGAAGTCCTTGTAGACGGAGTAGGGCTCGGTCTTGCGGGTGTCGTTGGCGATGCCCGAGCCGCGGATGACGGGGCCGCAGGCGCCGTAGCGCAGGCACATGTCCTGATCGATGATACCGATGCCCTCGAGCCGCTTGCGGAGGATGACGTTGTCGGTGACGAAGTCCTTGTACATCTTCAGGCGCTCGCGCATGTAGGGCACGAAGGCCTTGGCGCCCTGGATGAAGGCGTCGTCGACGTCGTTCACCACGCCGCCCACGCGGTAGTAGCAGTAGGTGAGGCGGGCGCCGCAGAGGCCCTCCATGAGGTCGAGGATCTTCTCGCGATCGTCGAAGGCGTAGAGGATGGGGGTGAGGCCACCGAGGTCCATGACCCACGCGCCCCAGCCGACGAGGTGGGAGGCGATGCGGTTGAGCTCGGAGGTGATGACGCGGATGTACTCGGCGCGCTGGGGCACCTCGATCTTGCAGGCGCGTTCGACGGCGCCGACCCAGGCGTGCGTGTACTGGCAGGCCGAGAGGTAGTCGAGGCGGCTGGTGTTGGGCAGGAACTGCGCGCAGGTGCGGTTCTCGCCCATCTTCTCGTGCATGCGGTGGATGTAGCCGATGACGCACTCCGCCTTGCGGATGTACTCGCCGTCCATCGTGAGCTTCACGCGCAGCACGCCGTGTGTGGCGGGATGCTGCGGGCCGAGGTTGAGGACGAAGGTCTCGTTGGGGCCGCCGACGTGGTGGGCGGCGACGCGGGCGAGGGCTTCTTCTTTATTCAGCAGGAGCACCGGAGAAGTCCTTCCTAAGGGGGTGATAGGTGGCGTCCTCGGGGAGGAGGAACGGCGTGAGGTTGGGGTGGCCGGCGAAGCGGATGCCGAAGAAGTCGTGCGTCTCGCGCTCGTGCCAGTTGGCCCCTTGGAAAAGGTGGGAAATGGTGGGGATGTCCTCGGTGTCGCGGGCGAGGCGGCAGCGGATGGCGACGCGCAGGCCGGAGAGCGGGTGGAAGTAGTCGTAGACGACCTCCATCAGGCCCTGGGCCATCCAGTCGAGGCCGGTGATGGTATCCATGGCGAAACCGTGGGTGCGCATCAGTTCGGCGGAGGCGACGACGGCATCGCGACGGACGACTGCCTCGAGGTGCACGCCGCGGGCGGCGAAGTCGCAGATCTGGACCGGCTCCGGTGGCGGAGGCGGGGGAGGGGGAGCGACCGGGGCCGGGGCGGGAGCGGGGGCCGGCGCAGCCGCAGGAGCGGCGGCGGGCGCGGCGCCATCGGCGGCCGGAGCGGCCGGCTTGGGCG
>JAEWNN010000104.1 GCA_023457035.1 Verrucomicrobiota bacterium
TGCTCAAGATCGACACTCGTCACTCGCGCCATGCATGGGACTCCTTCACGCAGCTCTTCTCCCTTCGTAGACACGAGCTTGAGGTTCCTGCAGCGGAACTCCCCATGGCCCCGACTGATGACATCATTGTACTTCCTTTCATACGAGAAGTAGAACCGGTGCCAGTCTTTCGCGGAGCCCATGTGGACGACAGCAGTACCGGGACTCTCTACGTTGGCCTTCAAGACTTCGAGCGACTCTTCCCGCAAGCCCATCGTCGGTTCGTCTTCCGCTGAGTCGGCGACAACCGCTCCGCAGATCACGACCGCCGCAAGGAGAACTGCCGGGAGACTCTTCATCTTTTGTCGAGCAGTCGGTTATGCGGCGCCGAGTTTCTGAGCCGGGGTCGGAAGTGGCTTGGTGCTCATCGGGTTGGGTGGCCGGGCGGGACGAGAAACACGGAGGAGCGATGGACGGATCGTGCCGGAGGAGCGGAGACGGGCAAGCGGGATATCCGCTAGCTCCGGTGGGCGCCGGTGACGGGATGTTGGCGGTGGTGGCGGAGAACGAGAACCCGCACCACCCTGCCGCGCTCGCGGTAGAGCAGATGATAGGGGAAGTTGGCCATGTTCGCGCGCCGCAGTCCGCCCTCGAGCGGGTGAAACATCGTGGGCTGCGCTGCCACTTTTGCGACCAGCGCCGTCAACTCATCGAAGAACCGATCCGCAAGTGCGTCGCCGCCGACCGCTTGGTAATAGCTGAGGACTGTCCGGAGGTCTTGCTGGACGAGACGATGGAAGGTCAGGTCCATCGATGAAGGCTATCGGCCGCAGGCCTTCTTCATTTCATCCCAGGTGAGCCCCGGGTCGCGGGCGGCGTCCATCTCGGCCTCGCGTCGCAGCGCTTCGGCGACTCCTTCGTCCTGGTCCGCGAGCACCGAAGGGAGCGAGGCCAACAGATGGGCGGCGAACGTCGCACGTTCCGCATCGGTGAGCACGCGAGCGTCGCTTTCAAGCTGTTGGAGACGAGTCATGGCGAAAGGGTAGCTGAGCGGTGGCGTGAGGCAAGGGCGCGGCGTGGCGGTGGTTGGTGCGCAGTGGCCGGCGCGCGATGGGTGTCTGCCGGAGACGGAACGTGGGCCGTCCCGCTACGAGCGAGGGTTTTGGAGGCCCGCTCCGATGCTACCGCTTGGCCAGATACTCCAGCCACTGCTGGCGGACGAGGGCGGGGCCGAAGCGGCGTTCCCACACGGCGCGCTGGGCGGCGCGGGAGGTTTGGCCGTCGTGGATCCGGGCGGCGAGTGCGAGCACGGCGGCGCGGCACTCGTCGTAGTTATCCGGGTGCAGCACAAGTTCGCAGTCGGCGGCGGACTCGGCGAGTTCGGGTGTGCCGCCGCGCGCGGTCGCCACCCACGGCAGCCCGGCCGCCATGGCCTCGATCAGGCTGAGCGGCATGCCCTCGTTGTGGACGGAGAACAGCGCGACGGCGTCGAGTTCGGCGAGGATGGCGGCCTGCTGTTCGGGGTTCGCATAGCCGCCGTGGTAGGTGAGGTGGGCGTGGCCGGCGAAACGCTCGGGCGGGTAGTCGGGGCCGGCGCCGTGGATGTGCCACTCGATGCCGTCGCACGCGGGGTCGGCGGCGAGCCGGAGAATGGTCTCGATGCCCTTGGTGGGCACGAGCCGGCCGAGGAAACCGAAGCGCAGCGTGGCGCCAGCCGACGGCGCGGCGGGCGGCGGGTTGACGAAGGCCGTCTCGGTGAGGTAGGGCAGGAAACACGCGCCGGGGCGGCCGGTGGCGCGGTCGAGCTGCGCGGCGGTGAAGCGGCTGCAGGCGACGAGTTCGTCGGCGCCGGCGAGCACGCGGCGGAAGCCGGCGGTCCAGGTCGACTGTTCCGCGGCGTCGGCCGCGGTGTGATGATGATGGATGCGACGGGTGCCCGCCCGGGCGGCGAGCCAGACGAGACGGGCGAGCGCGCCCTGCCCGTTGGTGTAGACGACGTCCCAGCGGAGGCGACGCAGCGCGAGGGACTGGCGGAACAGCCACCACGCCTTGGCGACGCCGCCGGCAGTGCCGCGGGCGGCCGGCATCTCGTGCAACTCAACCCCGGCGCCGCGCAGGCGCTCGCGCCACTCGGGCGCGAGCGAGTTGCTGGTCGTGAGCAGCACGGTGCGGTGCCCCGCCTGCGCCGCGGCCTCGGCGACGAGGCAGAGGTGGCGCTCCATGCCGCCGTAGGCGGCCATCTGGGGAGCGTAGATCAGGAGGTTCATCCGGTGGACGGTGGGCGGTTACCGGTTACCGGTTGCCGGTTTCCGGTGGGCGGGTTGCCGGTGGACGGTTGCTGCTTGTGGGTGGTGTGGCGCAGGCGAACGGTTGGCACCAGGACTCGGCATAGCGGATCATGGTGCCGAGTTGGCGGCCGACGATCATGTAGTCTGCAACCAGTGTTTGGGTGGTTGGGCTGTCGAGATAGCCGCAAGCATGCGCGCTGGCGATCCAGTGCAGGGTCTCCTCTTTCTCGCCGTCCGCGTCGGTGAGCTTGGCGCGGAATTGGGCAAGGTAATGGCGTTTGGCCCAGGCTTCCGAAAGGTTGGCACCGACCGACCGGGAGGAGCGGCGCATCTGATCGGTCAACGAGTAGGCTTCCTCGCGTGGGAACGCTTTCGACAACTCGAAGAGCCGCTGCTGGAGGCTGAAGTCCAACTGGTAGACTTCGAGGGCTTCGACTCGGTTCGCCTTCATGGTTGGTTTGGGCTCCTGGGATCGGCAACTGGTCACCGGCCACCGGCTACCGGCTACCGAGATCGGCCGCGAACTGGCGGGCGATCACCGGCAGGCGCGAGGCGGGCGGGCGGCGAAGGGCGAAGAGGGCCGGGAGATCGACGGGCGAGCCGGGCGGGGAAAGGTGGACCTGCGGTTCGTCGAGCGCGGGCACGACGATCGCACCGCGCGGCCGCCAGTCGTCGCGCGAGACGAGGACCGGCAGGCCGTGCTCCAGGCAGGCGGCGACCGTGCCGGATTTCGGCACGAGCGCCATGGGGTTGGGCGTGAGCGCGAGGTCGAGCGCGCCGAGCAACCGGCTGGCCTCCGCTGCAGGCGTCTCACCGATCTCCACCACGGCGACGCCGTCCGGTGGGGCCTGCCGCAGGGCGGCGAGGAGCGCCGCGCCGCCCGGGCCGGTGCGCCCGAGCGAGAGCAGCACGAGCTGCTTTCCCGCGGCTGTGGTGGCAGTGGCGAGACGTCTGACGACTTCGAGACCGTTCCATTCCCGGTGCACCGTGCCGAACCAGCCGGCGAATACGGCGCGGTCGGCGTCGAACTGCGGCGCGTGTTCGGCCAGCATCTGGCGGCGGGTTGCGTGGCGGTCGCCGGGGGCGACGGGAACGTTGCCGAAGAGCGGGAGACGCCGGGCGGCGATGCCTTCGGCGGCAAGGGTGGCGACGTAGGCCGGAGCCTGAGTGTGCATGACCTGCGGCGCGAGACCGCGCTGGAGCGAGAGGACGGCGCGGCGCTGGACGATGCCGTGGAGGCGGTTGACGAGGTGGTCGCCGCGGTTGAGCCCGACCCAGAGTTCATGGAACATCAGGTGCGCGCGGCGCCGTTTGAAGAGCGGGGCGAGCCGGTCGGCCAGGCCGAAGGCGTAGCCGCGAGGATGCCACGCGTAGGGCACGAATTGCAGGCTCACCCAGTCGGGCGAGAAACCGGCGACGGCGGCGCGCGCCTGCAGGAGCCGTTGCGGCCAGGGGCGGCGACGATCAATGCGGACGACCGGGGCGTGGCCCTCGAGCGCGTCCTCCGTATCCGCGAGACCGAGAGCGAGCGTCGGGTGCCCGAGGCGGTCGAGCTCGGCAACGAGGCAGCGGATGTAGTCGCCCACACCATTGCGGCCAGGGGCGAGTGACGACGCGAGGAAGACGATGCGCATTTCAGTGGGCGGTGGGCAGTGGACAGTTGCCGGTTGCCGGTGGGTGGTGGCGAACCCGCGAAAGAGACCGGAACCAGTGGGCGGAGGGGGAAGCGGAATGACGAAGAACCGACGCCAGCAGACGGCGGGTGCGAGAAGCGGCCCTTCCGTCGTCGCCGGTCTAGGTGCGGCGGTAGAACCGGCCGAGAAAGGCGGCCACCCGCAGGGAGGCCAGCAGTCGGCGGCGACGGCTGGCAGGAAAGACGGCGATGGGCCGGTCGATGTGCCGGAAGAAGTTCTTCGCGGCCAGCGAGGGCGGGTAACCGTGGAGCGCCTGGCGAAGGGAGCCGCCACGCCACGGTTTGCGCGCGCCGATGGCGTGGGAGAGGTAGTTGCCGCCCGGAACAAAGTCCATCCCTTCCGGCCCGATGGCGTTGACGGGGACGGCGAGCGTCATGAGGGCGAGGTTGAGCGCGTCCTGGTCCGGGGTGTGAAAGAGCGCGTGGCCGGAGCCGTGCTTGAGCGACTGGAGCGAACCGAACTCGGCGCCGACGTGGCCGATGAGGTCGCGCCAACGCTCGAGGACGGACCGCAGCGCGGCGGGCACTCCGATGAAGCCGGCGTTGTAGTAGCGATCCCGCTCGGTGGCGGTCGCCAGGCCATGGCTCTCGAGAAAGGCGGCCCAGCCGAGGCGCTGCGGATGGCGTGCGGGCAGCGACGGGTTGACATCCTCGCACAAGGCGAGGCCGCCGGTGGCCCAGCGTTCCAGCGCAGCCCAGGGACATTTCACGACGATGTCGGGGTCGAAGTAGAAGAGCGACTCGGCACCGGCGGCGGGGCCGTCCCAGAGGTCGAGCAGGAAGGCGGGCTTGTGGTTGGTGAAGTGGATACCCGTCGTCTGGGGCAGGAAGACGACCTCGAGCCCCTCGGCCAGGACGAGCCGGTCGGCGCCCCCGGCCCAGGGTGGGAGCGGACCGCGCAGGCCGCAGAACATCTGTCCCCGGAAACCTGAGGCGTGCAGCGAGTTGACCAAGGCGGCGGCGCCGAGGTGGTAGTCGCCTTCGAAGAGGGTGCAGACGGCGGACTTCATCGGGATCGGGCGGGGAGCAGGGTGCGGGCGGCGGCGGCGCAGAGCCGCAGGGTGGCGAACGGTGCGGTGGGGCGCAGCATGCGGGCGGCGGCGAGAAGACGGGTGCGGGCGGCGCGGCGGGCGGCGGCGGGTGACCGGCCGGGGAAACCGCGGGCATTGGCGAGGTAGACCCGGGCGGATTCGGCGACGAGTGCCGCGCTCCCGGCCGACAGGGCGCTCGAGTGCTTGCGGTAACGCAGGCTGACGGCCCCGCCGTAGACCAGCGGGATCCCGGCCCGGCAGCAACGCATCCAGTAATCGAGGTCGTTGCAGATCGGGAACCGCGGGTCGAAACGGCCGACACGCTCCCACACCCCGCGATGGAGGAGGGCCGCGGCGGGTTGGATCACGAGGCGGCCGTCGTGGAGCGCCCCGGGCAGGTCGGACAAGTCGCCTGGTTCGGGCGCCCGGCGATAGAGCTCGGCCCCGGTGGCGGAGTCGAAGGCGATGGCGCCCCCGAAGACCAGCGCCGGGCCGGCCGCCGGCGCGGCGGCGCGGACACGGGCGAGGTGCTCGGGCGTCCACAGATCGTCGGCGTCGAGCAGCGCGATCCAGTCGGCGCGGGCGGTCTCGATCCCGGCGTTACGTGTGGCGGGCAGGCCGCGGTTGGGGTCGTGGCGCGTGTAGTGCACGGGTTGTGCCACGGTGGCGGCGAAGGCGCGGACGATCTCCTCGGTGCCGTCGCGGGATCCATCCTCGGTGACGATCAGCTCCCAGGCGGTGAAAGTCTGGGCGCGGACGGAGGCGAGCGTCTCGGCGAGGAAACGTTCGGCGCGGTAGGCGGGGAGGCAGATGCTGACGAGGGGCGGGGGCATCGGAGACGGGCTGGGCGCGGTCGCTCAGGAACGGAAACGCCCGGCGCGGCCCTGGGCGAGGATGTAGTCGATGTAGTCCGTTTCGCCGAGCGGAACATCGGTGGGGATGCACCAGTGGAGGTTGGCTTCGATGAGTACGGGGCCGCTCGGAGGAATGGCGATGTCCCAGCCGAAGGAATCGATGTCGGGGACGGCCTGGTGGGCGCGCAGGGCGAGGGCGGCGATCTCCGGCCAACAGGGGACGACGCGACCCTCGATCCGGGCTCCGGTATCGGGATGGTGGGTGAGGAAACCGCAGTCGTGTGCGGACGCGCGGGCGCAACGCATCCGGCCGGTGTCCGGATCGTAGTCGGCGCCAATGCCACCGGAGGAGAGGTTGTCGACGGGGCTCTTCCCGAGGGCGAAGCGCATGAAGCCGAAGACGATCCGCGGCGGGGCGCCCGGGGTGTGGCGGAGGGTGACGACGCGGACGGTGGAGAGCGCGCTCTCGGGCGACGCGAGATCGCCCAACGCCGGGCCGTTGACGAGGCGGGGCTGGAGGATCCAGGGCCCGTGGCCGAAACGTTCGCGGGTGTACGCGGCGAGGGTCTCAGGGCCGAGCGGCCGGCCGGTGTCGTCGCGCCAGAGGGCGGCGGGCGAATCATGCCGGAGGATACAGGCGCCATGGCCGCCCCATTGGTCGGCGGGCTTCAGGAACAGATCCGCCGCGGGCCAGTCGCGGCTCAGGTGCTCGGTCGTGTCGCCGGCGCCGGCGGCGAGCACCGGTACGGAGGGCAGGCCGTGGCGGGCGCAGAAGGCGGCGAAGGTGCGTTTGTCGCGGATGGCGCGGGAGGGGGCGCGGTGGCCGAGGGCGAAGAGCAGCGCGGTGTTCTCGGGGTCGCTGATCCAACGACGGATGGCGCGGCGGTTCGCGGGGGCGACGACGCCGAAGCCATAGAGATCGTCGATGCGGAAGTTGTGCGCGAGCTGGAGCCACCACAGGTCCAGGACGGAATGGAGGAACGAGCGATGGATCCGCGGGCCGGTGCGGGTGGCGGCGAGGCTCTTGCCCAGCGCGAGGGCGGGCCAGAGGGCGGCCGTGGCCAGGACGCGGGGCCAGCCGTGGCGGGCGACGACGCGGCGCCGCAGGAGGCGGCGGGCGGTGTGGCGGACGGTGCGCACCTGCCGGTCGCGGCGGTCGCTCCACGGGGGCAGCGGGGCGAGCCAGGGAAGATCCTCGATCTCCCCGAGGCGGCGAAGCACGAGGCCGATGGTGGCGCGGGTCATGGTTCAGCGGCGGGCGAGCCTGTGTTTGAGGCCTCGGGGCAGGGCGTTGCGGGCCGCCTGCAGCAGGTTGGCCGGCAGGGCGGCGGCGAGCCGCAGTGTCGCAGGGAAGCGGTGACCGCGGGCGCGGGCGAGCTCGCGGACCTCGACCCAGAGCGGGTCGTGGCTGCGCAGCATCTCCACGACGAAGTGCGGGCGGACCCTAGCGTAGGTGCGCAAGTCGAAGACCCCGCGGTAGTCCTCGAGGTGGCCGAGCAGCTCGAGCGTGAGCAGGGTGCGGGCGCATTTCCAGCAGCTGGAGCAGTTGCCGGCGCTGCCGTCGCGCACGCAGACGTGCAGATGCCGGTGGCTGACGGGGAAGGCGGCGACGCGCTCGGTCTTCTGCACCCGCGAATACTGGCCGCCGATCGCGAGCACCTGCAGCCGTTCGGTGGAGAGCTGCGGCAGGAGCACGGGGTCCCAATAGGCGGTGTTGGCACCGCGTTTGAAACAGTCCTCGTAACGGTAGGCCGAGGCGTAGAGCTGGCAGCCAATGAGCGACTGGAGGGCGAGCACCGCGGCGAGGTTGCGGAACTGGTGGTCGTAGATGAACGAGTCGACGCCGAGAAACTCCTCGAGGTTGGAGTCGATCGCCACGACCGGCAGTTGGAGTTCGCGGGCACAGGCGTGCACGGCGGGGAGGCAGGCGCGGAAGGTCGGCGTGCCGCCGTGGCCGAAGGCACCGACGTTGTTGAATACAAGGTGTGTGACACGCTGCGCCGGCAGGGCGGCCGGACCGAGGTGGTCGCAGAGGATGCAGAACGAGTCGATGCCGCCGGAGAAGCCGGTGGCGACGCCGCGGCTGGCCGGCGGGGGCGGTGCGTATTCGACCGCCTGGGCCACGCGGACTTTCACCGGTTGGAGGTTGCCGCCGACCTGGGCGATCACCGTGGGCACGCCGGTGTTGAGGGCGAAGAGCAGCCGGGCCGAGACGCGGCCGGCCGCGTAGACGGGATCGCCCAGCCGCATCGCCAGCGGCAGGGCGGCGAGGACGAAGGGGTCGAGGCAGTCGGGGTCGAGGTGCTTGGCCCAGTCGCGCGCGACCGCGAACCAGACCGCCTGGGTGCGCCCTTGGGCAGTGACGTTGGCGGAGAGGGCGACCGAGTCCCCCTGTTCGATGAGCGCGGCTTTCGCGATGTGCATGGCCGGTCGGTTGATGGTGGTGAGGCGGTGGAGGCGAAGGCGGCTCAGGCGGCGGCGAGATCGCGGCGGAGTTCGGCGAGGCGCTCGCGGAGCAGGTCGGTGCGGTGGCGCAGGACGGCGTCGGTGCTGAGGCAGGGGGTCGCGCGGCGGGCGTGGAGATCGCGCAGCAGCGTCCGGAGGTTGCGCTGGAGGGGCAGGCGTTGGGCGGAGAACCAGAGGGCGTTGGCGGCGCGCCGGAGCAACGCCGCGGTGGCGTTTTCGCCCGGGCGGTGTTGGGTGAGCCGGCGGAGGTTGGCGAGGTGGCGGGGCGTATAGGGCAGCTCCATGGCCCCGAGCCAGTCGCGCCATTTGAAGGCGAGCACGTTGCCGCCGGTGGCCACCGGCAACCAGGGGACGCGGCAGAGGTCGGCGACGATCGCCCCGTGCATCGCCTCGGTGACGAGGCATTCGCAGCCGCGGATCGCCCCAAGGACCTCGGGCACCGGGGCGAACGGGTCGATGTAGCGCAGCCCGAGTTGGCCGGCGAGGCGTCGCCAGGGTATCCGCGGCATGGCGTCGGCGTGGGGCATGAAGCCGATCGGCGGGCCGGCGCGGGGGGCGGGCAGGGGAACGTCGGCCAGGAGGTAGGCGGCGTCGGTGACCGCGCGGTCGGGTGCGAGGCCGAGGGCCTGCGCGGTGAGCGGGCCGCGAACGGCATGGAAACGCCAGTGCGCGCCGATGGCGGGCGGGGGGCCGTAGCCGCAGCCGGATCCGAACACCCGGTACGCGGACGCCGCGGGGAGGCGCCGGTTGAGGATCGTGCCGATGCCGACGAGGAGCGTGGCGGGTTCGGCCGCGAGGCGCGGGCCGAGCAACTGCGGCCACAGCCACGGGTTGAGGGCGTCGCCGAAGTTCGACGTCACATCGAAGTAGAACAGCCTCATGGCGCGGAGGAGCGGCGGGGGAGCAGGGGGGCGGCGAGGCACCAGAGCAGCAGTCCCGGCCGCCACGGGGTGGCGCGCCAGGCGCGCCATCCGAGGGCGCGGGCCTCCGCGGGTTCTGTTCGGCGGAGCAACCGGGCCAGGGTCCATCGGGCGTCGGCGAGGCGGCGGCGGCGCAGGCCGGACGGGATGTCGTCGTCGTCGGCGTGTTTCTCGTAGAAACGCACGGTGTCGGCGGCGACGCGTCGCGAGCGGTTCATGCTGCTGCCGGCGTGTTTGGTGTAGCGACACGTGGCGGTGCCGGTGCAGGCGATGGTGCCGCCGTCGGCCAGAGCGCGGAACCAGTAGTCGCGGTCCTCGCCGATCTGCAGCGTCTCGTCGAAGCGGCCGGTGCGGGCGGCGGCCCGGCGCGGGAGCGCGACGCAGGAGGAGGTCTGGATGAAGGAGTGGACGAAGAGTCCGCGCCGGGGCATGGCGAGCAGCGCCGGAGCGGGGCAGTAGGTTCCGAGGCTGCGGCGGGTGGCGGCGTCCCACCGGTCGATCGCGGAGAAGACGAGGGCGTGGCCGCGCACGAGGCCCGGCAGCAGCGTGGCCAGGTGGGTGGGTTGCCAGAGATCGTCGGCGTCGAGAAAGGCGAGCATGTCGCCCCCGGCGAGTTCAAGGAGGCGGTTGCGGGCCGCGGCGACGCCGCGATTGCGGCCGAGGTTCTCGTAGCGCACGGGCTGGTCGACCGCGGCGGCGAACTCGCGCACGAGGCCCTCGGTGCCGTCGTTCGATCCGTCCTCGACGACGATCAGCTCCCAGGTGCGGTGGGTCTGGGCACGGAGGCCGGCGAGCGCGGCCGGGAGGAACGGCGCGGCGTTGTAGGCGGCGATCAGGACGCTGAAGGTGGCGGGCATGGGCGGGCGGCTCAGGCGGTGGGCGGGCGGCCGAGGCCGGCGAAGTCGAGCCAGGCGAGGCTGCGGCGCAGGCCTTCGGCGAAGGGCACGGGCGGCGTGTACCCGAGGATACGAGCGGCCTTGGCGTGGGGAAGCTTCCAGCGGCAGCGCAGGAGCAGGGTCAGCTCGGTCGTGAGCCGGGGCGCGGGGGCGGGGGCGCCGCGGAAACTCCATGGGTTGGGCGCCGGGGCCGGCGCGGGCCAGGCGGCGGCGAGCGCCTTGACGAGACGTTTGAGGCGATCGGGGACCCGGGCGGCGAGGCGGGTGTAGGCCGGGGTGAGCGTGAGCGCGGTGAGCCGGCTCTCGCGCTCGGGCGTGATGGATGCGGCGGCGACCTCGTGGAACGCGGTCGCGTCGCGGCCGAGGTGGGCCGCGATCGGGAGAAGCAGCTCGGCCCAGGTCACCGTTTCGGCGTCGCCGACCAAAAAGGCTTCGCCGGCTGCGGCCGGGACGGTGGCCGCGAGGCGGATCGCCTCGACGAGGTTGTCGACGTAGATCGAGTTGCACACACCGCGGCCGCCTTCGAACCAAGCGGCGCGCCCGGTTGCGAGGTCGGCGGCGGCCGAGGCGATCCAGCGGGAACGCGGGCCGAATACGACACCGGGCCGGAGCACCACGACCTCGACACGGCGGTCGCGGGCGAGGCGGGCGAGGCGGCGCTCGGCACGGACCTTGGCGTTGTTATAGACGAGCGGGTGGCGGTCGTGGAGCGGGGCCGTTTCGTCGGTGCCCGGTGCGCAGTCCTGCCCGTGGACGGACGCGCTGCTCAGCCAGACGAGCCGGCGGACGCCGCCGGCGGCGCAGGCGCGGTAGGCGACTTCGGCCATGCGCACGATCTGGGCGGCGTCGCCGATGGCTGCGTGAATACAGACCGAGCAACCGTGCAGCGCCTCGGCGAGCGGCGCGGGGGAGAGAAAGCCGGCGATGCGCCAGTCGAGGCGTTGGCGGGCGAGCACGGCCAGGCTGGCGGCGCCGCGTACGACCGGGACGACGGTGCAGTCGCTCCGGGCGGCGAGGAGCTCGACGGTGCGCAGTCCGATGAAGCCGCTCGCGCCGACAACGGCGAGGCGGGGGACGACCGGGTTGGGCGGCGGATTCATGGTGTGGCGCGGGCGAGCACGGCCGGGCGGGGGCGCGGGAGGCGGGAGCGGCAGAACCGCAGCAGGGGGCGCTCGACGAGGAAGTAGCAGGTGGCGCCGGCGGCCACGATCGCCGCGACCAGGAGGAGGAAATACAGGTCTGGCGGCAGGCGACCGAGCGCCGGGAGGCGGGGGAAGGCGGTGGTGAAGAGCAGCAGCACGATGGTGTGGACGAGGTAGACCGAGTACGAGGCGTCGCCGAGGAACCGCAGGAACCGCGGCATCGGCCAGCGGGACTGGTCGGGATGGAGCAGGAGGCCGCCGATGATCAGCACCGCGGGGAGGCCGAACTTGAGCAGGCGCGGCACCGACCAATCGTAGGCCGGCACGAACGCGGAAGGCGCGAGGAGCGCGAGACCGAGCGCGGCGGTGGCGAAGGCGACCCGGGGCGGCAGCGCGACCCGGTATTCGCAGAGCAGGACACCGAGGAACATGCCAAGCACGAACTCGAAGAGGATCTGGTCGCTCAGCAGCACCCGCAGTTCGTGCCCGACGGGCAGCAGGCGGGCCGCGCCGAAGAGCGCGCCCAACAGGCCGAACACCAGCAGGGTTTGGCGGGGCCGGCTCCAGCGGAGCGTGGCGGCGAAGAGCAGATAGAAGATCACCTCGTAGATGAGCGTCCAACCCTGCGGCAGCAGCACCGGCCGGACCGAGTCCTGGTAGAGCGTGGGGTAGAGGAGGAGCGACTGGGTGATGGCGAGCGTACCGTACTTCATCCCCTGTACCCAGCGCGAGGCGAGCACGGCGAGCGCGACGAAACTGCAGATCCAATACAAGGGGTAGATGCGGATGAACCGCCGCCGGAGGAACGGGCCGGGCCGCGGCCCGGCCGTGCGCGGCGTGGTGTACGTCATGATGAACCCGCTGATGACGAAGAACAGATCCACGCCGACCGCGCCGACCTCCATGTTGACGAACCGACCGAGCCAGAACGGCTGGACCGCGCCGACCACGTCGGGCAGCGCCTGCACACGGTGGGCGCTGTGGTGCAGCGCGACCGCGAGCGCGGCGATCCCGCGGAAGACCTGGATGAGCGCGAGGTTCTCGGCGGCGGGTTTCATGGTGCGGGAGGGGGAAGCGGATCGGAGCCAGCGCTCTGCCAGGGCTCGGGCAGGGCGCTGCGCCGCGCATAGCAGGCCTCGATCCAGCGGACGGCGCGGGCGGCGGAGGCGCCCGTGACGAACGGCTCGCGGCGGGTCGCGACGGCGGTGCAGACGTCGGCGACCTGGGCGAGGAACGCCTGGGGATTGGTCTCAAGCGCGGCGGTGGGCGGGGCGGCGCGGTCCGGCAGCGGCTCGCGCAGCTCGGCAGCGAAGGTCAGCGGCAGGCCGTCGAGCGTGAGCTCGAGCCGGTTGCTGGCGTTGACGCGGGAGTGGATCGTGGCGTGGGCGAAACGGAAGACATGCACGTCCGGCGTCGCGCCGTCGCGGCTGAGGCGGACGGATACGCTCGGGCAGCGGGGAAAAGCGGCCGTGAGCTGGCAGTTGGCCTCGAGCCCGTCGCGGGCGTCGTCGGCGTAGGTGTACTCGAGCGGCTCGCCGAGCCACCAGAGCAGGAGGTCGAGGACGTGGACGCCGATGTCGAGCAGGACGCCGCCGGGGGTCTGTTCGCGGCGGAAGAAGGAGTCGGTGGCGGCGGGCCAGGCGAACTTGCCGCCCTCGGCGATCTCGAGGGAGTGGAGCGGGCCGAAAGTCTCGTGCGCGATCAGGTGGCGGAGCGCGCGGTGCGCGGGCATGAAGCGCTTGTAGTGACCGGCGGCCAGGAGGCGGCCGGAGCTTCGGGCGGCTACGACCATCGCCTCGGCGTCGGCGCCGGTGGCGGCGAGCGGTTTCTCGCAAAGCACATCGAGGCCGGCGGCGAAGGCGGCCTCGGCTTGTTCGCGGTGGAAGCGGGGCGGGCTGGCGAGGATCGCGAGTTCGGCGCCCAGTCCCAGCGCGGCGGCGAGATCGGCGCAGGGGGCGGCGCCGAGGGCGCGGGCGAGTCGCTCGCGCGCGGCGGGCTCGGGATCGACGACGGCGATCGGGCGGAGGATGCCGTGGCGGGCGAGTTCGCGCAGCGCGGGCTGGTAGAAGAGGCGCGCGACGGCGCCGCAACCGACGAGGATCACGCCCACGGGATGGGCGGCGGCTGGTGCGGCGGGGTTGGCGGGCGAGTCGGACATAAAGCGGCTAGTTGACGTACTCGACGCGGGTGCAGGTGGAATCCACAGTCAGGACACGGGCGGGTGGCGGCGGACGGTCCAGGCCGCGTTCGGCCCGGATGGTGCCGGAGAGGCGGCGTTGGCGGCAGCGCTCGCGGCGCTCGGCCTGACCCTCGCGGGGCTGGGCGGGGTGGTCGAGGTGGCAGACGGCGACCGGCCCGCCGGCGACGCGGAAACGGCGACCGAGGTTGCCGAGGCGCACGATGAG
The DNA here is from genome assembly GCA_023457035.1 of Verrucomicrobiota bacterium. Taxonomy (GTDB): domain Bacteria; phylum Verrucomicrobiota; class Verrucomicrobiia; order Opitutales; family Opitutaceae; genus CAJCBL01. The sequence goes on from JAEWNN010000104.1 coordinate 13,675, forward strand.
GTCGACGTCCTCGTAACCCCAGCCGGCGAACGTCTCGTCGTAGCCGCCGACCGCGAGGAAATCCCGGCGGTTCACGGAGAGGTTGCAGCCGTGGAGCTCGTATTCGAGCGGCGCGAGGGCGAAGTCGCGGAAGGAGGGCAGGAGGCGATGGCGGGCGTAGAGGTCGCCGCGGAGCAGGGCGCGCAGGAGCGGCAGGCGCTCGGCGAGAAAGCGGGGGACGGCGGGCTGGGACACGTGAATCCGCCAGCCTTGGACGAGGTTGTCGGCGGTGGCGAGCAGGCGATGGCCGGCGGTCCAGAGCCGGCCGGGCAGGCAGTCGTGGTCGAGGAAAAGGAGACGGTCTCCGGTGGCGTGGTGGACGGCACGGTTGACCGCGACGGGCTTGCGGGGACCGAGGTTGGGCTGGCTGACGTGGAGCACGGGCAACCGGAGGCGGGCGGCGGTGGCGCGGATGGCGTCCGCGGTGGCGGGTGCGTTGTCATCCTCGGCGTAGATGATCTGGTCGGGCCGGGTGCACTGCGCGGCGAGGCGGCGCAGCAGGTGCGGCACGAGATCGGGGCGGCGGAACGTGCTGATGACGACGGTGGTGGTCATGCGGCAGGTGCGCGGCGTTGGCGGAGACTGCGGACGAGGAGGCGGGCGGCGGTCGAAGAGGTGGCGACGCGGTGTGCGGCTTTCCAGAGCGGATGCGGATGAACGGCGGCCCCGGCTTCGGTGCGGGCGCGGATGGACTGACAGAGGCGCGCGAAGCCGGCCGGCCAGGAGCACGATTCCTCCCAAATGCGGCGGGCGGCGAGACCGAGGGCGGCGGCGCGGGGCGAGGCATCGTTCAGGATGCGGGGAAGGGAGTCGACGGCGGCCTCGGGCACGAACAGCGCGAAGTCCGCCCAGGGCAGACCGGCGGGCGGGGCGAAATCGTCGGAGACGATCACCGGGGCCCGGCCGGCCTGCATGCTCTCGTAGATGCGGTACGAGTTGGGGCCGGCGCCGCGGGGGCAGAGCACGAAGCGGGAGTCGGTGAGCGTGCGCGCGTAGTGTTCGTGGAAACCGCGCCGCGCGGCCTCGTCCAGCTCCCAGCCGTTGCGCCCGGAGGTGTCCTCGATGAGCGCCTCCGGCCCGACGAGGCGCAACAGCTCGCGGCGGACCGGGTGGGTGCGGACCGCGCCGACGAAGGAGAACAGATAGGGCTCGGCACTGGTCACGGGGGTGGCGCGAAGGGCCGGGTTGGGGCAGTGCTGGTGAAGATAGATCGAAGACTCGACGACACCGGGGCGGAGATCCGCCCGGCGCAGCGAGCTGTAGAAACCGGGCAGAAAGGGCACGACGAGGTCGTGGTCGTGGCAGAGCAGGCACTTCTCCGGGAAGCGACGCACGAGCGGGTGCCGGAGCACGGCGAGGAAGAACGGATCGGAGTCCGGATGGTGCTCGAGGAAGAGGACGGCCCGGGCCGCGGCCGGGTCGGCGGTGTGGGCGAACCCGGGGATGCTGCCCTCCGTGAGCGCCTGGCGGGCGCGGCCGGCCGCGAAGTTGCCGGGGCCTTCGGGGTAGGCGGAGGTGACGTGAATTGGAAACATGGGGACGGAGCGGCTCAGGCGGACCGGCCCGCGCGCGAGCGGGCGAGCAGCCAGAGGAGCCAGGCGCGGGGGGCGAAGTGGCCGGTGCGGAAGAGCCGCTGCAACGCGGCGAGGGCGCGGCGAGGCTCGCGGCGCCAGGTCATGCGCGCAACATCGAGGAGCATGCCGCGCAGGAGACGGCGGCAGACGCGCCGGTCCACCAGAGGGTTGGCGAGGTGCTTCTCGAAGACGGCGGAGAACGCCTCGGGGAACCGCACCGGGTCGGCGGTGGTGCTGACCGGGTGTTTGCGGTAGTTGAAGGTTGCGCGCGGAGAGAAGACCGGCCGGCAGCCGGCGGCGACGAGGGCGAGCCAGAGGTCGAGGTCTTCGCCGATGGTGAGCGCGGGGTCGAAACGCAGGCCGCTGGCGAACGGTTCGGCGCGGACGACGACGGCACCGGTGAGCACGAAGTTGTAGCCGAGCAGCGCGGTGGGAATCTCCGCGACGGGCAGCGGGGCGGGGATGACGTCGCGCCGGACGCAGCGCCCCTGGCGATCGATGTGGTTGGCGCCGCCGATGAACCAGTCGGCATCGGCGCCGGCGAGAAGCTCGAGGGCGTGGGCGAGATGGTCGGGCTCCCAAGCGTCGTCGGCGTCGAGGAAGGCGATGTGGGTGCCGCGGGCGAGGGCGAGCAGGGCGTTGCGGGCGCGCGAGACGCCGAGGTTGGCCGGGCTGCGCACGAGCTCGACGCGGTTGGCAGTGCGGGCGGCGAACGCGGCGACGAGCGGAGGCGTGTCGTCGTAGGCGCCATCCTCGAAGACGAGCACCTCCCAGTGCGGCCAGGTCTGGGCGGCGACGGAGTCGAGGGCCGCACCGAGGTAGGCGGCAGCCCGGTAGGCCGGGATGACGACGGAGACAAGCGGGTTGGGCGCAGGGGCGGCCATCAGGAGGTGATATCGAAGGAACGAATGCGCTGGTAGGCGCGGCGGCGACCGCGCAGCTCGGCAGCGTAGAAGCGGCCCTGTTGCCCGGGCAGGCGGGCAGCGCGCAGGCGGGCACGCCAGTAGCGCCAGAGGCTGCGGGCCTCGGCCGGGGCCGTGCCGCCACGCAGGGATTCGACGATCACGGTGCCGAAGGAGATGCTCTCGACCAGGCGCAGCAGCGCGGGCTCCTCGAGGCGCGAGGCGGGCATGATGTGCGTGAGCACGAGATCGCGGAAGCGGGCGGCGCCGAGCCCGAGGTCGAACGTGCACAGGGCGATGTCGGTGTCCTGGCCGGAAATGCGTTCGGAACCGCGCAGCCCGAGGATCAGGTGTCGCCGATCGTCGGCGACGCGGGCGAGGTAACGTTCCCAGACCGGCCGGCGGATGAACTCGCCGGCAGTGGGCGGGATCGCCTCGTAGTCGTGTGGGCCGGTGGCCAGCAGATCGCGGTCGAGCGGGCGGATGGCGAGGTAGCTCCACCAGCGGCGGGTCCAGGCGGCGGGCTCGCGCTCGAACTCCGGCACAAGCTGGCCGCCCCAGACGCCGAGCTCCGGGCGGGTCGCGGCGTCGGCGAGCCCGCGGGTGATGTAGTCGGGGGCGAGGAGGTTGTCGTCGTCGACGAAGAGGATGAGGTCGCTGCGGGCCTCGCGCATGGCGCGCATGCGGGCGGCGGAGATGCCGAGTGTATCCTCGCGGACATGGCGGCCGTGGGGATGCCACGCGAGGTCGTACTCGGAGGCGAGGGGGGCCGAGGAGGCGTTGTCGAGCAGGACAAGTTCCCAGCGTGTACGGTCGGCCTCCTGCGCGCGCAGTGCCGTGAGCGTGCGCTCGAGGAAGTCGCGGCGCGGGTTGTGCGTGCAGACGACGACGGAGAGTTCGAAGGTGGTCGGCATCGGAAAATCAGGCGGCCGGCGGGACCGCGCCGCGGCGGAAGGAGTCGTCGCAGCGCACGGTGCCGACGACGCGGGCGGGGTTGCCGGCGGCGATGGCGCGGGCGGGGAGATCGTGGGTGACCACGGCGCCGGCGCCGACGACGGCGTGGTCGCCGATGGTGACGCCGCGCAGGACGGTGACGTGGTTGGCGAGCCAGACGTTGCGGCCGATCACGACCGGGGCGACGGCGACCGGGGTGTCGGCGTGGACGGGGTGAAAGTCGGTGTCGAGGATCGAGACGCCCTCGCCGAGGAGGCAATCGTCGCCGATCCGGACGGAGCGGGCGGCGGCGATGGCGGTGCCGCCGTTGATGAAACCGCCGCGGCCGATCGTGAGGCTGGCGCCGGGCTGGACGGTAAGCCGCACGGGGCCGGCGCGGCCGTCGAGATCGAGGTGGTCGCCGAGGGTCAAATGTCCGCGATTGGTGATGGCGGGGGAGCGGCCGCGGAACAGCGCGTGGCGGCCGCCGTGCACGTGGTGACGGCGGAGGACCCACCAGACGCGGAGGGCGGCGGGCCAGGCCAGCGGTGTGGCGACGAGGCGGCGGATGCGGCGGAGCAGGGGCGAGGGCATGGGGTTATCCCGGTGAACTCGGGGAGGCGTAGACGCAGAGAAGGTGCTCGCGGTCGCCATCGGCGACGCGGATCCAGTCCAGCGGTGGCCGGCCGAACCAACCGAGCAGCTCGGCCTCGGGGTAGGACTCGGGGCGGCGGCAGGGAGCGGCGACGATCACGATGGAGCCGGCGGCGAGGAGCCGGCGGGCGACGGCGGCGGGAGCGCCGACTCCCTCCAGATCGTGGAGACAGAGCGCGAGGTCGAAGCGGTGGTCGACCGGATAGGCGAGAAAGTCTCCCGCCAGGCCGCGGACGCCCGGGATGTTGGGTTCGTTGCCGCCGTCGATCGCGGTTTTCTCGGGAATCCAGTCCAGGCGCCGCAGGAAGGTGGAGCGGCCGGGTGCGACCTCGAGGACGGTCGCGGCGGCGCCGGCGTGTTCGCGGGCGAGACGCAGGATCTCGAGGTGGCAGTTGATCGGTTCACCGCGCTGGGTCGCCGCGGGGCGGGTGTGGTGGAGCAGCCGGGGCAGGATGGCGCGAGCGGCGCGGAGGTTGTCGAGTGCGAGCGGGCGGCGGGCGAACGCGCCGGCGAGATGGCGCACGGCCGCGCGGCGTTGGCGGTGGGCGGAGGCGTAGAGGGCCCACTCGCGCCGGATGGACGCCGGGTCGCGCTCGTGGAGGAGCGGGCTCACGGGCGGGGCGACGAACGGGCGGCCGCGACGAGCGGCGGCGCGGCGGAGAATCTCCTCCTTGAGGGCGCGCTTGGCGGGGCCGTGGGTGAAGTTGGAGCTCTGCGCGTGCAGACGGTAGCGAAGCAGTGGCGACAGAAGGTTGGCGAGCCGGCCGACCTCGGCGAGACGGAGGAAGAGATCGAGGTCCTGCGAGAAGGGCAGGTCTTCGCTGTAGCCGCCGACCTGCCGGAGCACCTCGAGGCGGAAGACGAGCGAGGGATGGATCATCGCGCCGCCGTTGCCGGTGAGCAGTTCGCGTTCGATGTCGGCGTGGAGGGCGGGCGGATCGTAGCGGTTCACGCGGGCCCCGTGGTCGTCGATGCTGTGGACGGACGTGCCGAGCGCGATCACCGCGGGGTGGGCGTCGAGGTAGCGGAGTTGCTGGGCGAGCCGATCCGGTTCGGCGATGTCGTCGGCATCCATGCGGGCGACGAAGGGGGCGGTGGCGAGCGCGAGGGCGCGGTTGAGCGAGCGGGTGATGCCGAGGTTGGCCTGGTCGACGCAGAGCAGGCGGGGGTCGGCGGCGGCGGCGGCACGGCAGCGCGCGGCGCTGTCGTCGGTCGAGCCGTCGTTGACGAGGATGAGGCGGAAGTCGGTCCACGTCTGGGCGCGGATGCTCCGGAGGGCCTCGTCGAGGAAACGGCCGGCGTTGAAGACCGGCATGAGAATGTCAACACGCGGCATGGACGGCGGGACCGGCGATGGCGGTGAGCAGGGGCCGGTAGCAGCGCTCGAGACTGAACCGCTCGAGGGCGAGGCGGCGGGACTCGGCGGCGCGGGCGGCGCGGGCGGCGGGATCGCGGAGCAGCCCGACGATCTGGGCGGCGAAGGCCTCGGCGGTGTCGGCCGGCGGGGTCGAGGCGACGAGGAACCCGAGTCCCTGTAGTCCGATGGAAGTGGTGACGACGGGTTTGCCGAAGGCGAGGGCCTCGAGGAGCTTGATCTTCACCCCGCCGCCGTGGCGGAGCGGGACGAGGGCGAGGGCGGCGGCGCCGTAGTGGGACTCGGGATGCTCGACGTAGCCGAGGTTCTCGACGCCGGGCGGGAGGGAGGTGAGGCCTTCGCCGGCGCGGCCGCAGAGGCGGAGCCGGGCGGCGGGGTGGTCGCGGCGGACCAGCGGCCAGACCTCGGCGAGCAACCAGTCGAGCCCGGCGCGGTTGGCGGGGTTGGCGCTGCCGAGGCAGAGGCAGAGGTCGGGATCCTCGGGCCCGGGTGCGGCGCGCGGGGCGACGGCCTTGGGCACGAAGAGGACCCGCTCAGCAGGAACGAGTTTGGCGAAGGCGGCGCAATCGTCCTCCGAGATCGCGACGACATGGTCGGCGGCACCGAGCATGGCGGCCTCGGTCGCGGGGGTGAGATGGGCGAGGCGGCCGGGTTCGCCGAGCGCGGCGGTGGAGAGCGCCTTCTGGTGCCAGACGTTGTGGGTGAGCACGATCCGGGCGGCCGGGCCGGCGACGGCGAAGGCGCCGCCGAGCCAGGGGTAGTTGGCGATGAGGGCGGTCGGGCGCAGCCGGCGCACGAGACGGGCGACGAAGGCGAGTTCGCCGACCTCAAGCGGGCGGAACCACCGGGCGACTCCGGCGGGTATTCCAGCAAAGGGTACCGGCCGGCGCGCGTGCGGGGGCTCGGGGCGGAAGCGGGCGCCGAGACGGGTGGCGAGACCGCCGCCGATCGGGAGACGCTCGGGGAACCAGTGGGCGGGGCCGAGGCGGACGCTGCGGCGGAAGTGCAGGTGGCAGACGGAGGCCAGTTCGGGCGGCGGGAGCCAGCGCCACGCGCGGGCGACCTCCTCGGGCTGGTCCAGCCAGGCGAAGTGGCAACGCACCCCGTGTGCGGCGAGGAACGACACCATCTCGTGCAGATAGGCGCCCGAGCCATCCTCCCGCGGACGCGGGGAGTGGCGGGTGACGAAGAGCGCGAGCGGGGCGGCCATGGGGATGGTCAGATGGCGGATACGGTGAAGGCCGGCTCGATCCGGCAGCCGCCGAAGGAGCGGTCGCTCTCGTGGTCCTGCACGCTGGTGACGACGTCCCAGAGGGCGAAGCCGTCGAGGCTGTCGTAGAAGTGGCGGCCGGAGCCGAGGGCGGCGCCGATGCGGTAGGGCCCGGGGTGGAGCGGGAGGCGCGGCAGATCGAAACGGACGCGGGTCAGGCCGGGGCGCAGGGCGAAGGTGCGGCCGCCGCCGTCGGAATCCAGGGTGAGGATGCGCTGGCCGTCGACGGTCTTGAACCCGAGGCCGACCATCATGTTGTCGAGGGGCTCGCGGGATTCGACGACGAACTCGATGGCGAAGGGTTGGTTGAAGCGGAGGCCGCCGGGGGAGACCACGGCGATCTCGCGGAAGCGGGCGATGCGGCCCTCGGCGCCGTGCGAGCGGTCGATGGACGCGACATCGAGGCGCAGGGGGGAAGCGCCGCTGTCCTGCGCATAGCGCTCGATGGCGACGTCGACATCCATGGGGCCGCTGGCCCGGCCGGCGTCGAGCACGACGCAGCGGCGGCAGAGGCGGCGGATGGCGGTCATGTGGTGGCTGACGAAGAGCACGGTGCGGCCGGAGCGGACGGAGACGTCCTGCATCTTGCCGAGGCACTTGCGCTGGAACTGCTGGTCGCCGACGGCGAGCACCTCGTCGACGATGAGGATGTCGGGCTCGAGGTGGGCGGCGACGGCGAAGGCGAGGCGCACGTACATGCCGCTGGAGTAACGTTTGACGGGGGTGTCGAGGAAGCGCTCGACCTCGGAGAAGGCGACGATCTCGTCGAATTTGCGGGCGACCTCGGCGCGGGTCATGCCGAGGATGGCGCCCTTGAGGAAGATGTTGTCGCGGCCGGAGAGCTCGGGGTGGAAGCCGGTGCCGACCTCGAGCAGGCTGCCGACGGTGCCGCGCAGGCGGATCTCGCCGCCGGTGGGCTCGGTGATGCGGGAGAGGATTTTGAGCAGGGTGCTCTTGCCGGCGCCGTTGCGGCCGATGATGCCGAGCGCCTCGCCGGGCTGGACGTCGAAGGAGACGTCGCGCAGGGCCCAGAAGTCGCGGCGGTGATCGGGGGCCGGGGCGCGGCCGGCGAGCCGGGCGCGGCACCAGTGGCCGAGGCGTTCGACGTCCTCGCGCAGCGAGGTCATGCCGATCTGGCCGAGTCGGTACTTCTTGGAGATGCCGCGGATTTCGATGATGGGACGGGACATGCCGGGAGGGAGGCGAGAGGGGAAGGGCGAGAGGCGAGGCCGGGTCAGACGGTGTCGACGAAGGTGCGGGCGGCGCGCTGGTAGGCGAAGATGCCGACGAGGAAGATGACGACGGCCACGACGACGGACTGGGCGTAGCGGGAGGGGTCGACGGTGCCGACGCCGAGGAAGACCCGGCGCGACGCCTCGACAATCGGGGTGACCGGGTTGAGCTCGGCGATCCAGCGCCACTTCTCGGGGACACGCGAGAGCGGGTAGATGACGGGGGTGGCGTACATCCAGAGCTGGATGAGGTAGCCCTGGATGTGGTTAAGGTCGCGATACTTCGCGGTGAGGGTGGAGAGGATCAGGCCGACGCCGAGGGCGAGCACGGCCATGTGGAGGATGATCGCGGGGAAGACGAGCCAGTGGAGGCCCGGCGCGGGGAGGGTCGGCGTGGCCGTGAACCAGTGGGCGCGGGCGAAGAACACGAAGAAGGTGAGAAACTGGATGCCGAGGGCGAAGAGGCTGGAGATGGTGAGGGCGAGCGGCGGGATGAGGCGCGGGAAGTAGACCTTCGAGAAGAGGGAGGCCGAGCCGGCGAGGGAATTGCCGGTGTTGCCGAGCACCGCGGCGAAGTAGGACCAGCCGAGCATGCCGCAGAGGTAGAAGAGCATCGGCGGCACGCCGTCGGTGGGCACGCCGATGACCTTGTTGAAGACGAGGGTGAAGGTAAGCGTGGTGACGATCGGATTGAGGAAGAACCAGGTGGGGCCGAGGATGGTCTGCTTGTACCGGGCGGTGAAGTCGCGCTGGATGAGCTGGCGAAGCAGGTCGCGGTAGGCGAGCAGGCCGCGCCAATCGATCGTGAACCAGGCGCTGCTGGCCTTGATGACGATCTCGGTCTGGGGCGGCGACGAAGGGGCGGGAGCATTCATGCAGGGAGGAAGATCAGGCGGCGGTCTCGCCTGGCGCGGGGCGGGCGGCGGAGAGCGCGAGCAGGGCGAGGGTGGCGGCGAGGCCGAGGATCGCGGGGTTGCGCAGGACGAAGTCGATCCATCCGTGGGCGAGCACCAGCAGCGGCCCGAGCGCGAGCAGGGCGGTCGCCGGGGCCCAGGGGCGGCGGCGGGTGAGCGTCGCCAGCCAGACGGCCCAGGGGGTGGCGAGCAGCGCGGTGCCCACCAAGCCGTATTCGGCGGTGAACTCGATCCAGTCGCCGTCGGCGTGGGTGTGCACGGGACGGTTGGTGTCGGGATGGTTGCGCCGGAGGGCCTCCATGTAGGCGGGGACGCGCGGGTGGTAGGTGGAGAAGAGCAGGACGTAGCAGCCGGCGCCGTGGCCGAACCAGGGCCGGTCGAGCGTCATCTGCCAGGCGATGTCGTGCAGGATCCGCCGGTAGGAACCGCCGACGAGCAGGTCGCCGGGGTGGCGGGCCAGTTCGGCGACGCGGCCCAGGGTGGCGCGGACGGGCGGCAGAAGCGCAAGGCCGGCGCCGAGCACGAGGGCGAGGCCGGCGCCGGCGAGCAAGGCGCGTCGGTGGTGGCGCCAGCGGTTCCGGTGTGGCCAAAGCGTCATGACGGCAGCGGCGAGGAGGAGCAGGGCGGTGGCGCCGAGGCCGGCGCGGGAGCGGGTGGTGACGGTGCCGAGGACGACGACCGCGGTACCCAGTCCGAGCCAGAGCGGGCGCCGGCGCAGCGCGGGCCAGGGCCGGAACGCCGCGGGCGCTGCCCAAGCTGCGAGGGCAGCGGCGAGCAGGAGCACCTGGTAGGCCGCCTGCTGGTTCTTGCCCATGAACTGCGGTGCCCCGAGGTGGAAGCTGGGGTCGGTCACGAGCCAGAGGACCGCTTTCGAACCGGAGAGGTTGTGGACGAACGCGAAGGCCGAGAAGAGAACGGCGTGGAGGAAGAGTGCCGCGAGGATGGCGCGGAGCAGCGCGGTCCGGCGCGGCAGGAGCGCGAGCGCGGCGAGCGGCAGCAGGATCGCGCCGGCGACGAGGAGGTGGCGCCACGCGTTGGCGAAATGGATGTAGTCGCGGGGCAGCCGCGCAAACGGCCCCTCGATCCCGGTCGGCAGCCAAGTGACGTGCCCGAGCGCGAGCAGCCGGCCGACCGGGCGGCCGGGTACGAGGATGCGATCGGGGTTGAGCGCTTGGCAGAGCAGGAGCGCGAGGAAGGCGGCGAGGCAGCCGGCGACCACCAGTGTGCCCACGCGCCCCGACCGGGCGGAGGATCTCGCCAGCGGCTCCGCCGGAGCGGAAACGCGGGCGACCGCCGAGGCGGACAGGGCGACCGCGCCGGCACAGAGGGCGAAACCCTGGCCGGCGACGGTCGACGCGCCGAGCCACCATGCGGGCACGACCCATGCCACGACGAGCGCGGCGAAGGCGAGGCGCTCGGAGAGGATGGACGGCGACATGGTGGGGCGGGCGGGCGTGGACGGCGAACGAGCCGGTGGGCGAGGAGGCCTGCGGCGGCGCGCCGGGGGATCCGTCAGAACTTGTAGGAGACGAATCCGGAGACGACGTGGCGGTCGTAGTCGAAGGTGTCGGAGGAGGACCGCGAAAGGGTGAGCGCGTAGCCGACGCCGGCCTGCCAGTCGCGGATGAACGCGTGGCCGAGGTTGAGCGAGGCGCGGGTGCGGCGGTCGTCGCGACCGGTGCCGCCGTAGGTGGTCCACTCCTGCCCGACCG
>JAEWNN010000105.1 GCA_023457035.1 Verrucomicrobiota bacterium
GGCCGGAGCGGGCTTGGGCGGCGGAGGCGGGAGCGGCAGCGGGACGACGACGTCGACGGCCAAGGGGGCCAGTGCGGCGGCGAGTTGCTCGACGGTGGGGCTGCTCATGGCGTTTCGACTCGGGGCCAGCGGCGTTTGCCGGTGAGTTTCTCTTCGAGTTCGAGGATGCCCTCGATGAGGGCCTCCGGGCGCGGCGGGCAGCCCGGGATGTAGACATCGACGGGGAAGAGCTTGTCGACGCCCTCGACGACGGCGTATTGGCCGGGATAGACGAAGGGGCCGCCGGAGATGGCGCAGTTGCCCATGGCGATGACCCACTTCGGCTCGGGCATCTGGTCGTAGAGGACCTTGATGGCGGGGGCCATTTTCTTGTTCACCGTGCCGGCGACGATCATGAGATCGGCGTGGCGGGGCGAGGGGCGGAAGACCTCGGCGCCGAAGCGGGAGATGTCCCAGCGGGCCATGCCGGTGGCCATCATCTCGATGGCGCAGCAGGCCAGGCCGAAGGTCAGCGGCCAGAGGGAGTTGGCGCGCCCGAGGGCGATGAGTTCGTCCGCGACGGCGAAGCGCACGAGGGACGAAACCTCGGGCGGAATCTCGTCCGAGGCGGGACCGGGCGGAAGTTTCAGCCCTGGTTGGTTTTGGGAGCAGCCGTTTTGCGGGTCCATTCAAACACCCCTTTCTTCCAGGCGTAGATGATCACGAGGGACAGGATGCCCACGAAGATCACTAGTTCGACGAGGTCCCGGACTTGGAAGTTGAGCCGGTTGTAGACCAGCGCGACCGGGATGAGGTAAAGAACGTCCACCGCGAAGGCGACGAAGACGAGGGCGTACAGGTAGTACACCGCGCTGTAGCGGATCCAAGCGTCGCCGTAGGGCTCCATGCCGCACTCGATGGCCTGGCCGGACTTGCCGACGGTCTGTCGCAGGGTGCGGGGCGCCAGGAGGTACACCGCGAGGAGCGGGCCGAAGGCGAACGCCAGACCGACCGCGGCATAGCCGAAGACGTAGATCAGATCGTTGGCGAGTTTGACATCCATGTGGGGAGAGTGACGCGCGTGTCGTGCGGAGCAGAAAGGTGGAAGAAGAAGAATAAAGGCTGATCTTCGCAATGTTTCCCGCCGGGAGCCACGCAAAAGTTGGCGAGGACAGTGCGGAAATTGTGGCGGAGGGAGGCGACGTTGACCTGGGACAAGCTGCATCGGCCGGCCACTGGCGGGATTGAGTGCGGCAGGGATTGTGCGGGATGCGGTGTGGGGCAATTGCCCCGGGGAAGGCGAAGGGCGTTCCGGGCTTTGGAGGCCGGAGGGGGATTGATCAGGGGCGCAAAAAAACCGGCACAGCAAACTGTGCCGGCCAAAGGCGATGCAGTGAGAACGGGGATCAGGCCTTCTTTCCGGCCACTGCCTCCGCAGTGGAGGAGGCGGGCAGGCCGATCTCCTCATGGACGGCCTGGAGCAGTCCCTGCAGGGTGAAGGGCTTGTCGACCACGCGCACGGCGTGTTTGCCCGTGCGAAGAAATTCGGGGAGGTCCTCGCGGTATCCGGTGACGAGCAACACCTTGGTCTCCGGATGGTGGTGATGCACGGCGGAGACGATCACGGAGCCGTTCTGGTCGGGCATGTGGTAGTCGCAGACGACGCCCTTGAACTTGTCGCGCTCGAGGAAGTGGAGGGCTTCGTCGGTGCGGGTGGTGGAGGTGACATCGTATCCGCTCGCCTGCAGAATACGGCTGGTCGCTTTGAGGGCGACGATGTCGTCGTCGACGACGAGGAGCTTTTTTTGCATCGCGGCTGGCAGTATGGCGGCGGGTGCGACGCCGTCGAGCCTTGAGCGAGTGGCAGGCACGTTTTCCGTTTTTTTGGGGGGCAGGTCCGGTGAGGGGCCGGTGGTGATGATTGGTGGGGTGCGTTGCGCGAGGCGAGGTGTAGGGTGAAGTCCCGGCCGAAGGGGGCTCAAGCGCGTTCCCTGGCCGGCCGATAGAGTAGAGTCGCCCCACCATGGCCGCCGTCAGGATTCCGCACTATTTCGATGTCGTCACAGCGCTGGAGAAAGCCGCGCTGGAGATGTCCCGCGATGCTGGGCTGGGCCTGAGCATCTCCCCAAACCGGTACCTTCTGCCGATGCAGAAGCGGCTGGAGTTCGCGTTTGCACGGCTGGGGGACAAGAAATGGCAGCTACGCGTGTCGGTAGAGAAGATCGGTGACGAAGCGAACAGCTCCGCCTATCGGATCCGGCTCGGGATGCCGGACGGTTCCGTGAAGGACGAGGTCGTGCACCTCACGAACGAGGAACAGGTCGCGGATCTTGGGTTGCGGTACGCGGAGGTCATCACTTCGGCTGCTGCCGAGCCGGAGCCGGCCGTCGCCTGAACTTAGGCCCGGCAGGTCGCAGGGCAGAGGCGAGGCGGGAACAGCTCACCCTCCCGCTCGGTGGAACCTGCGGCAGCGGGTGACGAAGTTTGGTCCGCCCCACTCCGCCGCATGGGATGATCGCGGGGATCCGGTTTCTCTCCGCTCTCCGTTTGGGCTCTGCGTTGAGCTGCCCCGTGTTGGCGCGTATGCGAGGCGGGGCCAACACCCATTGTAGGGGCATCGGGACGGTGCCGACCGGGCAAAAGAAAAGCCGCACGGCAACAACCGTGCGGCTTGGAAAACGATCGGGGTGGCTGAGTTACCGTTTCTTGGAGGCGATGACCTCGTTCGTCAGCGCCTGGCTTTGGGCCATGCGGGTGGCGAGCATGTCGGTGAACCGCTGGATCTCGAACTCGGCGTTGCGCTTGTCGATGCGAGCCTTCTCGAGGTCGAGCCGGGTCTCCATCGCCTCGGCCTGGGCCTTGTCGCGGGCGGCACGGACGGACTGGATGTCGTTCTGGAGCTTGATGATTTGGGCCTGGAGGCGCTTGGACTGGGCGTTGGCGGCCTCGGTTTCGGCGATGACCTTGCGCTCTTCCTCTTCCTTCTTGTTCTGCGCTTCTTCCTTGGCCTTCTCGATGGCGAGGCGGCGTTCTTCCTTCTGGCGAAGGGCTTCGCGCTCGGCCTCTTCTTGAAGCTTCTTCTTGCGGGCTTCTTCCTTGGCGGCCTCCTGCTTGGCGACTTCCTTCTTCTGCTCTTCGGTAATCCGCATCTGTTCGACGTGGGTGTTGTAGAAGAAGAGGAAGATGGCGAACAGGATGACCGGCGGGATGACGATGATCAGACGTTTCATGGTCGTTGATGGATGGGGGCTTAGCTCTTGGCGGCGGCCTTAAGGCGGTCTTCCTCGAGTTTTTGAAGCTTCTGCAGGAGTTCCTTGAGCGCCTTCTCGTTGGCTTGCGCCTTGGCGACATACTCAACGATGAACTTCTTTTCGTCGCGCATGTCGGCGATCGCCTTGTCGGCGGCATCCTTGGCGGCCTTCTCGGTCTTGAACGACTCGGTGAGGTCCTTCACGACGTTGTCGTAGCGGGCCGCCTCGCGCCTGGCGAAGTCGCGGGCGTAGTCGAGTTCCTCGGCGCGCTTGACCTCGGCAGCCTTGCGCTCCTTCTCGGCCAAGTCTTCGGCCTTCTTGCGCTCGGTATCGAGGCGGCGTTGCTCCGCGACCTCCTTGTTCCGGCGCAAGGTCTCGGCGTTGCGGCGTTCCGTCTCGACCCGCTTGGCCTCCTTTTCGGCCTCGACCTTGGCGTCATAGGCGTCGCGCGACTGCATGTAGAGTCCGATAAAGAGGACAAGGACCGCGAGCGGTGCGAACCAGATGTAAGCTCTTTTCATATTGGTAAAGGGAAGAAGGTGGCGGGGTCAGGGGTTTGCAGCCGGGGTGGCACCGGTCTCGATAGAGCGGGATTTGAGGATTTCTTCGGCTTCGGCGAGGATGCGCCCGACGCGGTCGAGATCACGTTTCTCGACATCGCCCGACTCTTCGGCGATCTTGAAGAACTTCATCGCCTCAGAGTACTGGCGCTGTTCGAAGTTGGCGGTGGCGAGGAAGAGGGCGGTGCGGCCGGCTTTCTTCAGGCCGCCTTTCTTCCACGCGGTGGTGGCGACCTCGAGGCCTTCCTTGTACTTGCCGTCGTACCAGAGGTACTGGGCGAGCTGGAAGTCGAGATTGCCGGTCTTGAAGCGCTTGCGGGACTCGTCGAGGATCTTGCGCACGGCGTCCTCGCGACGGAGGTTCTGGAAGCAGACGGAGACCAGTTCCCAGTTGTCCTCGTTGTCCTCGACCTTGCCGGATTTGATCCAGCTTTCGAGAAGTTGGCTGGCGCGGCTGTACTCCTCCAACCGGTAGTAGAGTCCGAACACATTCATGTAGTCGGACGGCTGGTTCATGAAGCCGTACGACTGGGCGCGCTGGTAGGAGAGGATGGCGCGAATGGATTGGTCCGAACTGAGGTAGGCCTGGGTCAACTGCAACCAGTAGTCCTTCTTCTCCGGGAACTTCCGGATGAACATCTCGAAGGTCTCGGCAGCCTCGGCGTTGGCGCCGCACTCCTGCTGGGCGGCGAAGAGAAGGATCCACGCTTGATCGCTCGGCTCGACGGAGAGGCGGACGAGCTTCTGCGCCGTCGCGTAGGCCTTCTGGTACTCCTTGAGGAAGTAGAGGCAGTTGGCGTAGAGCGAGGTAGCGTCGATGTACACCGACATCTTGTCGGAGCCGAGAACCGGCTCGGGGACTGCGGCGAACCACTTGTCGAGGCGGGCCTTGGCTTGGGCGAGGCGTTTCTCGCGCAGTTTCTCGTCGTTGGTGGTGCCGCCATCCTGCATGTAGAGCTGCGCGAGCGCGAGCGTCATGCCGAGCTGGGCATCCTGCGGGAAATAATCGCCGGCCAGAATCTCTTCGAGCGGCTGGATCGCCTTGAGCGCCTGACCGGACCGGATCAGGAGGGTGAACTTGATCTGGTTGAAGTAGGCGAGGTCGTAGCCCTTGAGCTTCAGTTTGACGATGGCTGCGTCGATCTTCTTGAGCAGCTCAATGCACTTTTGCGGGTCTTCGGACTGCAGATCTTCGCGGATCGGCCCGATTTCATCGGAGGCGGCGCCACTGAGTTCGTACTGCGGGGCCGCTTGAGCAGCCTGCGCACGAGCGGCGGAGGGAAGGAGCGCACAACCGGCAAGGAGAGCGCCGAGGCGCAAAAGAGTGCCAGCTCGCGCGAAGGAGCGCAGCCGGGAGGAACGGAGGGTGGCCATGGCGTCAGTTTCCGAGCTTGAAGGGGAAGGTCTGCTGCATGCGGGTGGCGACCTTGCGGCCGTTCTTCATGCCAGGGGAGAAACGCCACTGGAGAACCGCATCGATGCAGGGCTTGACGAATTCGCGGTGGGAAGCGGAGACCTCGACGGGATCGCTGACGACACCGTTCTCATCGACGAAGAATTGAACCGTGCACTCGCCGCTGATGCCTTGGCGCTTCAGCTCGAAGGGATAACGGGGCGCGATCTGCGAGCGAGCCTGGGGCTTCTTGTCGAGTTTGCCGAAGTCGACGAACTCCTTGAAACGGCTCGTGTCGAGCTGGCGGGTCTGCTTGCTCGGCGGGGCCCAAGTGGTGGACTCGGCTTTCGGGGCGACCGGCGGGGCCGGCTTGATGACGGTCGTGATGTCGCTGACGCCGATGGTGTTCATCGGCTCCGGGAGCGAGGCGGCCGAGGCATCGCCACCCAGATCGGAATCGGAGGAGTTCTGGTCGTCGGACTGCTGGTCGGCTGCCTCTTGCGGCGGCTTTTCTTCTTCGGGTTCCGGAGTGAAGTCGATCTCCGCGGCGACGATCTGTTGGTCGTCGGCGGCTTGGGCCGGGCCGTGATGGCTGGCGACTCCGATGAGCTCGCCGCCCCACAGCACACCGCCGTGGAGGCCGGCCGAGACCAGAACGCCAATGATAATGTCGATTTTCTTCATGTTGGCCTCCTGTTAGCGCACCGAGTTCTTGGCCATGGGGTCGAAGGTCACCTTATTGATGCCCGCGTGGCGGGCCTCATCGACGACGACCACCGCCTTGCCGAATTGGGCCCCGATCTCTCCCTCGATCATAACTTTGGGATCGGCCGACTGGGCCTTCAGGCCGTTGAGGCGGATGATGAGATCGTCGAGCGAGACGCGCTCCGAGTTCCAGAAGTAGTCGCCGGCGGTGTCGATCGACACCTTCACCGGCTTCTCGGGCTGGTCCTGAATGAGCGCCGGCGACGGCGTCGCACTCGGCAACTCCACCGGGACCTGCTTGTTCTTGTTCATCGAGAGCATGACCAGAACGAACGCCGCCATGAGGAACATGATGACGTCGATCAGCGGGATGATCTCGATACGTGCCTTTTTCCGCACTGTTTGCTTAACTTGCATCGGAGGGCAGGACTGCGGTGAGAGTGACTCGGGCTGGGGGTTAGGGCTTCGGCAGCTTGGTCGAGAGGTAAACCTTGACCGGCTTCGGCGCCTTGCGGATCTCGTTCAAAATCGACATCGCCTGACCGTAGTTGGCGTTCTGGTCGAAGTTGATGAGGATGGTGGGACTTTCCTGCTCGCTGTACTTGATCAACTCGATGATGAAGTTGTCCCAAGTCACGGCTTCGTTGTTCCAGCTCATCTTCCCCTCGGTATCGAGGGTGACGGTGATGGCCTTGTTCGGGTCGACGTCCGTGCCGGTCTTCGCCTCGCTCAGGTCCACGGCGGGGCCGTTGGCCTTGTTCATCGAAAGGGTGAACAAGACGAAGGTGGCCAGCAGGAACATGATGACATCGATCAGCGGGATAACGTTGATCGTAGCCTTTTTCTTGGAGCCTGAGCCCCCTCCTCCTCCTCCGTGCATGGTGAGCGATGGTTAAGATTTACCGAGTAATAGTGGTGGCGAAGCGACCGGGACGTGAACGCGGCTTACTGCTCGGCGTTCACACCGCTCGACTTCTTGATCATGATCTCGAGCGCGTTGCCGGCGTCTTCCACTTCGTGGCGGGCGTTCTCCCAGCGAGCGTTGAGATAGTTGAAGGGCAGCAGGCCGATGACGGCGATCGCGATACCGCAAGCGGTGGCGATAAGGGCCTCGGCAACACCACCGGTGATCTTGCTGGCGGCCTGGGCGATGTCGCCCTCCATGCTGCCGAAGGTGGTCATCATGCCCGTGATCGTGCCGATGAGGCCGAGGTACGGGGCGGCGGTGATGCAGGTGTCGAGGGTCGGCATGCCTTGGCCGAAGCGGGTGAGCTCGGAGCTGGAGCTGCGGATGAAGGCGTTCTGGAGCGAGGTCTCGCGGTGGGTCAGGCTATAGACCATGATCCGGGCGATGTAGTCGTTGGTGGTGCGGCCGAGAGCGATCGCGCCGTCGATGTCGCCAGCTTCGATCTTCTCGAGCATGCCCTCGACGACCTCCGGGTTGCGGGCCTTCATCTCACGCAGGGTGAAGATGATGCGCTCGGTGACGACGGTGACGCCGACCAGCGAGGTAATCAAGATGGGCCACATGATGTAACCGCCGGCATGGAAGAGCTCCATCGGGGTCTTGTTCATCAGGAAGGCGAGAGGCAGGATCTGGATCATGGTGTGATGAGTTCGAGGATTATTGAGAGAGCGGGAGGGGAAAGGAAGCAACTGGGCCGGAGGCGGCGAGCTGAGGGGAGAGTCGGGAGGGGAAGGTGCTTATCTTTCGCGGGAAAGGGGAGGGGGTACCAACTAAACGCCGCACGGCGGCGATTCACTTCAGGAGGGGCAAAGATCGCTGATGCGATCCGCGAGAGGGGGGGGGTGGGAGGTGCGGGGAAGGGCAGTTGTGGGAGGGAAAACGGGCAAATAGCGGCAGACAGGGGGCGAGAATCGGAGAGCGATTCGCGCCTTGTCAAAGGCAATTCTCACCGAGCGGCGTCGACGTGTTGCTGTAACGGTAGAATAGAGGGGGCGCTCGCAGCGACGTCCCGGGGGCTTTTCCCGGGACACGGGGAGGGATGTCCCGCCGGTGGGACGGTCGTTTCCCGGATTCGGGACGTGGTGCCGGGTGGGCGGATACCGTGGTGGCCGGACCGGTGCGGCGACGGGGTGCGGCGGACCGGAGGTTTTCGGTTTGGCGCGGATCGGGCCCGTGCTCACGGTGCGGGCATGTCGCAAGATACTGTCGAGTTTTTCCACCGGAAACGCCGCGCGATGGTCGAGGAGAAGATCCCGGGCGAGTTCTGGCTGCGCTGGCTCTACAGCAGCTCGCTCAGCGGCCGGCTCGCCCTGCATGGGCTGGTGAAGCGTGCGTTCTTCTCGTGGCTGTATGGGAGGAAGATGGACAAGCCCCGGAGCGTCCACCGGGTGCTCCCCTTCATCGTGGAGCACGACCTCGATGTGGACGAGTTCGCCAAACAGGCGATGGCCTACAAGACGTTCAACGAGTTCTTCGCCCGCAAACTCAAGGCGTCCGCCCGTCCGATCGACCCGGATCCCGCCAGCGCGATCCTGCCCGCCGACGGGCGCCACCTCGTGTTCCCCGACGTCGACGCGGCCGATGGTTTTTATGTGAAGGGCGACCGCTTCGAACTCGGCGAACTGATCGGCGGCGAGTTGGTGGCGAAACAATTCATCGGCGGTGCGATGCTCATCTCGCGACTCGCGCCGGTGGACTACCACCGGTTCCACTTCCCCTGCGCCGGCACGCCCGGCCGCGCCAGCGAGATCAAGGGCCCGCTCTTCTCGGTCAATCCGATCGCGCTGCGGCGCAGCGTCCGCTACCTCGTCCAGAACAAGCGCATGGTCACGCTCCACGAGACGGAGCGGTTCGGGCTGGTCGCGCTGATCGAGGTGGGCGCGACGATGGTCGGCGGTATCCGCCAGAGCTTCATCCCCGGCACGAAAGTGAAAAAGGGCGACGAGAAGGGACTCTTCAAGTTCGGCGGCTCCTGCGTCATCACGCTGTTCCAGCGCGACCGGATCGTGTTCGACGCCGACCTGCGCGAGCAGAGCCTCAACCACATCGAGACCTACGCCAAGATGGGCGAGCGGCTCGGCGTGGCCACGCGGTAGGTCGCGCGCGCGGCGCGCCTTTCGGCCTTGCGCCCGGAGCGGCGGGCGCCGGGAATCCGCGTCCGACCTCCAGCCGAATTGCCCGGGTGGCGGAATTGGCAGACGCGCGGGACTTAGGATCCCGTACCGCAAGGTGTGCAGGTTCGACCCCTGTCCCGGGCACCAACTCAGGATGGGGATTGCGGATTGTGGGGATCGGGGAATCGCGACTCGCGGGGCGGGGCGCACGCGTGGCCCAAGTTGCCGCTTGCCGGGGGCGGGTGGCTGGGCCGGATCGCGGGCGAAATTGCCGGCGGTGGCGGCCGGTCAATCGTTGTCGCGCAGGTCGCCTCCGGATCGCGCTGTGGCCGGCGGGCCCGACTGCTCCGCCTGCTCGGGCAGCGGGGCGAGGCGCGTCCCGTCTTCGAAGAGCCCGGAGTCGGACCACTGGATCGTGCCCTCTTCCCGGTACTCGACGCAGCGCCCGTGCTTCCGGCCGGCAACGTAGTTGAAATCCCACCAGAGGCGTCCGCTGGCATACCAGCGTTTGTAGGCGCCCTCGTGCTGGTCGTTGCGGTAGGTGCACTCCAGTTCGAGGCTGCCGTCGATCCGGTGACGGCGGTGCACGCCGTGTTTTTTGCCGTCGGCAAACTCGGTCTCCTCGGCGAGCACGCCGGGCGCTGCGTAACGGCGCTGGATGCCGTGGCGGCGGTCGTCGCGGTAGTGTTCCTCGCGCCGAAGCGAACCGTCCTCGAAGTACTCCCGCTCGGGGCCGTGGCGCCGGCCCTCGGTGTAGCGGGCCTCGCTCCGGACTTTGCCGTTGGCGTGGAAGGTGCGCGCGAGGCCGACCTTCACCCGGTCGCGGTACTCGGTCTCCTCCTTCTTGATGCCGCCGGGGCCGTAGTTGACGACCAGGCCGGCGAACTTGCCGTCCGGGCCGTAGGTGGCCTCGAGCTTCTTCGTGCCGTCGGCGTAGTAGCGCACGCAGCGACCGATGCACGCCTCGGTGGTGCCGCCGCGGATCGTCACGTTGCCCCGCAACGACTCCTCCTCGACAGCGCCGCTCTCGTAGTGGCGGGTCTCGTCCCAGCTGCCGTCGGGGTGGAAACGTTTCACCAGCCGTTTCGGGCCACCCAGTGCGTAGTAGGTGGTGCCGAGGGTCGGTTGGCCGTCCTTGAACTCGGTGAACGTGGTGCCGTCGCGTGCGCGGATCTTCTCGCCGTCCACGTATTCGTGCTCGTAGCCCACGGCGCCGCTGGCCAGGTCGAAGCCGCGGCAGGTGCCGTGGCGCCGGTCGTCGCGGTAGCGGTCCTCGGTCTGGAGGCGGCTCTCGCCGTTGTGCTCCCGGAACACGCGGCGGACGGTGAGCCGGCCCTCGGCGTACTCCTCCTCCTTGGCGAGCAGGCCGCGCTGGTACTCGCGCACGAGGCCGTGGCGCACGCCGTCGCGATAGGTGGTCTCGCGGCGGCTCTCCGGCTGGCCGACGACGTGCCGGCCGTGCCGGACTCCGGCACGGTAATCGATGGACTCGACGAGCACGTCGTCGCGGAACTTCCGGACCGTGCCGTCGAGCGAGCCGGTCTGCGGCGTCTCGAATGGCAGTTCCACCGTTTCGGCGACGGCGGTGGCGGGCACGTGCGAGTCGAAGCAGTACTCCGCCTGCAGTTGGCCGTTCGCCGCGTAGAAGCGTTGGGGCGGCAGCAGCGTGCCGCGTGCGAAGAGCAGGACGCGGCGCGGCGTCGCCCCGTCGGGATGGAAGGTGGTGCTCTCGCCGTCGGGTTGTCCGTCGACGTAGGTGCGGGTCTCGTGGAGAACCAGGTCGGGGCCCTGGCGTTGCTCCCAGGGGCCGTGCAGCCGGCCGTGGCGGTAGCTGCCCTTGGTGCGGCCCTGCTCGAAGGGGCCGTGCGGCACGCCGTCGTGGTACCACTGGTAGCCCATGCGGCCGCCCTCGGTGAGGTGGAGGCCCTGGATACGGCCGGCGATCTCGATCTTCTGGTAGCTGAGGTTGCCGGCCGCGTCGTGGAGGCGCGTGCCGATGGGGGTGTCCCGTCCCTGCGCGTCGCGCAGGAAAAGGTTCTCCGTCTTCCCGCTGCGCACGACGATGGTGTTGGCCGGCGGCACCCAGGGGATGGGGGGCACGGGGCCGGCCTGCAGCGCCGGGGCGGCCGTGGCTGCGGCCACCCGGCGTTCGGCCTCGGTGAGCTCGCGTTCGTGGAGGGCGATGGTCTGGCCGGAGCGGCCGGCGACGAGGCTGATCGCGAAGCGCGGGGTGAACCGCGCCTGACCGAGGCGCTCGGTGGCGCCCTGGTCGTTGATCCGCTCCCAGATGAACTCGTAGTCCCAGTGGCGCAGCGGCACGGGCTCGCGCTGGTGGTCGACGAGTGTATCCGTGAAGGTGTGCACAATCACGACCTCGTGCTCGGTGCGGGCCGGTTTCCCCGTGGCCGGGTCGTTGAGCAGCGTGTGGGGATGCGCGACGGTCTTGGCGCTCTTGGTCGAGGCCTGCGGGAGGCGCTCGGCCAGTGTGACGCCGTCGCGTGTGAGCTTCACGAAGCCGCCGAAGCCCCGCGGGTCCGGGGCGAGTGCGCGCCAGGTCGTTTCGAGCCGCAGCGCCACGCGGCCCCGGTCGAGCGCCCCGTCCACGACGCGGGTGTTGAGCAGCAGGGGTTGCGTGTTCTCCACGACCGGTTGCGGGCCGGGCGCGGGCTTCTTCGTGCCGCCGAACTTGCTGCGGGCCTGCCACGCGACGAACGCCTCCTCCCACGTCGCCGGCTGGCCGGTGGCCTTCTGCAGCAACGCGCGGTACTGCTTCACGCCGTCGAACACGGGACCGAAGTCGGCCTGGCTCCACTGGTAGATCTTCTGGGCGATGTCGGTGGCGAACTGGGCGGCGTCGATCGCGTCGCCCGCCTTGGCCAGCGCGCTGTCGCGGACCTGCTCGGCGAGCGAGTCGGTGGCGTGGGACAACGCGCCGAGCTCCTGCTTCATCCGTGCCTGGAACTGCCGCTTCGCCTCGGCGGCGTACTTGGTTTTCAGTTTCTCGAGGCCCTTGCTCGTCGCCTGCGCGAAGGCCGTCTCCCGCACCCCGGCCCAGTCGATGTCGATATTCGCCGGTGACACGGAGAGCTCGGCGAGCCTCTCGATCGTGGCGGGATCGAGGTTGAGGCGGCGCAGGGCGGCGAGTTCGGCGATCTCCCGCGGCGTCTTCTTCAGGTCCGCGGGGGCGAGCCCGGTCTGTTGGCGGAACCACTCCGTGGCGATGGTGGCGTTGTCCTTGGTCTCGACGCCGAGCGCGAGGTCCATGAGGTACGCCTCGAGCGGCGCGACGGTCTCGGCGACGCCGAGCGCCTCGCGGATCTGCTGGCGCACCTTCTGCCGGAACATGGTGTCGTAGCCGGTCTTCACTAGGTTGGTCCAGTTGCCGCTGAGCGCGTCCTCCAGCCACAGCGCCCAGTTGTCCAGCAGCAGCCGGTTCATCTCCGCGAGGTCGTCGGCGGAGCGGCGGGCGGTTTCCTTGAGCACGGCCATCGCGCCGGTGTCGACCCCGATGAACTCGCCGTATTTGGCGGCCGACTTCTCGGCCGCCTCGATCTGGCGGGTCAGCGCGGCGTACTTCTCCGCGAACGGGTCGCCGGGCGTGGCGGCGTAGGCCGCATAACGCTCGCGCTGGGCCTTGAGGTCCTCGGCTCGGGCGCGCGCCTGCGCGGCGTAATGGCGCAGATCGTCGTCGAGCGACTGGCGCTCCCGGGCGGCGGCCGCGGCCGGGAGCAGGGCGAGCAGACCGAGCGAGGAAAGCAGGATACGGAGGCGGGTCATGGCGGGACCGGCGGTCAGCGTTGGCGGTGGAGGATGATGTCGAGGACCGGCGGTGCCTCCTCGCGGGCGAGATCGACGAAGCGCCGCCCCGCCGCGCCCTGGCCGCGGTTGTAGGCCTCCGGGCTGGCGCCCGCGTGGATCAGATACGCGAAGCGCGGATCCGCCGCGAACGAGTAGCCGCCGCGGTCGTCGGTCGTCGCCTCCGCGACCACCGTGCCCTCGAGCGGGTCGAAGCCGGTGACCAGCGTGAGTGTCACGCGCACGGCGCCGGCGACCAGCCCGCGGGCGTCGCGCACGGTGCCCGCGAGGGTGGCGCCTGGGGCGGCGGGGCGGCCGCGGGCGGCGAGCGGGGCGATGCCGGTGAGGAGTTGCGCCACGTAGTCGGACCAGCGGTCCTCGTGGCCGGCGGCCAAGGTGAGGTTGAGCGCGGCGACGCGGCCGCCGCGGTCGATCTGGATGAAGACCTCCTTGCCCCGTACCTTTCCGGCGATGCGCCGTGCGCTGAGGATGTAGAGATCGAGGTCGTTGACGCGCGTCTTCCCGTGCACCTTGAGCTCGGTGTATTCGGTACTTTTCGACAGGCCTTGGTGCAGCAGCAGCGTGACGGCCACGGCCGGCGGCTCGTCCCCGGCGGGCGCGGCGACGCTCTGGAGCAACAGCGAGGAGTCGTCGCCCGTGGCGGTCTCGAACCAGAGCACCCGGTCGTCCTTCTCGCGCTGCTTCCAGGCCCGCGGCACCGGGAGGCGCAGCCCGAGTCGCTCGTCGGTGTAGGTGAGATACGGTGGGCCGGCGCCGATCTTCAGGGAGTCGATGATGGCGGCGAACTCGGGCTCGTAGATGTCGGCGAACTCCCGGGGGGAGACGAGCGTCAGGTTGAAGAGGTGCCCGTCGTCCGCGAGGAAGGCCTCCGTGGTCTGGAACTCGACGCCGTCGTTTCGCCACTCGAACGTGAGCAGGCGCCCCTCGCGTTGGCCGTGGCGGCGGTTTTCGCGGGCGAGGATGCGGGCGCCGAGGTCCTCGACCACGTCGGCGGCGAGGGAGGCGACCGCCGCGTCGAGATCGGCATAGGGCCCGCCGCGCGCGGCGAGCGGCCGGATCGAGAAGGTGATGGAGGCGTTGCCATCGGCCGAGCGGATTGCCCACGTGGCGGGCGCTGTCTCCACCGCGGTGCATCCGCCAGGGATCTCGATCGAGGCGGCCGGGTTGGCGGTGGTGAGCACCCGCGCGCAGAGCGGGTGCCCGGCGGCGAGCAGAACGACGGTCCAGAGAACGGGAAGACGCATGGCGAGAGTCCGGGGCTTACCGAGCTATCGGCCGCGAGGCGGACATCCGAAGGGGAAATCTCCCCCGTGGTGGAAGGATAGGAGTTCCGGCGTTTTCGCAGTGCGCGTTTGCCAAAGCGCGGCACACGCATGTCCTGCCGCTCCTTACCATGAAAGTTGGCAAACTGCTCCACACCCGGATGCGCGTGAACGACCTCGAGCGCTCCGTGCAATTCTACCAGGATGCTCTCGGTCTCGAGGCTTCGCGCCGCTTCACTTCGCCGCGCGGGGCGCAACTGGTGTTCCTGCGCACGCCGAACAGCGAGGAGGAGATCGAACTCTGCCAGATGCCCGCCGGAGCGGAGCCGGTGAAG
This sequence comes from Verrucomicrobiota bacterium, assembly GCA_023457035.1. GTDB lineage: Bacteria > Verrucomicrobiota > Verrucomicrobiia > Opitutales > Opitutaceae > CAJCBL01. The sequence goes on from JAEWNN010000105.1 coordinate 14,383, forward strand.
GTGCAGCCCGACCTGATGCACCTCGCGTTCGAGGTGGAGAATCTGGAGACCTTCGCGGCCGCGCTCGCGAAGAAGGGCTACGCGCTTTCCGACGGGCCGACCCAGACCGACTCCGGCTCGATCATCGCCTTCATCGACGCGCCCGAGGGCTACGAGGTCGAGTTGATCCAACACGCGAAGTAGGCCGAGGTCGGCTCCGGGTATGTCTTCGCCCGATGCGTGGCGGATCGGTGGCGCGAGTTGTCGCGCCAAGCTGGGGTTCTTCAGGACGCCGCCTGCACGCGGCAGGGCAATGCTTCGGCTCACCGGGGGCGGTTTGTCCGTTCCCATCGCGCCACCGGGGGTGCCCGAGTCGAGCGCTCCGCTGTGCCTGCGCTCGGTTCAATCCTCCGCTCGCTCGCCGGGCCCCGCCATCTTCACGATCCGCGGGTCGAAGCGCGCGAGCGGCTCGACCAAGTCCGCCTGCGCCGACATTACGCGCCCGATGTCCTTGTAGACGCCGGGCACCTCGTCGATGCCGGCGCTCAGGAGCGTGACGCCGCGTTGCTCGAGTAGCGGACGGACCTGTTTCCACGTGAACGTCTCGTGCGCCCGCTTGCGGCTCATCACGCGGCCGGCGCCATGCGCGGCGGAGTCGAGTGAGGCCGGATGGCCCAAGCCGCGCACGACAAAGCCGGGCGACGCCATCGAGCCTGGGATCACGCCGAGCACCCCCGCGCCGGCGGGTGTGGCGCCTTTGCGGTGCACGATCAGGTCGCGGTCGCCGTGGCGCTCGCGCCAGGCGAAGTTGTGGTGGTTCTCGATCGAGAGGAACACGTCGGCCTTGAGGTGGCGCGCGATGTGGCGGTGGATGAGCGCGTGGTTGGCGGAGGCGTAGCGGCCCATCAGCTCCATCGCCGCCCAGTACTCCTGCCCCTCGCCGGAGGAGAGTTCGAGCCAGGCGAGTTTGGCGAACTCGCGCGGCAGGTCGCGCAACCGTTTCTCGGCGACGCGCGAGTAGTGCTCGCACACCGCTGCGCCGGTGCCGCGGCTGCCGCTGTGGCTGAGGAGCGCGAGGTGCTCGCCGGGTGGCAGGCCGGCCGCGCCGTCGGTGATCGTGAGCCGGCCGAACTCGACGAAGTGGTTGCCGCTGCCGCTGGTGCCGAGCTGTGCCCACGCCTTGTCGCGGTGTGAACGCGTGATCGGGCTCACCGTCCAGTCCTCATCCATGACCGGGTGCTCGCGACGGATCTTCTCGAAGGTGGCGCCCACGCCGAACCGCGTCTCGGTCTCGATCGCGCGGGCGAGATCCTGCGCGCGGCGTTCGAGCCAGTCGAGCGGCAGGTCGAGTACGGAGAGCTTCATGCGGCAGGCGATGTCGACGCCCACCGCGTAGGGCACGACCGCGCTCTCGGTCGCGAGCACGCCGCCGATGGGCAGCCCGTAGCCCACATGCGCATCCGGCATGAGCGCGCCCCGGACGGCCACGGGCAACCGGCACGCGCGTTCGATCTGCGCGATCGCCTCGGGCTCGATCTCCTCGCCCCAGCGTCTCCAAGAAACGGGTTCTGTGCGGACAGCGGCCATGGTTTCGGGAACCTACAACGGAACATCCCGCGCGGCGGATCGGAAAACCTTCGGGATCCCAGCGGTGCGGCGCCTCGTCCTACGGTGCCTCGGTCAGATAGACCGGCGTGACTCCCACGGGCACGATGAGTTTCCCGTTGGAGATCGTGACTTCGGTTGTGGCGCCGAGTGCATCAAGCGCAGACGCCCGCTTC
>JAEWNN010000106.1 GCA_023457035.1 Verrucomicrobiota bacterium
CGCCCGAGCTGATTGTCGTCCTCCGCCACCTGCGCCAACTCGACGCCGTGCTGCCGCTCGCTGGCATCGACACCGTCTACTGCGAGTTCGAGAACCCAAAACACTACCGTGAAGCCGTCGCCAAGTTCCGGGCTCACCGCGATTCGCTCGGCGCCGCCGACGCCGGCCGCACGATCTGGGTCGCCCCGCCGCGCATCTTCAAGCCCGGTGACGAGTGGATCCTCAAACAGGTCCGCTCCTGCGACGCCGACGGCTACCTCGTCCGCAACTTCGATCACCTTGCGTTCTTTGCCGACTGCCGCCGCCGCGGCGATTTCTCGCTCAACGTCGCCAACGAGTGGACCGCCGCCTACTTCCGCCGCGAGCACGGCCTGGAGCGCGTCACCGCCTCCTACGACCTCAACATCCAGCAACTGGAGGCGCTGCTCGCCGCCGACGATCCGACCGCGCTCGAGATCACGATCCACCAGCACATGCCCATGTTTCACATGGAGCACTGCGTGTTCTGCGCGTTCCTCACCACCGGCAAGGACTACCACGACTGCGGCCGCCCCTGCGAGAAGGTCGACCTGCGCATCCGCGACCACCTCGGAGCCGAGCATCCGGTGAAAGCCGACGCCGGCTGCCGCAACACCGTCTTCAACTCCCGCGCCCAGACCGGCGCCGAGTTCGTCGGCCGGATACTCGAACTCGGCGCGCGGCACTTCCGCATCGATTTCCTCGACGAAGAGGCCGACGAGATCGCGCGCACGGTCGGCCGCTACCGCCAGCTCCTCGCCGGCGAAATCACCGGAGCCGAACTCTGGCGCGAGTTCAAGCTGATCAACCAGCTCGGCGTCACCCGCGGCCAGATGGATGCCCCGACCCGCAAGCTCACGCCCAAGCGCGGGCACTGACGCCGCAGCTTTACGGTTTTTCGCAGGGCACCGGATTGCTGAGCCCCCGGGGGCCGACGTCTTGTGCAGCGTCAGTTCGCACGCCCATCCCGCCGCCATGCGCCTCCTCGCCATTCTCGTCTCCATTGCCGCCACCGTCTCCGGACTGGTCGCGCAGGATCAGTCCCCCTTCGCCGCCACTCTCATGTCCGACACCGGCGGAAACCTCGTGCTCCATTGGCCGAGCCAAACCGGGCTGCGCTACCACCTCGAGACATCAGCGGATCTCGTCACTTGGGCCGACATCGCTGGAACATCCTCCGGCACGGGGAGCGAGTTGACCTCGGTCGTGCAGCAAGCCGGCAGCGCGGCGACGGACCGGAGATTCTGGCGCGTGATTTCGGCCAACAACTCCGGGATCGACGTGCCGTCGGCCATCACCGTCCTTCAGAACACCGGTGCCTCGGTCGCGCCGCAGGTGAACGTATCCTACCACTGGACCATCGCGGGCGGCGACTTCACCGAGTCCGACGGCGCCTCGCTGATCCACTTCGTGGCCAGCGCCGCCGGCACCGTCACGCTCACCTGCACCCTCACCGACAACACCACCCGGGCCGTCGTCGCCACCTACACCGCGCAGATCGTCGTCACCGACGCCCCGTTGTCCCCCACCATCGTCGCCCCGGGCTTCGCGACCGCCGGGCAGACCGGCCTGACCGCCAGCGTCGACCCGCAAGCGGGCGCCACCTTCGCGTGGACCATCACCGGCGGCACGATCACCGCGGGCGCCGGCACGAGCGCCATCACCTTTTCCGCGGGCGCCACCGGCCCGCTCACGCTCGACTGCACCGCCACGCGCAACGGCAAGTCCGCCGCCGCCCCGGCCGCCCACGTCGTCGTCCAAGGCACTGCCTCCCCAGCCTGGGAAACCCCGCTGGTCGAAAGCAGCCTGCCACCGTTGCAGGTGAACATCTCCTCCGGCGGCGACCGCCAGTGGGCTTTCACCAACATGCTGCGCGCCGGCGAGGCGTGGATTTTCAAGGACAACGCCGCCGCCGCCGAGGCGCTGGATCTGGCCAATTCCGTGCAGGTCGACTCCGGAGGCTGGCCGCTCGCGCTGCCCGCCGGCACCCGGATGGAGCTGCGCACCGGCTATCGCACCGGCGACGACACCTTCCTCCATGGCGTCTTCGTGCTCACGTGGGATGGCTCCGGCGACGTCGAACTCCTGTCCAGTCGCAACGACGGCAAGGACGAGGTGGTGCTCCTCAACGACCAGGTGAACGGCCGCTACATCCGCGTCATCAAGGATCCGACCAAGGCCGCGCCGATCGTCTTCATCAACTCCTCGGATCCGGCCAACCCCGTGCGCAACATGCGCCTCTGGGCCCCCGCCCAAGACGGCGCCGGCCTCGACCTCACGCCCGCCTCCGACCTCGCGCCGGGCCACATCGCCGGCAGCCTCGAACCGCTGCCCGACACCGCGGAGCCGATGTGGCACCCGCGTTTCCTGCAGCACCTCGCCGAGGCGTCGCACTACGGCGTGCTGCGCTTCATGGGCTGGCAGCAGATCAACCTCGGCAACTGGGACCGCGACGTCCTCGAGTGGAGCGACCGCGGCGACCCGAGCTACTGCTTCGCCTCGCTCAGCACCATCGACCGCACCTACAACCGCTACGCCGTCGCCGCCTACCGCCAGCGCCTCGGCCAGCCGTTCGAGTGGATGATCGACCTGTGCAACGCCACCGGGAAGGACCTCTGGATCCAAGTTCCTCATATCGCCTCGCCCGACCTCATCCGCCGCCTCGCCGACCTCTGCGCCGACCGCCTCGACCCGAGCCTCCGCGTCTGGTTCGAGTACTCCAACGAAATCTGGAACGGCTACGGCCCGTACATCCCGCAGCTCAACGCCGCCCAGCTCGCCGCCGCGCGCCACTTCGGCGTGCCGTTTGCCGACGTCACCGGCGACCAGCAGGCCTGGGGCTCCGGCCATCTGCAGGGTCTCGCGCTGAAGGCGTTCGAGGATGAGTGGCGCGCCCGCGGCATGCCGGACAGCCGTCTGATCAACGTCCTCGCGAGCTTCGTTGGCAGCTCGGGCTACAGCACCAACGCGATCGCCGCCGCCAAGGAGATCGACCCGCATCTGCCCGAGGTCCTCGCCGTCACCAACTACTTCGGCTACGGCACGCAGGGCGACATCTATGCCGCGCACAACTTCGGCACGAATCCCGGAGTCTGGCCCGAAGCGCTCTATGCGAAGACCGCCGAGATCGTCCGGCGTAACCTGTACTCAACCACCGGCTCCTGGCAGGCGAGCGCCGAGGCCGCCCGCGCCGCCGGCCTGCCGCTCGTCGCCTACGAGGGCGGCCAGCACATGCTGCCGATGGGCTACGGCGACTGGGACAACCCCGTGCATGAGGACTTCATGCTCTACATGTACGACTTCCAGCGCAGCCACTGGATCAAGGATCTCTACCTTGAGCACTATGCCCTCTGGAGCGCGATGGGCGGCCGCACGCCCAGCCTCTTCGTCGACACCAGCGGCATGAGTTTCTGGGGATACTGGGGTGCCAAGGAGATCCTCACGCAGACCCGCGCCCAAGCGCCCAAGTGGGACGCCTTCGTCGAGTGGGGCGATCTGCAGGCCGGCGTGCGCGCTCCCTCCGAGCCGATCGGTACCCGCCCCGTCCTGCCCACGCTCAACCTCCGCGGCGAAGCCCAGACCGCGTACGACCTCAGCATCACCGCCACCGGCGGCGACGGCACCGTGCACGTGCTCCTCGTCGGCGGCTCGCTCCCACCCGGACTCACGCTCACCGAGACCACGTCCGGCACCGCTCGCCTAGCCGGCACGCCGACGACCGAAGGCGTTTACCGTTTCATCCTCCGCGCGCTCGATGCTGACCGAGACCCCGACCTCAAGGCATACACGATGACGATCGACCCTGCCGGCTCCATCACCAACGCGCTCGTCACCTTCCGCGGTCAGGACATCCCGGCGACGATCCCCAACAACGGCTGGATCGCCCGCTACAACTTCGCCCGCGCCGAGACGGTGGTACAGAACGCCGCCACCGGCACCACGCGCCGCTACATCCCGTTCTCCCTCGCCGACGGCTCCGCGCTCTTCCGCAACGAGGGTCTCGAGGTTCCCGGCACGCCCAACATCCTCCCAGCCACCAGCCCGCTCACCATCTACGGCGGCTGGTCGGTCTCCGCCGGCACCTACGACAACGGTTCAACCTCGCCCACTCACGACGTCAGCACCTTCACCGGCCTGCGCGACCACCAATGGTGCAGCTGGTCGGGCGATGCCACTCCCGGGCCGACCGACTTCGATGCCCTCCTGCTCTGGCGCGACATCCAGTTCAACGCCATGGGCGGCAGCGGTTCCTACTCCTTCGGCAACGACGCCGCGACCGCGCTGCTGCGCGTCGACCTCACGGCGCTCATCGAGTACGGCGACAACGAGCTGCGCTTCGTCGTGCTCGACGGCGGCACCTACTACCTCTCCGAGGCGGCCCACACGTCTCCGTACCTCGGTGACGGTTACTTCCAGCTCTCCGCCTTCAACGGTTCGTCCGAGCCCGGCCGCCGCTGGGCGACGTTCACGCCCACCGCGGACAACTTCGCCATCCCAGCCGCCGCCACGCTCACGTTCGCCCCGCACACCTCACCAACGTGCAGGCCGTCGGCCTCGCCTACCACGGCCATCGCGACGGCTGGCACTACTCGTTCAACTTCTCCCGCTTCCTCGCCCTCGGCCGCCGAAATTAGGCCGCCCCGCTTGCCAGCCCCGCCGTAGGTCCGGTCTTCGACCGGACACCCCACACTCCCGCCACTCCCTCCGGTTCGCGTCCACCACTGGCCCACCGTCACGCCCTATGCCAGCGGCACGATCCCATGCCGGATCGCGCTGATCGCAGCGGCCGTGCGGTCCTGCACGCCGAGTTTCGCGAAGAGCGTCTTGAGATGGCTCTTCACCGTGTCCTCGGCGATGGACAACGCCACGGAGATCTCCTTGTTGCTTCGGCCCTTCACGAGCAGCTGCAGCACCTCGATCTCGCGCAGGGTGAGCTCCGGGCGGCGGCGCCGCTCGGCCAGCTTGTCGGCGATGCTAGCGGGGAGCGGCGCCCGCCCAGCCTGCACCGCGCGGATCGTCCCCACAATCTCCACCTTCGTCAGGTCTTTCATCAGGTACGATCTCGCACCGGACTGGATCGCCCGGTGGATGTCCTCATCGGCATCGAAGGTCGTCAGCACGATCACGCGAGCGTCCGGAAACTCCTGGCGGATCGCCAAAGTCGCCTCCACCCCACCAATACCCGGCAGGCGCAGATCCATCAGGACCACATCGGGCCGCTCGCGGCGGTAGAGCTCGACGGCCTGCCGACCGTCGCCGCATTCCGCCACCACGTGCAAGTCCGCCTGATCGGACAGCAACGCCACCAGGCCGGCGCGAAACGCGGGATGGTCGTCGACGATGAGCAGGCGGATCGGGTGGGTCGGCATGGGCGGATGTTCTAGAGACCGGACTCAGTTCAATCGGGAGTCGTCGGCACGAGGACTCGCACCTGCGTTCCGCGACCGGTCGCAGAAGTCAGTTCCAGTCGCGCCCCGATCTGCGCCGCGCGCTCACGCAGGCCGACCAGCCCGAAGTGTCCCGCAGAAGCCGTGACCTGGGCAGGATCGAAGCCGCAGCCGTCGTCGGTGACGACAAGCTCGACCTGCCGCGCCGCGAAGACGAGCCGCACCTCGACGCGACGGGGCGAGGCATGGCGCACGGCGTTGGCGATCGCCTCCTGACCGATGCGCAACAGCTGGTTCTCGGCGATCGGAGCGAGCGGAACCGGCGTGCCAACGACATCGAAGCTGGTCTCGATCGCCCGCCCCTCGGCCAACTGACGCAGCAGCGACTCGAGTGCGCCCGCGAGACCGCGCGTCTCCAGGTCCTGCGAACGCATCGCCCAGATCGAGGCGCGCGCCTCGGCGAGAGTCTCGCGCACGAGGGTGTGGGCGAGCGCGAGGTGCTCGCCCGTGGCGGCGGCGTCCGCGGCGTTCGTGGCAAGCTCGAGGCGCATCGAGATGGCGGCGAGGCCTTGCGCGAGGGTATCGTGGATCTCCCGGGCGATCCGGTTGCGTTCGGCGAGGATGGCGGCGAACTCCGCCTCGGCGCGCGCGCGCTGGCGCTGCTGCTCCCCCAGGCGCCGGCGCGTCCGCCACGCCACCACGGCGAGGGCTGACAACAGGAGGCCGGCGGCGCCCCCGAGCGCCCAGAACACGCGTTGGCGGTTCCACCACGGAGCCTGGCGCAACACGCGCAAGTCGGTCGCGCTGCGCAGCCGCAAGTCGAAGGACTGCGGCTCCCACGTGCCGCTCAGGCGTCCCGCCTCGTCGGCCGGAACCAAGCAAAGGCCGGTGGCGAGCATGATGGCGCCCGGCTTCCAACCCGTCGGCAGCGCGGCATCACCGGCCATCGACAGCGACGCGGAGACGAGCACACCTTGCCAGTCGAGGACGAGGCCGGCTCCCTCGCCGGTGCGGCGCGATTCCACCAGTCTCGCCTCGAGCTCAACCAGATCGGAGTCGTGGACGATGGCGGCCCGCTTGTTGTCGGGACGATATCCCGACGGCTCGGCACCGGCAGCGATCTTGCGAACGGTGGCCTCGACGAGGCGTGGCGTGAAGGCACCTTGCACCGGAAAGCCGACGACGCTCACCACATCGCCGGGCCGCAAAGGATCGGACTGGCTCGTGGCCACGTGCAGACCGCGTTCGGCGTCGCGAATCCAGAGCGCCCGGCCCGGTTCATGGTGGAGCACCTGCCCGCGCACATGGACGCGGTGGCCGAAGCGCACCCCGCGTTCAAACTGCAGCAGACTCGCGACCGGCCGAACCGGTGCCGCGAAAGGGTCCGCGGGCGCGGGCGTCTCGATCCCGACCGGGACGCCGGCGGGCACGAAGAGCAGCACGCTCACCGCCTGGCGGCTGAGGTTGTGTTGATTGAATACCAGCGCGTCGACCGCCACCGCCGCGTCGACCAGCGCAGCCGGTGCGAGCTCTGCGTTGACGTGGACCGTGAAGCTCTGGCCCCCGCTCGCGAGCGCGAGTCGCCAACGCCCCGCCCAGACCGTCGACGGTTCGCAGCGGCGCACGATGCCGCGCAACCGCACCCACTCCGCATCGTAGCGCCCGGCGAGGAGCTCGTCGGCGGTGATCGGTCGCGGGGCCGGCGGCTCGCCACGGCCCAGGCGCCGGCCAGCGGTCATGATCACCGAGGGCGTGAAACCGCCCGCATTGCTGACACCTTCGATCTCCACCTCGTCGCCGCGGACATACGTCCCCGTGGCGCCGGCGGTCTCGTCGCGCACGTAGATGGAGTCGTGGCCGTCCCAGAGCACGAAGCCCTTCCCGATCGGCGGCGCCTCGCCCACCACCACGCCGCGGAGCTGGACCGGGACCGCGCGGACCGCCTCCGCCTCGGGCAAATCCAGCACCTGCCCCGCGCGAGTGAGCACGGCGGCGAAATCGGGTGTGCGCTCGCCGATCGCGGCTCGCCCCGCACCGGCGGCGAGGCCGCAGGCGAAGCAGACGAGCGTGAGCAGGCGGAGTGTCATGGTCGGTCCCGCGGGCGCGCCGGGCACGGGCCAAGGAAGCCGGGCGGCATGCGCGACCGCAACGTCCAACGATTCACCCGGGTGGGTGATGGCGGGCGCGAGCAGAAATGCTATGCTGGGGGCCGGACAATGGTCCGCCCCATCCCAGCCCCAGCTCCTCCATGAACCTTCGTCGCTACCCTCTCGTCCTCGCCGCGTTCGTCCTCGGTTTCGCCGCCCCCGCATCCGTCGGTTCCCCCGACTCGCCGCGTGAGCGCCTCTCGCTCAACGACGGCTGGCGCTTCCAGCAGGACGATCCGCCCGGCAACACCACTCCTCTGCTCTACGATGTGCGGCCCGAACTGAAGGATCCGAAGGAGAACCAGGTCGCCGACGCGCGCCCAGAGGAGGCCGAGAAGCTCGCCGCGGCCGGGCGCTCAGTGCTCAAACCGTGGATCCTTCCGACCGGCAACGCCTTCATCAAGGACCCGGCCCGCCGCCACACCCGCCCCGAGGGGGACCCGGGCGCCGACGTGCCGTACGTGCTGTCGAGCTTCGACGACAGCACTTGGCGCCGCGTCGACCTCCCGCACGACTGGGCGATCGAAGGGCCGTTCCTCGAGACCGGCGACTTCGGCGGCATGGGGCGGCTGCCGAGCTGGGGCATCGGCTGGTACCGGAAGAGGTTGGTCATCCCGGCGGTTGACGCCGGCAAGCGCATCATCCTCGAGATCGACGGCGCCATGTCCTACGCCGCGGTGTGGATCAACGGCCGTCTCGTCGGCGGCTGGCCCTTCGGCTACACCTCGTGGCAGGTCGACCTCACGCCGTACGTGAACTTCGGCGGCACGAACCAACTCGCCATCCGCCTCGACAACCCGCCGGCCTCCTCGCGCTGGTATCCGGGCGGCGGCATCTATCGCAACGTCTGGCTCACCAAGACCCGGCCCGTCCACGTCGGCCAGTGGGGCACCTTTGTCACCGCGCGCGACGTCGCCCCGGCCGCAGCCACCCTCGATCTCGCCGTCACCGTCGCCAATGCCACCGCGGCCGATACCACCGTGCGTGTCGCCACCGAGGTCTTCGCACTCGATGCCACCGGAGAGAAGACCGGCGCCGCGGTCGCCAGCTTCGCACCGGCCGTGCAGTCGATCGCCGCCGGAGCCAGCGCGACCGTCAACAGCACCACCACCCTCGCCAGCCCCAAACTCTGGGGACCGCCGCCGACACAGCAGCCACATCGTTACGTCGCCGTCACCACCGTCACGCAGGACGGCAAGACCGTCGACGTGTACGAGACGCGTTTCGGCATCCGCTCGCTCCGTTTCGACGCAAACCAGGGGCTGCTCGTCAACGGCGAGCGCATCCAGATCCGTGGCGTCAACCAGCACCACGACCTCGGCGCGCTCGGCGTCGCCTTCAACGTGCGCGCCGCCCAACGCCAGCTGGAGATGCTGCGCGAGCTCGGCTGCAACGCCATCCGCATGAGCCACAACCCGCCCGCGCCCGAACTGCTCGAGCTCACCGATGCGATGGGCTTCCTCGTCTACAACGAGTCGTTCGACTGCTGGGAGCGGAAGAAGACCCCGCTGGATTTCCACCTCATCTTCCCCGACTGGCACGAGCAGGATCTGCGCGCCCTCGTCCGCCGCGACCGCAACCACCCCTCGGTGGTCCTCTGGAGCGTGGGCAACGAGGTCGGCGAGCAGTACACCGACGCGGCCGGCGCCGTGATCGCCCGTCGCCTCTGCGACATCGTGCACGAGGAGGACCCCACCCGGCCCACCAGCGCCGCGATGAATTACGCCAAGCCCCACATGCCCCTGCCGGCTGAGCTCGACGTCATCAGCCTCAACTACCAGGGCGAAGGCATCCGGCAGGACCCGATGTTCGAAGGCACCGAGCGCATCCGCACTCCGCCGCAATACGACGCCTTCCGCGCCCGCTTTCCCGACAAGGTCGTCCTCAGCAGCGAGACCGCCTCGGCCTTCAGCACCCGCGGCACCTACCTGTTCCCCGTCACCGCGAAAAACAGCGACATCGTGCGCGACGGCCGCGGCGGCGACGACCGCAACCACACCGTCACCGCGTACGAGCTGCACGCCGTCGACTTCGGGTCCTCCGCGGAGAAGGTCTTCGGCCAGATCGCGCGGCATCCCTTCGTCGCCGGCGAATTCGTGTGGACCGGGTGGGACCACCTCGGCGAGCCCACGCCCTACTACACCTCGCGCAGCTCATATTGCGGCATCATCGACATGGCCGGCTTCCGGAAGGACCGGTTCTATCTCTACCAGTCGCACTGGCGGCCCGAGCTGCCGATGGCGCACATCCTCCCGCACTGGAACTGGCCGGAACGCGTCGGCCAGGTCACGCCGGTCCATGTGTTCACCTCCGGCGACGAGGCCGAACTCTTCCTCAATGGCCGCTCGCTCGGCCGAAAGCAGAAGGGACCGTACGAATACCGCCTGCGCTGGGACGATGTCGTCTACGCGCCCGGCACCCTCGAGGTCGTGGCGTACAAGAACGGCCAGCGCTGGGCCAACGACACCGTGAAGACCACCGGCGAATCCATCGCCCTCGCCGCGGCACCGGATCGCTCCGAGATCCGCGCCGATGGGCGCGACCTGGCGTTTGTCACTGTGCGCATCGTCGATGCCGACGGTGTCACCGTCCCCCGCACGAACCACCCGCTCCACTTCAGTGTCGAGGGTCCGGGCGAGTTCGTCGCCGCCGACAACGGCGACCCGACCAGCTTCGAGCCGTTCCAGGCGCCGCAGCGCAAGGCCTTCAACGGCCTCTGCCAGGTCATTCTCCGCGCAAGACCGGGACAGACCGGGGAGATCACGCTCACCATCAAGGCCGACGGCCTGCGGGACGGCGTCGCTGTCGTCCGGACGGTGCCGGCCGTCCAGTAGCTGCCGCAACGATCCGACTGTCGCGCCCGGACTGCCCCGCGGTCCGGGCGCAGTCGTTTTCGGCTCGGTCGCCACGGACCGGCGACGCGCACAAGGCAACCGCAGCCGAAGCAATCGCCTGTGCCGGAAACGAAAGCCTTGGCGGCTTTCGCTACGCCGGGCAGCCGCGCGGGCCGGCGGTGCCGCCAAGCCCGCTCAGTTCGCGCCCGCCTCGATGTTGGCGGGCTCGGTGGCGGAGGGCAGCGCGGCCTCGCGGCCGGCAGCATGCGTGGCACGCACCGACTCGGCGATCGGCGTGAGCAGTCCGGAATCGGAGTGCGCCTCCTGGTTGAAGCGCATCGACACCGTCTTGGACACACCGCGTTCCTGCATCGTCACGCCGTAGATCGCGTTGGCGGCCGCCACCGTGCGCTTGTTGTGCGTGATGATGATGAACTGCGAGCTCGCGATGAACTGCTTGAGCAGCGTGGTGAAGCGCTCGATGTTCGACTCGTCGAGCGGCGCATCCAGTTCGTCGAGCAAGCAGAACGGGCTGGGCTTCACCAGATACAGGGCGAAGAGCAGCGCCACGGCGGTGAGCGTCTTCTGGCCGCCGGAGAGCAGCGTGAGGCTGTTGAGCTTCGTGCCGGGCGGTTGCGCGACGATCTCGATGCCGCTCTCGAGCGGGTCGTCCTGCGTGATGAGCTGCAGGTCGCAATTGCCGCCGTTGAACAGCGTCTGGAAGGTGAACGCGAAGTTCTTGCGGATCTGCTCGAAGGTGAGCGCGAACTGCTTGAGCGAGGTCGCGTTGATCTCGTCGATCGCCTTGAGCAGCTGATCCTTCGAGGCGATCAGGTCGTCGCTCTGCGTCTTCAGGAAGTCGTAACGCTGCTTGAGTTCGGCGTACTCCTCGATGGCGACGAGGTTGACCGCGCCCATGCTGTTGAGGCGCTGGCGCAGGGCCTGCACCTCGCTGCGGATCTGGTCCCAGTTGGTCTGGTCCAGCGCGGCGAGCTGCTCCTCGGTCGGCTCCCCACGGGGCTCCTTGGCCTTGCGGCTGCGGCGCGGTTTGGCGGCGGCTTCCGCGGGCGCGGAGCCGTCGGCGGGCACCACGGCGGTTGACGTGTCCGCGGGCTTCGCGTTCTCCTCATCCTCGTCCTCGTCGAGGTCGAGCGGCTTGAGGCCCTCGGGCTCGTCGTCGGACTTCCAGAACTCTAGGCGCCAGTTCACCTCGCCCAGATCGATCGAGAACTCGCGCATCGCCTCCTCGGCGAGGAAGCGGGAGCGAGCCTTGTGCTCGGTGTAGCGGATCTCGCACTGGCTCAGCTCGCCGGCCGAGGCCTCGGCCTGGTTGCGCAACGTGCTCTGCTCGCCCTCGACCGCGCTCACCGTCTGCTCGAGCTCGGAAAGTTCGCGACGGATCGACTCGACCTGCTCCTGCGCCACGGCCTGCGTACGCGCGAGTTCCTCGACTCGCGCGGCCTGCCCCTGCTCGGCGGCCTCGAGCTCCGCGACCTGCGCGCCCCACATTTCGAGTTCGCTGCGGCGCTGCTCCAGCAACTCCGCCAGCTGCGCACGGCGCTTCACCATCTCGCCCAGGCCGCGGTCGATGATCTCGACGCGTTGCCGGCGCTCCGCCAACTCGAGGCGGGCCATGCCCAGCTTCTCGCGCTGCTCGTCGCGCGCGGTGCGCACCTCGACGATTTTCGCCTCGTTGGCGGCGATGGACTCGCGGCCGAGCGTGATGGCCTTGTCGACTTCGACGAGCGCGAGCTGCGCCTTGGCGAAACGCGCCTCGGCCTCCTGCCGCATCGACTCGATGCTCTGCACGTCGCGCTCCAACCGCGCCACGCGTTGCTCGGCTTCGTCGAGCGCACGCTGGCCGGATTTCTCCTCCGCCTGCGCGGTGGCGACGGCCTCGTTGGCCGTCTGCACCTCGGTGCGTTTGTCGGCCAGCAGCTGCTCGATGGCGGCCAGCTCGGCGGTGATCTGGTCGATCGCGGCCTTCTGCTGGTCGTGCTGCTCCTGCTCCTTCGCGACCTCGCGCGCGGTCTCGCGGATGTCGATCTCGCGCTGGACGATGCTGGAGCCCGGCCGCTTCTGGTAGCCGCCGAACACCATGCCGCGCCGGTCGACCCACTCGCCCTTCGGCGTGGCGACCATGAGGAAACTGAAATCCTGCCGCTGGGCCCAGAACCCGAGGAACTGCTCCAGCGAGTCGGCCACGTAGCACGAGGCGAGCACGCTGTGCAGCGGATGCCCGGAGCAATCGTCGGTGAAAACCGAAGTCGCCGGCCGCAGGCACGCCGGCAGCTCGGCCGGGGCGGACGCGGACACCGGCTCCGGCGCCGGGACCTTCAGGTAGGCGCTGCCGACCTTGTCGTTCTCCAGGCGGGCCAGGATCGCCTGCGCCGTGGCGAGGTCGGCCACGTGCACGGCCTCGACCGCCGCCCCAAGCAGCGCCTCGGCGGCCTTGGCGTATTCGGGACGAAAATCCACGCCGTGCGTGAGCGCGCTGAACGAGGCGCCGCCGCCCAGGTCGGTGAGGCGGCCCTGCAGCAGCGCCTTCGCGCCTTCGCCGAAGCCTTCCCACTTCTCCTGCAACTGCTGGAGCAGCTTCAGGCGCGCGTGCTTCTGCGCGAGCGAGCGGTCGATCTCCTGCAGGCGGCGCTGCGCGTCGCGAAACTTACCGGTCGTCTCCTGCACGCCCCGCTGGGCGTCGGCGACCTCCTGTTGCACAGTCTGCACCGCGGAGCGCGCGCTGGCCGCGGCCACGCGCAGCATCTCAAGGGCGGCGGTCGCCTCCTCGCGCTGCGCCATCGCGCCGGCCATGTCGCCCTGCAACTGCTCGTGGCGAGCCACGGCGGTCTTCTGGTCGACCTCGAGCGCCGAGCAGTCGGTGCGCAGGCGCGCGACGCGGCTCTCGAGCTCGAGCAGCTGGAACTTCTCCTTCTGCACGAGCTGCTCCAGGCGGTTGAGCTCGCCCTCGGCGAGCGCGAGCTCGCGGTTCTTCGCCTGGAACGCTGCATCGGACTCGCCGAGCAGGTTGAGCTGCATCTGCCGATCCTGCTGCCCGCTGGTCGCCTGGTCGGAGACCTCCTTGAGCTGCATCTCCAGCTCGCCGAGATCGTCGTTGGCCGAGGCGATGCGGTCGCGCAGGCCCTGGCCCTTGACCTCGTTGAGATGGATCTGGTTGGCCGCCTGCTCGCGCTCGGAGCGCAGGTCGAACACCGCCTGCTGCGCCTCCTGCACACGCTGGTTGAGCTCCGTGCGCCGCGCCTTCTGCGCCTCGAGCGACGACTGGTGCTCCTGCAGCAGCGAACGCCGGGTGTCGGCCTCGCCGCGCAACACCTGCAGGCGGCCCGAGAGCTCGTCGAGCACGCCGCGCAGTTGCTGGTACTGGAAACCGTCATGCGCGAGCGCGAGGTGTCGCAGCCGATGGTTGAGCCGGCGGAACCGCATCGCCTTCGACGCCTGGCGCTTGAGGCTGCCGATCTGCCGACCGACCTCGCTGACAACGTCCGCCACGCGGGCGAGGTTCTGCTCGGTGAGCGCGAGCTTGCCGAGCGCCTCGCGGCGCTGCGCCTTGTAGCGCGTGATGCCGGCAGCCTCCTCGAAGACCGCGCGGCGCTCGTCGGGCTTGGACGAAAGGATCTGGTCGATCTGGCCCTGGGCCATGATCGAGTAGGAGGTCCGGCCGATGCCGGTATCCATGAAAAGCTTCTGGATGTCCTTCAGGCGGCACGGCTGGCCGTTGAGATGATACTCGCTCGAGCCGTCGCGCGACACGCGGCGGGTGATCTCGACCTCGTGGAAATCCATGCCCAGCGCCTGCTCGCAATCCGTGAGCAGCAACGACACCTCGCACATCGAGTGCGGCTTGCGCGTGTCGGTACCCTCGAAAATGACGTCGTGCATCTTGCCACCGCGCAGCGCCTTCGCGCTCTGCTCGCCAAGCACCCAGCGGATCGAGTCCGCGATGTTGCTTTTGCCGCAGCCGTTGGGCCCGACGATGACGGTCACGCCCGGCTCGAAGCGAAGTTCGGTCGGGTCGGCGAAGCTCTTAAAACCGTGCAGTTTGAGGGCCTTGAGGTACATGCGGGAAACGAGGGGAGCGATTCAAGGTCCGCCCCTCCGCCCCGCAATGGGGAAGTCCGAAAACTTATTCACAGCTGCTCGGAAGTTGCTCCCAATCCGTTGTGAAGAACTGGAGCTTGCCAACCGCCGTTCCGCAGCGCTCCGCGCCGGCATCCCCACCGCGAGCCAAGCCCTCCCCACCGGCGTGGCACCGTTCACGGGATGCAGGGGGAGCGCTCGCGCGCCGCAGCGGCGCCGCGGTATCCACCGGAGCATTCGCCCGGCTCCGGGATCCTGGCCATCCTCGCGCAACAGACGGCCCATGGCAGGGGCGGGCGCCGAGCTGTCTGTCCGCTCGGCGGTCCGTTCTGCCGTACGGTAGAACGCCGACCGGATCGCGTCGGCTCTGCGCGCGCGCCCCAACAAATTCTCTCTGCCGGCGAACGGCCCGGGCGTTGGCTCCAGCCGAGCCCACGACGACCAGAGGGCCGCGGCGCAGGATCCCGGACCGCTCAGTAGGCCGATTTCGGCGGGAACAACACCTCGCGGATCGTACGCAACACGATCACGCAATCGAGCACCGGCGTCCAAGACCGGACATACGCGATGTCGTGCTGCGCCCGTTTGAAGAGCAGACTGACGCTGGTGATCTCGCCGCGATAGCCGTGGCACTGCGCCAAGCCGGTGATGCCCGGCTTCACGAAATGGCGCATGCGATAGTCAGTCACCAGTCGAGCGAACTCGTCGTCGTGCTGCACGAGATGCGGCCGGGGACCGGCCACACTCATCTCGCCGAAAAGCACGTTCAGGAACTGCGGAAACTCGTCCAAGCTGGCCCGCCGCAGCAGTCGCCCCAGCGGGAACACCCGATCGTCGTGGGCGCTCGCCTGCTGCCGCTCGGTCGCCGGATTCTGCGCCGCCACATACATCGTCCGGAATTTGAAGATCAGGAAGGTCTTCCGGCCCTCGCCGTAACGCAGCTGGCGGAAAAACACCGGGCCGGGGGCCTGAACCCGCTGCACAATCATCACGAACAGTGTCAGCGGCGGGAGCACGAAGAGCACGACCGGCAGCGCCACCGCGATATCGAAGACGCGCTTGATCCCACGATTGACCGGGTTCTCGAGGGGCTCGCCGCCGTCGCCGATCACGTCGAGCCCCGAGTCGGTGTGCTCGACGGTCAGCGGCCGCCGATAGCTCTCGCCAAGGTTCTCGACCAAGCGGACACGGCAGCCGGCGTCGCGGGCGACGGCCATCACATGCCGGGTCTCGTCGGCGCCGAGGTAGAAGAGAGGAAGGATGATCTGGGAGGCCGGATGCCGTTCGAGAATCGCCGCGAGTTCACCGACCTCACCCAAGTGCCGCGCCGCGTCGACCGGGCTCTCGCCCTTCTTCAGCACGCAGCCAAGGACATCGACACCAAGCTTCGCCTGCTCGGCGAGCCAGGCATCGAAGCCCGGCGTGCTGGCCGGAGAACCGACCAAGATGGTCCCGATCGATCGCGACTTGAAGACGAAGTGCGCGATCACCCGGGGCAGAAACCGATTTGCAAACACCAGCATCACACCGACCAGCACCAGAAACGTGCCGAGGAAGAGGCGGCTGATGTTGGTATCCTTCACCGCAAAGGCCGTGCCGAACAGCACCAGCGCCAGTCGCGCGATCTGCTGGAAGGTCAGGTATACCACATCGCCCCAGCTCAGCCGCGCAAGCCGGTCGCCCCACCCGAGGTAGATGCGTGCCGCCACGAGCATGCCGATGAACGTCGCGAGAAGATAGAGGTTGAGGCTGAATCCCGGCGCCAGCTTCACCCATCCCGTCCACTGGGTGCCAACCGTGAACAGATAGAACCCCGCCGTGGTCAGGATTGTGACCCAAAGGCCGTGGAGCGAAACGAGGCCATCAAGACGGTTGCGGAGCATGTCGGTGGAGCGAGGAGAACAGGTTGAGGACTTTCTTGCTACAAGTTACCGCCGATCGGTCAGCAAAAGAATCGGGCCCGCCCTACTCGTGCCTTAAGGGTTCCCCCGACCGCCCCTGGTCGCCCCCCGGAAACCCACCCAAGTGGGCGCCCCCAACATCTTCCGCCCGGCCCCGCCGGCACCGGAAACGTTCCGACCTCCGGACCCGCCCGCTCGCCACCAAATACGCTCACGACCGTGAGAGTATTTGGTGAAACCGAGCCTGCTGGTCCGCCCCGTACGCCCCGGTCTCCGGTCGGAGCCACGTCCTTTCGGTCTCGTCAGTCCCTCGGGCCCGTTGCACGCCGCGGCCGGCCGCCGCCACGTGTGCCCGCCCCGCCCTCGCCACCAAATACGCTCACGACCGTGAGAGTATTTGGCGGACCCGAGCACTCCGGTACTCCGCACGCGGCCGGGGCGCCCGATCAGCACGATGCTCCGGTGCAGAGGAAGAAGAAGTGACGCCGCCGTGGGCAGCGTGGCGAACACTCCGGGGGAACCGCGCCTCGGAGTCCTGCCGTACGGCGGATTCGCCCGCCCTCGACCAAATCGTTCTCGTCGCGAGGATCGCGGCCAAGGCGTCTTCGACGATTTCCTTCTCGCACCCCGCCGCCGGCTGCTCGCTACTGTTGCCCCTTCCGGCGCTGCAATCGTACGCAGGGCCACAACCAACACACACCATGGCAATGACTCCGCTCGAAGAAATCCGGCACTCCGCTTCGCACGTGCTGGCCACCGCAATCCTGCGTCTCTTCCCCGAGACCCAGCTCGACATCGGCCCCCCGACCGAGACCGGTTTCTACTACGACATCGACCTCGACCGTAAGCTCACCGCCGAGGACCTCGTCGCCATCGAGGCCAAGATGAAGGAAGTCATCGACGAGAACCAACCGTTCCGCCGCACCGAGGTTTCCCGCGCCGAGGCCGTCGAGCTGATCAACAAGATCGGCCAGACCCGCTACAAGCTCGGCCGCCTCGACGACATCCCCGAGGGCGAGGCGATCTCGTTCTACCAGAACGGCGAGTTCATCGATCTCTGCGCGGGCACCCACGTCCGCTACACGAAGCAGATCAAGGCCTTCAAGCTGCTCTCCATCGCCGGCTCCTACCACCGCGGCAACGAGAAGAACAAACAGCTCCAGCGCATCTACGGCACCGCCTTCGCCTCGAAGGACGAGCTCGCCGCCTACCTCACACAGATGGAGCAGGCCAAGGCCCGCGACCACCGCAAGCTCGGCAAGGACCTCAAGCTCTTCCACATCGACGAGGACGTCGGCCAGGGCCTCATCCTCTGGACGCCCAACGGCTCCATCCTCCGACAGGAACTCCAGTCCTTCATCCTCGAGGAACTCCAGAAGCAGGGCTATTCGCAGGTCTTCACGCCGCACATCGGCAAGCTCACGCTCTACAAGACCTCCGGCCACTTCCCGTACTACAAGGACTCGCAGTTCGCCCCCATCGCCGACCGCGAGGCCCTCGACCAGGCCTGCACCTGCGGCTGCTCCTGCGCCGAGCTCATGAACCGCCTCGAGGGCGTGCCCGCCGCCCTCGCCGCGCAGGTCAACGAGCGCACCGGCAAGGAGACCATTGCCCCCGACCGCATCGTGGCCGACGACAAGATCATCGACGGCTTCATGCTCAAGCCGATGAACTGCCCGCACCACATCAAGATCTTCGCGTCGCAGCCGCACAGCTACCGCGATCTCCCCGTGCGCCTGGCCGAGTTCGGCACCGTCTACCGCTGGGAACAGTCCGGCGAGCTCAACGGCATGACGCGCGTCCGCGGCTTCACCCAGGACGACGCCCACCTCTTCTGCACCGAGGACCAGGTCGCCGGCGAGGTGCTCGGCTGCCTCTCGCTGGTGAAGATCGTGCTCTCCACCCTCGGCATGAAGGACTATCGGGTGCGCGTCGGTCTCCGCGATCCGGATTCCTCGAAGTACACCGGCACCGCCGAGAACTGGGCCAAGGCCGAGGAGGCCTGCCGCAACGCCGCCAAGACCCTCGGCGTGCCCTTCACCGAGGAGCCCGGCGAGGCCGCGTTCTACGGCCCGAAGATCGACTTCGTCATCAAGGACGTCATCGGCCGCGAGTGGCAGCTCGGCACCGTGCAGGTCGACTACAACCTCCCGATCCGCTTCGACCTCTCCTACATCGGGCCCGACAACAAGCCGCACCGCCCGGTGATGATCCACCGCGCACCCTTCGGCTCGATGGAGCGTTTCTGCGGCGTGCTCATCGAGCACTTCGCCGGCGACTTCCCCGTCTGGCTCGCGCCCGAGCAGGTCCGCATTCTCCCGATCTCCGAGAAGGTCATCGAGGCCTGCGACATCCTGTACAAGAAGCTCAAAGACGCCCGCGTCCGCGTCGTGCTCGACACCTCCAACGACAAGCTCGGCGCCAAGATCCGCCGCGCCGAGTTGGACAAGGTGCCGTACGCGCTCGTGCTCGGCCAGAAGGAGGCCGAGGCGCTCAGCGTCTCCGTGCGCAGCCGCGCCAAGGGTGACGAGGGCGTGATCAAGCAGGACGACTTCGTCGCCCGCGTGATCAACGAGATCGCCACCCGCGCCCTCCCCGAGAAGCGCCCCGCCGCCCCGGTGGCCAAGTAGGACCGGTCTGCGACCGGTCCCCCTCCGGCTTCTCCCCGTAGCTGAGCGACGCAGTCGTTCAGTTCTCCCCTTCGCCCCGCGGCCCCCAAAGCCGCGGGGCTTTCCTTCACACGTTTGTCCCCAGCCTGCGCACCCATGCGGCACGCCAGCCCTCGGCCGCAGAACCGAGCCGACTCCCCGAAAGGGGCACGAGAAGCACCCGGAAGAATGCGATCCGATCCCCTCGTGCGTTCTGACGCCTATTGGTAGTCACAATCCGGGGGCTCGGTCTTTCCCTGGCAGGTGAAGGGAAGCCCGCCGAGCCTGCGGCGCTCGTTTCCTTGGGTCCGCAGAGCCTTTGTTCCCTTCGTTACCGCTCCAGGAACTCGATTCGGCGGAAGGGACAATCGCCAGGAGCGCGCCCTGCCCGCGCTCGCCCTCCAGAAGCGTATCGGCCACGCGTTCGAGCGAATCGTCCCTCGGCACCGGAAAACGCAAACGGCGCGGACGAGCGTCCGCGCCGTTCGAAAGGGCTTCGGTCTCCGTCGACGACGCCTACGTTGCCGCCGGCGCGGCGCCCGCGGCGGGCAGATCGTTCGAGGAGATGCGCTTGCTGGACTCGGCCTTGGCCGCCGATTCCGCGAGCACCGGAGGCAGGGTGTGCACGACCGGCGAGGAGATGTGGCCGTCCCTGATGATCTCCATCACGTGCTTGCCCTCGATCGTCTCGTACTGGAGCAGCGCCTCGGCGATGCCGTCGAGCGCGGCGCGGCGCTCCGTGAGGATCGCGGTGGCGCGGGCGTACTGCTCGTCGACGATGCGGCGCACCTCCGCGTCGATCTTCTGCGCCGTGGCCTCGCTGAAGTTCTCGCTGCGCGAGATCTCGCGTCCGAGGAAGATGGTGTCGCTGTTCTCGCCGTAGGCGATCGGGCCGAGCTCGCTCATGCCCCAGTCGCACACCATGTGGCGGGCGAGCTTGGTGACCTGCTGGATGTCGCTGGAGGCGCCGTTGGAGATGTCGTCGAAGGCGATCTCCTCGGCGATGCGGCCGCCGAGGGCCATCGCGATGCGGTTGAGGATCTGCTTCTTGCCGAGGCTGAGCACTTCCTTCTTCGGCAGGTACATGGCCATGCCGAGCGCGCGGCCGCGCGGCAGGATCGTGACCTTGTGGAGCTGGTTCTTGTCGTCCTCGAGCACCGTGCCGATGAGGGCGTGGCCAGCCTCGTGCCAGGCGGTCATGCGCTTCTCCGCGTCGTCCATCATGCGGCGGCGTTCGCGGCCGAAGAGGATCTTCTCGCGCGCATCCTCGATGTCGATGCGCTCGACCTTCTTCTTGTTGCGCCGGGCGGCCAGCAACGCGCCTTCGTTGAGGAGATTCGCCAGATCGGCGCCGGAGAGACCGGCGGTGGCGCGGGCGAATTCGGCGAGGTCGACATCGTCGTCCAGGTTGATCCGCTTCGCGTGAACTCGGAGAATCTGCTCGCGGCCGATCATGTCGGGCAGGTCGATCATGACCTGGCGGTCGAAACGGCCCGGGCGCAGCAGCGCGCTGTCGAGCACGTCGGGGCGGTTGGTCGCGGCGATGATGATCACGCCCTCGGTGGTGTCGAAGCCGTCCATCTCGACGAGCAGGGAGTTGAGCGTCTGTTCGCGCTCGTCGTTGCCGCCGCCCAGGCCGGCGCCGCGCTGGCGGCCCACGGCGTCGATCTCATCGATGAAGACGATGCACGGCGCGTTCTTGCGGCCCTGCTCGAACATGTCGCGCACGCGGCTGGCACCGACGCCGACGAACATCTCCACGAAGTCCGAACCGCTGATGGAGAAGAACGGCACGTCGGCCTCGCCGGCCACGGCCTTGGCGAGCAGGGTCTTGCCCGTGCCCGGAGGGCCGACCATGAGCACGCCTTTCGGGATACGGCCGCCCATCTTCTGGAACTTCTTCGGATCCTTGAGGAACTCGACGACCTCGCTGACCTCCTCCTTCGCCTCGTCGCAGCCGGCGACGTCCTTGAACGTCACCTTGTCGCGGTCGCGGGTGAGGAGCTTCGCGCGGCTCTTGCCGAAGTTGAGCGCGCCGCGACCGGCGGCGCGGATCTGGCGCAGGAAGAGGAAATACAATACCCCGAGGATGAGCAGGAACGGCAGCAGGCTCACGAGCAGGCTGGAGAGCCAGGTCTCGGCCGCGGGCTCCTTGAAGACCCGCGTGGCCTGCAGGCGCGCCATGCTCTCGTCGATCACGCGGCCGGCGGCGGAGAAATGGGTGCTGTCGATGTTGTCGGCGTTCTTCTGCGGCGTGACGAACTCGCCGACGATCGTCGTGTAGAACGGCCCGCCGGAGGGTTCGGCCTTGATCACACCGTCCTTGATCTCGCCCTTCTCGGCCAGCTCGACGACCTGCTGGATGTTCAGCTTCACCGGCGCGGCCTTGCGCCCGGGCGGGATGGTCGCGACGGCGACGGCCAAGGCGATGATCGCCGCCCAGATCAACCAAACCTTGGGCTGGAAGCCCTCGGGGCGGGAATTCTTCAACGGGCGACGTTTGGGTGTTTCTTTTTCAGACATGACCGGTGGGTGCGGAGAGTGAGTCGGGCGGCAGATATGTCAATTGAACGGCCATCGTCGTTCCCTCGCAGACGCGCGCTTCCTGCGCCGGCGGCAGGCCCGGCACCCACAGGATCGCACCGTCGGCGGCGCAGACTAGCGGGAGCCGGCCGCGCAAGCCGCGGGCGATTCGGCGGTTGACGAACTGGTCCTGCAACTTCGCCGTCCCCGCCGCGCCCAGCGGGCGGTAGCGGTCGCCGGCCCGCCACGGCCGGATGGAAAATGCACTGGAGGTTTCCATTGTGGCCAGAAACGCCGTCCGCCCGTCGTCGAGTTCGCCCGCACAAATCCGCCCGCGCAGATCCGCGTCGATCGCGACCCGCGCCGCGCGCAGCAACGCGCCATCGGGCAACCGCACCGCGCCGGGCACCGGCAGCGCCAGCGTCCCCCACTCAAGCGGCGCCTCGGCCGCCACAAGACGCAGCGTCGCCGCCTCCGTCTCCAGCAATCCGGCACCCCCGGCACTCAGTCGTGTGGCGCGTCCTGCGCGCACCGCCGCTAGCAGATCCTCGAACGCCGCGCTCGCCAACACGCCGCCCAGCCCCATCGCGCCGAGCCAGCGATGCAGCGCGCGCCGCGCCACCGCCACCGGCGCGGCGCGCAGCTCGGTCAGCGGCAGCGTCTCGCCGAGCTCCGCCGACAGGATACGGTCGACCCACAGCTCCAGCGCCTCGTCCTCCTCCTCGAGCAGCGACCGCGACCGCGCCACCGCCGCCGCGAGATCGGCCGGTGCCGCCTCGCGCCATGCGGGCAGCACGCGGTTGCGCAACCGGTTCCGGAAATACGCCTCGCCGTGGTTCGTCGCATCCTCGCACCACGGCACGCCGGCCGCGCGCAGCGCCGCCACGATCTCCGCCTTCGGCACAGCGAGGAGCGGACGCAGCCGCACCGTGCCGTCGGCCAACCGCTGCACCGGCCGCGGCGCCGCCAGGCCGCGCGCACCGCTCCCACGGCTGAGCCGCAGCAACATCGTTTCCACGACGTCGTCGCGATGGTGCCCAAGCCAGAGCGACCGCGCGCCGACCTCGCGCATCGCCCGGTCGAAAAACGCAAACCGCGCGTCTCGGGCCTGCGCCTCGGAGACATCGCTGCCGGGTGCCCACTCCGCCGCGCCGATGCGCAGCTCCGCTCCGAGCGCCGCGCACAACTCGAGGCAGAACGCCTCGTCCGCGTCCGCCGCGGCCCCGCGCAGCCGGTGATTGAAATGCAGAGCGAGCAACGCCCGCGCACGCCCGGGTTCGGCGTCCGCCGTGGCGCGGGGGGGGGGCCCCC